>CAZGOT010000136.1:0-7754 GCA_964527495.1 uncultured Haliscomenobacter sp.
AGGGTTTCCAGATAGGCGGCAAAGAAGGTGTGCCAACGATATTGCAAAATTTCCCGCTCATAGGCTTTCAAAAAGGATTCGGCATAGCTTTCTGCATTTCGATGCATCTGATTGAAAGCGAGGGACTTGACATAAAATGCGACGAATCCGATTTTATTGTAAAAATTTTTGGTTTCCCTGATTTCGCCTATAGCCCCCCGCATCATCACCAGGGCTTCCTGGTATCTTCCTGCACGCAGTAATACCGCGCTGAGGTTATTGACATAGAAGAGATAGTCGTGCGTCCGACCGCGGATGGAGAGGTAGCCATAGTGCACAGCGCGGTCGGTTTCGCGCAAGCGCGCATGTAGGAGCATGCGGAGGTGGTAGTAGTTGAGTAGGATGCGCTTGGAATAAAACTTGCCTTCTGATAATATGCGGTCGAGATAATCAAAACGCGCTTCGAGGGCATCGAGTTTGCGATAATTGAAGCTAATGAATGTTAGCCGGACCAATGCCATGTAGCGGTTGTACCCATCAAGCCGCTCGTCGTAGAAAATCTGATCCAGCCATTTCTCCCATTGAATAGATTCTGCTGAATTGTCGGAATACTGTTGGATAATGTCTCGGGTAGCCTGGTGTAATTGTTCATTAATTCGTCGGGATTGCTCGAAAGCATCTTTATGCCGTTCAAGGAATTCGTCCACCAGTTGATGGTCTGCATAGCGGAGCCGGATTAGGAGAAAGTGCCGGTAGTGCTGGAGTAGTTCGTAAAATTTAGCAAAGAAAAAATCAGGAGATTTAAAATGGCGCACTGCTTTGAGCAGACGCTTCTCTTCAGCAGGGAGTATGGAATCGGTGAACACCTTGCGTTCCATTTCAATAATCCATTCAAGGTGTTCATCCACATCCACTTCGCTGAGGCGTTCAGATATCCAGTTTTTGAGGTGAGAATATTTGCGTTTGTCTATTTCGGCATCAAAAGGGGTAAATTGATTGATTTGCCTGCAGTTGTAATCAAGTCGCTCCAGGATCTGCAGCCTGATAGGGTCTTCCAGGTGTTGCATGGAAAGCAGGTACTGCGTTTCATGGGGCAGTAACGTTTGTGCAAATTGGGTAAATCGTTGAAGCTTTGTCCGCATTGGCTCCTGGACTTGTCCTTAAAGGGCTAAAATAAGGAAAAAGCCGATACGGTAAACCGTTTTAGCCTCAAGGGGGCCCGAAAGTTATGAAAATGGTCTTATCCTGCTTCCTTGGAGGAGTAAAGGCCTAAATGACCAGCCCACCATCCACACTGAGCGTTACCCCGGTAATAAAACCGGCTTCGTCAGATGCCAGGAACAGGTAGGCATTGGCGATGTCTTCAGGGGTGCCCATGCGGCCCATGGGGGTGCGTTCGCCGAGTTGGGCGAGGTATTCTTTGGGGATTGTTTCTACCATTTCAGTCTGGATAAATCCGGGTGCTACAGCATTGACGGTGACTCCTTTGCGTCCGAATTCGCGGGCCCATACTTTGGTCATGCCGATGACCCCGGCTTTTGCGGCGACGTAGTTGGTCTGTCCGAAATTTCCATAAATCCCAACAATAGAACTGGCATTGAGGATGCGCCCATAGCCTCGTTCGAGCATATATGGCGAAACAGCTTTGGTACAGTTAAACACTCCGGTAAGGTTCACATCAATGACCTGTTGCCATTGGGGAGAGGTCATCTTTTTCATAGAAGCATCCCGGGTAATACCTGCATTGTTGACCAGGATATCAATTTGTCCAAAATCCCGGGCCACTGCTTCAGCCATTTCGGTTACTGCTTCCAGGTTGGCGGTATCTACCCGGTAAAATTTGCAGGACGCCCCTTGGGCAGCCCATGTTGTTGCGAGGGCTTTGCCGGCTGCTTCATTAATATCCCAAATGGCGACGCGTGCGCCTTCCTGCAGGAAACGTGCTGCAGTGGCTTTTCCGATACCACTGGCACCTCCGGTGATGATAGCCACTTTTCCTTGTAATCTCATTTTGGTTTGAATTTTTCTATTGAAGTATATGCAAAAGAAGAATAAATCAGTTAGAGCGGTACTTAGATACCTGCTTTGGGAGAGACCCGGCGAATTCCATAATTTCCCCGGATACTTCCTCTGCGCATTCCCAGGGGACAAAATGGCCACAGGGAGAAAGCATCCGAAGTCTGCTGCCTGGGATTCTGGAATGCCCAGCTTCTGCAACTTGCCTGGGGGTCATTCCAGGATGTAGGATCCGGTTCGGGATAAGCGCATCTTCTTCTCCTGCGAGGATGAGTACGGGCAGGCGGATGGAGCTGATCCGATCAAAAACCGGGCTGTCCAGCATACCCATGACGCAGCGCGGAATCATATTGCAGTAGGCATCGTATGCGATGGAATCCGCGCGTAAACTCATGCGGTCTTCAAGCATAAAACGGGCATCATCCGGGAGTTTATTATTATGAAAATTGACGTCGAAGTTGCGTTCAATTTGGGCGGGTGGAGTTGCTTTTAACAAGGCTGGCTGCATGAGTGCCGAGAACCAGGCGCGATGCTCCGGGAGAAAGGTCTCAAATCCTGCCGGTGATAAAAGTACCAGGCCCTTTAAGGTTCCTGGTGCATCAAGGGCAAGGGTCATTCCGATTTGTCCGCCCATAGAATGCCCCACCAGAATGACGTTTTTGAGTTTCGCAGTATGGATGAATGCTTTCAAGGTCTGGGCAAAAAAATCCATGCTGAAGGGATACTCCCCGCTGGAAGATTTTCCGTAGTTGGGCAGATCCACGGCAATACAACGGAAATTTTGCTGCAGCGCTTCTACCATCTTTGTATATACCGGCAGGTAGCTGCCCAATCCATGTACCATCAGCAAAGTATAAGGCCCTTTGCCTTCATCAACATAGGCAATCTCTTTATTATGAGAGAGCAGGGCTTTTTTTACTGGAAAAGGGTATTTTAACGATTCCATGTAAGTATATGGCTTTTGTTGGGCCATTGTTGCAAGAGGTAGCAAAATAATTAGCAGGACCCTGAATATGAAAGTATAATGGTACTTATACATCTGCATGAGGACTTAAGCTTTGGATAATTCAGCATGATTTGCCTTGCTTTTGCGCAGCAAAAAATACAGGGAGAAGCCCACAAGGGTTGAGGCCAGGATTGCAAAAGTAACCGCAATGGCCGGGTTTCTTACAGTGTCCTGCATATACCAGGTTATACGCCCATAATAAACCCCGAAATGGACAACAATCGCGGTGACCGAAGCGGCAAAGGGTGCAATAACAGGTACATCCCGAAAGAAAATACCGAGTAGTACGGGCATAAATGCTGCAGCAAAATAAGCATAAACCCCGTTTTGGGCAAAAATCCCCACGCTGAGCGTGGGGTTCACCATTTGCTGGTGGGAAAGCCAGATAGCCATCCCTGCTACCCCTGCGATAACGAATTTATTGAGAAGTACCAGGCGGCGTTCCAGTGTCTCCCCGCTACCCAGACGGTTTCCCAGGAGTGGTTTCAGAATATCCCAGGTAATCGTGGTCGGGACAGATTGTACCAGCCCTTCGAGGGTGGATAATCCTGCAGAAAGAAGGCCAAGTATAACGATCAAGCCGATAAAAACCGGAAATTCCTGCACGACATATGCCGGGATAAGGCCATCCATTGGGATTGCCCTGCCTGCATCGTCCGTCAGATCGGGGAAACGCAGCCGCACCCAAAGACCCGTTATGACCACGGCAAAGAATATTGCCTCGGCGAGGATACCTATCAACAGATAGCGGTTGACATCGCGGTCGTCCCGCAGCAAAAGAGATTTGGTGATAATATGTGGCTGGCACACTACGGCAATGCCTACGATTAGATTGCAAAAGACAATTTCAAATAAATCCCGGAAGAGGTAGCTTTTGGGGTTGACTGAAGCTACTAACGAAGGATCCACAGCAGCAAGCCGGTTGACTAATCCGTTGACGCCTTCGCGTAGGTGCTCCCATCCCGAACTGATCATGATTACTGCTACGACCAACATGAGTATGGCTTGTACCATATTCGTATAGACCATGGAATTGGCGCCGCCAAACATCATGTAGCCAAATACAAAAGCTACGAGGCCGATCAGGACGGGCAGCTCTTTGACGTTCATTGCTTGTGCGAGTACTTTGGTCATGCCTACACAGATGAGCACAATAAACGTAATCAGGAGCAGGGATAAAAAGCCGAAGAACATTGCATATCCCTGGTTATCAAACCGCTTGCCAATCCATTGGGCCATTGTGAGCGCTTTAACAGATTGGCCGTATTTGCGAAAGCTTTTGGTTAGTACGATTAAGGATGCAAATAACCCCAGGGGCATTACTACCGCAAATGCAAGCAGCCCACTGAACCCATAGAGCGCAATAAACCCAGGGTTGATAATAAAGGTTGCAGCACTGGAAATGGAGGCGGCCAGGGATAGACCGACAGCAACCGGGGAAAAGGCAATATTGCCGACAGCATAGTCTGCCATGGACTTCGTTTGCCGCGCACCGCGCAATACAATAAACAACAAAAGAGCCGCATATAGGAATACCAGCCCTGAAGTAGCCCAAACCATCGAGGAAGAAGCCATGGTAGTTATTTTAATTGGAAGAAGGGCATCCCTAAAGTTGAAGGCCACTTCATCAGTTGGAAAAATAAAAATTTGGGGTGTCGGTTGATCAAAGGTATTTAAGTTGGTTAAAGTGTGGGTGCTTGATATTTTATTTAGTATTAAAAAAAGGGGGTTGACTTAAGCGGTATTTCGATTTAATAATATGCCAGAGGCTGTCTCAACTGTTTTTTTTCTTGCTTTATGGAAAGCATGGCGGCACCAAAGAATGATTCTTTATTTGGCGGGGATACTTCCGGATTTATGGCTTCAGTTCAGGAGTAGCCAAGTCCTTTAAAAATGCGTAGCAGCAAAAAATAAGTCAACCCGTAATTCAAAAATTAAAATTATCATTCCTTTGACCTATTTAATCCCTTTTTTACATGTTAAAAACATCAAAAACCAACTTTAGTCAACCCCTATAATATATGAAGACCAGGATGGAACATAAAACGGCTTTCTAATTTCGCATCAGAATCAATTATGGTGAAAAGTCGCAAATAGCGATTCTTATTTTGATTTTACCTGTTTTTTGAAAAAAAATTCCATCACTCAAAATTCATTCAAGCGATGAGCAAAGGATTTACCCTAATCGCATTCTTGCTGCTGATAGCTGGCAGCATGTTTGCACAAAGCGGTACAGTACGCGGTGTTGTCCGTGACGCAGATTCCAGGGAGCCGCTGGCAGGTGCCAACGTTGTATTGAGCGGAACTACTACCGGGGTTGCAACCACTGCCAGCGGGGAGTTCCGGCTCGAGTTGCCGGCTGGTGTACAGACAATCGTGATTTCTTATGTAGGATATGCAGACAAGACCGAGACGGTCAATGTGCGGGCAGGTACAGAGACTACGCTCGAGGTTGCACTACTTCCGGAAGGGCTTTTGGGACAAGAGGTAGTGGTTTCTGCTTCCAGGCAGGCTGAAAAGCTTACCAATGCGCCAGCGACGATTTCTGTAATCAATGCGAAGGCGATTGCGGATCTGCCTTCTTTTAATGTGGGAGAATTACTGGGTCGCCAGCGAGGCCTGGACTACGTACGTTCCGGGGTACTTGGTATCGGTGTAAATGCAAGGGGCTTTAACAGTGCCTTTAACCCTAAGAACCTGCAGGTAAATGATGGGCGCTTTTCAACGCTTATTGCTACTGGTCTGCCTCTTGGTGCCCTTAGCACGACAGTAAAGGAAGATATAGAACGCATTGAGGTCGTTTTAGGGCCTTCTTCTGCCTTGTATGGCCCTAATGCCCATAACGGCCTGATTAATACCATTACCAAAGATCCTCGCACGAGTGCCGGGACAACTGCAGCAATGGGTTTTACGAGTTCGCTGCAGGATGGCATTTTTGGAGAAACTCCGCACGCGATGAGTTATAGGCTTCGCCATGCCATGAAGTTGAGCGATAAAATAGCCTTTAAGGCGAGCGGGGAGTATACACAGGGTCAGGAATTTGCCTTTATTGATACGGTTTATCTTGGGTCTGGTCCGGCTGCTATTCCTTACCGCGAACTTGGCTCTGCCTTTGATAGCGAGGGTTTGCAGCAGCCTGATTTCGGATTCAACTCCCTGCGCGGGGAAGCGCAGGTGTACTACTCCGTCAACCCCAAAACCGACATCATCGCTGCATACGGCGGAAGCAAAAGCAATAACATCGGGAATACCAACGCGGGCCGCAACCAAATCAAGGACTGGATGGTCAACTGGGCGCAGCTCAGGATTGTATCACCCCGCTTTTTTGCTCAAGTGTACAATACCTGGAGCAAAAGCGACTCTACCTTTGCCATGAACCAGCGCACTGTCAACTACTGGTCTTTCCGTAACGCAGGATTTAGCCAGGCAGAAGCGACCCGGCGGTCTTATGCAGAACAGTGGTTCCCGCTCGGCGCGGGTGCCGGTATCCCCCTTAAGCGCGGGGCACTGTTCCAGGATTATTCTCAGCGCCTCAATGCAGAAGCACAATACAACAACCGTATTGGAGATAATCTGAGCTTTATTACCGGTGTACAGTTTCAGCGCGATGCTGCAAACAGCAACGGTACGTATTTGCTCGACAAAAACAAAGAAGGTGTCGTTGAGGATATTGTAATTAACCAGATTGGAGGCTACCTGCAACTGGACTACAAACTTGGGGAAAAATTCAAAACGGTCGTTGCAGCCAGGGCTGATAACCACGATCGCTACGGCTTCAACTTTATTCCAAAAGCTGCTCTGGTATATTTTGACGACAAGGGTTCCTTCCGTCTGACATACGGCAAAGGGATTGCTGCACCTACTATCCTCAATCTTGAGACAAATATCTTTGGTGGGGTGTTACTCGGGAATGCCCTTGGGTTTACGCTTTCCGATGGATCTAAGATTGATCCCTTGAAAGTAGAAACGATAGAAACGGTAGAAGCAGGGTATAAAGGCCAGCTCTCCAAAAAACTGTTTGTTGATGCCAATGCCTATTACAACTGGTCCAGGGATTTTCTGAGTCCTGCGCTCAATATCGCCACAAACGGGCGCACCGTTACCCGTCGGGGTGAACAGCCGATGCAGGAAGTCGTTCCTGGAACGCCTGCAGCAGGGGCAGCCCTGGTGTTGACCTACCTCAATTTTGGAAAAGTCAATACCTACGGCTTCGATGCTTCCATTAATTACAGTGTGAACTCAAAGGTGCTGGCCACCCTGAATTATTCTTATTTTGGATATGAAATTGATGAGAAAGATCTCAAAAACGATGGTAACCGGAACGGCAAGGTGGACGAAAACGACCTTCCAATCAATACACCTGCGCATAAACTTGGTCTGGGTATCAATTACACTGGCAGTAAGTTCTATGGTTCCCTCTTTGGCCGTTGGGTACAGGCCTACGACTTTTTCTCGGGAATCAACGTTGCTGCTGCCACTAACAGGGACTTAATTTACTCTGGTTTTCCGGTTGTGGAAAATGCCAGGGTGGGTCGTTCGTTCAATTTTGGTCCTCTTGGAGGCTTTTTCAACCTTGATTTGTCGGCAGGTTATCGCTTTAGTGATGTATTTACCCTCTCTGGTCAAATTACGAACGTGTTGAATCAGGAAGTGCGGGAATTTGTTGCCTCACCGGCCATCGCGCCACTGTTTTCTATTGAGTTGAAAGTGAATTTGCCTGCTATTGGCAAATAAACGGGTTTGGAACAACGGA
>CAZGOT010000137.1:0-6860 GCA_964527495.1 uncultured Haliscomenobacter sp.
ACGATAACCCCCCGAAACACGTGAAGGGGAAACCCAAAAAGCGACAAGAGGTGCCTGAATGGAAGTACTAAAAAAAGGAGCGATCCCACGGCAACTGTCTGGGCAACTTTAATTGCAATGGCAGTTCCTGCCAGAACCGGAAGCGTGCGGTTACCTGCCGCCCGATCTCCCGGAAGGTCTTCCAAATCTTTTACTATTTCCCGGAAAAAATTGATGAGCAGGGCAAAAATGCCATACCAGAGGAATATAACCCGGACACGTAAATACTGCCCAGGAGCTTTGACCGAAAGCTCCGATAAGGTGCGTATCTCCGCGAGCCAAAGCAGGCCCGCTACACCGGCACAAAAGGCGGCAATGAGCAGATTACCCAGTAAAACCCTGCGCTGGGCAAAAGCGGTATAATAGTATAGTAAGCCAAAAGATACAGGATATAGGGTAAGCCAGGGCAGCTTGTGCAGCGAAAAGGCCAGGAAAGCTGAAAGGGCAAGTCCGGCTATACCCAGGGCATAATATGCCCGCATGGCCCACCGTTCAGAAAAATATACCCCGACCACGCGCCGGCCTGGCTTGTTTATAGCATCCGCTGCCTGGTCATACCTCTCATTGATAACATAACCCGCCGCCGTGACCATCAGGGTTGCCAGGCAAAGCATCCAAAAAGATACAGGATGCATCTCCGGCGACACTCCACCCTTTTTAAACGCAGGCAGAAGGATATGATAGAAAAGCAAGTATTGGGTAAGCGCAACAATTACCAGATTGGGGAGCCGGACCAGCCGGAAAAAGGGGAGCATAGCCGGGGCATTTTGGTGAAACAGTTACATTTCCCCCCATTTATCCTGCAAGGTCAGGACTTGTTCGATAACATCCCGCACACAGCCTTGTCCGCCTTTGAAAGGAGACACATAGACCGAAATCGGAAGGAGCTCGCGCGCTGCATCGGAAGGACAGGTAGGCACCCCTACTTTGCGCATAACGGGGTAATCCGGAAGGTCGTCCCCCATATACAATATACCCTGAGGATCAAGATCATAAGCACTTAAAATCTCCTCAAAAGCCTCGGTTTTGTGTCGCCTGCCGAGATAAATATCCGTGACGCCAAGGTCCTGGAACCGCTTTTTAACCCCCTCTGATTTCCCACCGGTGATAATGCCAATGCGGTACCCCTGCTCGATTGCAATTTTTACGGCCAGACCATCCCGCACATTCATCTGACGCAGGAAGCCCCCATTATCCGTTACCAGCATCAGATTATTGGTGAACACGCCATATACGTCGAAGATGAACGTATGTACCTGCCGGAACAATTCCAAATAGCCCATGCGTCTATATTATTGGTTATCGCGCCATTCGTACACCCATTTGGCTTGGATCTGCTCCAGGTGCCCTTCCGTAGATTCCTCCCGGGTACCTTGAAAGTTGGGGATTTCCAGTATCCACTGTAATAAGTCGGTAAAGCGGACGCGATAGATCTTACCTTCATCAAAGGCATCACCGAAGCGCTCGTAGAGCTTCATGGCAATATCCTCGTGGTCGCTCCAGGTAATTGGCTGATTTTCAAAATCTTCAAAAGGCATTTCCAGTTATTTCCGGTTAAAAAAATTATTCTGTATCCGGGGAATATCAGTGCTCATGACCGATAATCCGGGACTGATCGGGGATTTCCACTTCGATAACCGCATCATCCGAGAGGATAACGCACTGGCAGCCGAGGCGGGAATTCAACTTTGGATTGATCGCCCGGTCAATGAAGTCCTCCTCTTTATCGGAAATCTCTTCGAGCTCGTCTTCGCCCTGGAGTACATAGACATGACAAGTACTACAGGCACAAACACCCCCACAATTGTGGTTCAGATGGATATCGTATTCCTCCGTTACTTCCAGCAAAGAGGTGCCTGATTCAATATCCTTAACGATTACCGGCTGGGCAATCGTTTTGTCTTCAAAGAAAAATTTGACGGTAGCCATGGTTGCTTTTTCGCTGCAAGAGTTTTGTGTAGATTCTTTCCAAACAACAAACCACCCTTTTGGTTTTGAGTTGTCGCTTTTTAAAAATACTTTTTTAGCCAATAGATGGAATTTGCCGAAAAATACTTATTTTAGTAGTATGATAAGTACCCAACAAGTAAAGGGAAACTGCCATTATCCCCCTAAAGCCAATGAAAACAAACCTGCTTCACCTTAAGCCTCAAAATATTATTTTAATTTTTATTTTTTTCAAAATTATATTTCGAAATCCCGACAGGGAAACAGGTGTGAATTGCCTCAATAGCAAAGGTCCACTTTCATCTCCGGGGCAAACTGGTAAGCCAACACCACAAAAAATACAGAATGGAGGAAGATTTCAATAAACCCGGGTTTAAAAAATTCAAATTTAAAGAGTTAAAAGCCTACGCCTCTACCGAGTGGCTGGCCGACAACAAAAAAAAGTACCGACAAGTATTTGACCGGTACGATACTACCTATATATATGCTGAGCTGTCCTTTTACAATAAATATTTTGATATTGAAGACTGGGAAGTGGACATTCAACTCAAGTGCTACTCCCTGAAAAAAGGCCGCAAAGAAATTTGCGATCTCACCTTGCGCAAAAAAGTCAGCAAATACGATAATGTGGTGTACATCCGCGAAGGATGGGGAAACAAAAGCGAAGGCGCTTTCTGGAAAAAAGGTGCCTTCTACTGGGAAGCCTGGATTGAAGGGGAAAAAGTGGGGTCCAAATATTTTTATATTGAAGATGCCGGCAAGGATATCCTGCCCGGAGAAAACCCCTACATCGAAGTCCAGTCTATTCGTCTGTACGAAGGCCCCTATGACGACCTGCCCGAGGAAGACCGAATCTATTATAAGGCTTTTAATAGTGAGGATACCCGGTATATTTACGCCGAAATCTTACTGCGCAACCTCAACCCTTCCAAAATCTGGCAATGCGAGCTGTTTACTAAATTCTATAACGATGCCCGCGAACTAAAAGGACAGGTAGTGCGCCTGCAGCGCATAGAAAAACGGGACGAACTGCTCCGCATCACCGCTGGCTGGGGATCTAATGTAAAAGGTTCCTGGCGTCGCGACCGATATTCCGCCGAAATCGTATTTATGGACAGGCTTCTCGCCGTTGTCCCCTTCGAAGTCATGGAAGAGGCCGAAGAAGGTGTTGCACCTGTCTGGCTTCCAGACCGGGGTGCCCATATCATGCTCACCCCCATGGACGAAGAACCCGGGACTTTCGAAGAGGTCATGTCCAAATTAGATGCCCTCATCGGACTCGGCGCCATCAAACAACAAGTGCGCAACCACGCTAACTACATCAAATTCCTTCAGTTGCGCAAGGAAAAAGGCTTTGAGGAAAAAGACAGCATTAACGTGCACTCGGTTTTTATTGGCAACCCCGGCACCGGAAAAACTACAGTCGCCGGAATGATGGGGCAACTGTACAAAAAAATGGGCCTACTGACCAAAGGCCATGTACATGAAGTGGACCGCGTTGACCTCGTCGGCGAATATATCGGTCAAACCGCTCCAAAAGTCCGGGATGCCATAGAAAAAGCAAGGGGCGGGGTATTGTTTATTGACGAAGCCTATTCCCTCGCCCGCTCTACCGATGATACCAAGGACTTTGGACGTGAAGTCATCGAAATCCTCGTCAAAGAAATGTCCAATGGCCCGGGAGACCTCGCAGTGATTGTTGCCGGCTACCCCAGGGAAATGCGCCAGTTCCTCGACTCCAACCCAGGTCTGAAATCCCGCTTTAAATTGTATTTCGAATTCCAGGATTACCTGCCTCAGGAATTGTCCCGGATTGCCGTATTCGCCTGTAAAAAAATGGGCGTTCAACTGTCTGAACCTGCCAAAACCGCACTTGACGAGATAATTCTGGAGGCTTTTCGCAAACGCGACCGCACCTTCGGCAATGCGCGTTTTGTCTATGACCTGGTGGAAAAAGCTAAAATCAACCTCGGCCTGCGCATTATGGCCCAGGAAGACCCTCGCAGCCTGAGCCGCGAAACCCTCGAAATTATCGAAGTAGGAGACGTCCAGAGCCTCCAAAGCAAACCTACGGCTGCTCTTCCGGATATCCCGGTAGATGAAGAACTCCTTTACCAGTCCCTCGGTGAACTCAACCGCCTGATTGGTATGGATAAAATAAAAGCCCAGATCAACGAACTCGTCAGCCTGGTGCGCTATTATCGCCAGACAGGGAAAGATGTCCTCAATAGTTTCTACCTGCATACCGTCTTTTTCGGAAACCCTGGGACAGGTAAAACAACGGTTGCCCGTATCCTTACCAAAATTTACAAAGCCCTCGGCATGCTCGAAAGAGGACATATGGTGGAAACAGACCGCCAGGGGCTGGTCGCAGGGTTCGTAGGCCAGACCGCGATCAAAACCAATGAAAAAATTGAAGAGTCTATGGGTGGCGTCCTTTTCATTGACGAAGCCTACGCCCTCACCACCAGAGGGGGCGGTGCCCATGGCGATTTCGGCGATGAAGCTATCCAGACACTCCTCAAACGCATGGAGGACAACCGCGGCCGCTTCTTCGTCTTCGTGGCTGGTTACCCAGACAATATGGAGGCTTTCCTCAAAGCTAACCCCGGCCTCGCTTCCCGATTCGATAAAATCCTCCGCTTCGAGGACTATTCCCCCGGGGAACTCTTTCAAATTGCGCTCCTTATGCTGGAAGAACAAGGCCTCATCCCTACCCCGGAAGCTGCCAGACACCTAAAAGACTACCTCGCCTATATGTACGAATTCCGGGATAAATACTTCGGTAATGCCCGCACGGTGCGCAGCATTATTACTGATGCAGTCAAAAATCAAAACCTCCGCCTGGCAGCCCTCTCCCCGGAAGAACGCTTAAACACGCCGGCTAATCTCCTGGCCCTGGAGGATGTGGAAAGCTTCAAACTGGATAAGAGTACATTCACTTTTGAAAATAAAAAAACCATCGGTTTTCGCAAAAAAGCAGGCGGGTCAATGGAAGATTCCTGATCGCCATGGCTTGGTGTACCAAGGGACCAAATCTACATGGACCGGGAATTTAAACCGGTCCTCAAAAAATAAGAAACCAAAACGGAATATGTCCACTGACGCCCGCACACGTGGATGTGCCCGCATCTGCGCCCAACACGCCTCCATCTCGTCCGACCAATGGATATCTGCTATGATAAACAAACTCCCAGGGCCTGCTTTTTCCAAACATGCCAGAAAATATTCATAGCTGGCCGCCGCACGGTGATCCCCGTCCATATACACCAGGTCCAGGGTCTGCAAGCGCGACAGCACTTGCGGCAATGTTTCTGTAAATCGGCCAGTGACAACTTCTACATCTGAATACCCCATACCCCCGAGGTTGTTCCTGGCTTCCGTTGCCGTCTCCGGACATCCCTCCAAGGTAATAAAAGACGATGGCACCGCCGCCGAACGCAAATACAAAGTCGAAATCCCCAGAGAGGTGCCCAGCTCCAAAATACTGGCAGGCTGCCTGGACAAAACCGTGCGAAAAAGAATCCGCCCTGCCTGCGGCGAAACGGCCCCATGCCGCACAATGTCCCGGACTGTGCGTTGCTGCGCAGGGTTGGCTTTTGACCCCGCACCGTAATCCAGAATCCGAATGGGGTACCTATTCCTCAGTAACATGCTACGGAATTTTTCTATGGCGCTGAAAGCATAAAACTTTCTCTTGTCCAGCAAGGCAAATTGGATAAAAGATGCAACAAATGGAGAGTGAATATCGTATAATGTTATACCTTTCTGGTAAAACCGGAGCAACCGCACAAAATACCTGATATAAACCCAGAATAAACCCATGTACCTCTAATTTCAACTTGATTGTAATGACTAAATTCGAACAGGGTCCCCCGATATTCCCCTGGTCAATAGTATGAAACCCAATACAAATCTGCTGACTTATTCCATATAATCCTCAATAGTATGAAATGTATTCTGCTTCTGCCCACCTTGTTACTATTCTGCCTGCAAACAACTTTCGCCCAGGTAGAACCACCTAAAGACTGGTTCCTCAAAGGGGAACGCGAAGGTTTTCCCGGCCTCAACGCCGAGGCCCTGTACAAGAGATTGCCCGCAGGCAAAAAAGGCCAAACTATAGTCGTTGCCGTACTCGATTCCGGTGTAGATCCCGAACATGAAGACCTCAAACCCGTCATGTGGACCAACCCCCGGGAAATACCCGGCAATGGAAAAGATGACGATGGCAATGGCTACGTGGACGATATCCACGGCTGGAATTTCCTCGGCAACAAAAATGGGGAAAATATCCGATTCGATAATCTGGAAGTTACCCGCCTCTATGCCATTTACCGCGAAAAATTCAAAAATAAGGATGAAGCCGACCTCAGAGGAAAAGAACGGCGGGAGTACGACTTTTATACCTCTCTCAAAGAACAAGTGGAAGAAGGCCGTGCCGAAGCTGGCCAGAACTTTAAACTCTACAATACCGTCAAAGGCGTGATGGTGGAACTTAAAAAGCAAATTGGCAAAGACGATCCTTCTCTGGAAGAGCTCAAGAACTTCAAAACTAGCGACATGCGGCTCAAACAAATCAGCCAAATCTTTATTGACCAGCTGAGCCAGGGTGTCTCTTTTAAAGAATTTGAAAAGCAGTTCCAGGAAGAATACGATTACTACGACGGGCGCTTTAACTACAATTTCAACCCTGACTTTGATCCCCGCAGCCTCATCGGGGATAACTACAAGGATTTGTCCGACCGAAATTATGGCAATAGCGATGTCCGCGGTCCCGATGCCTCCCACGGTACCCATGTGGCCGGGATTATTGCCGGAGCAAGAGGGAATAATATCGGAATGGACGGCGTCGCTACAGACGTCCGCATCATGTC
>CAZGOT010000137.1:6870-7276 GCA_964527495.1 uncultured Haliscomenobacter sp.
CGACAAAGACGTGGCCAATGCCATCCTGTATGCAGTGGATAATGGCGCCAAAGTAATCAATATGAGCTTCGGAAAAGGCTATTCACCTGAGAAATCTGCTGTTGACCGGGCTGTAAAATATGCCCTCAAAAAGGATGTACTCCTTGTCCATGCCGCCGGAAACGATGGCAAAGAAAATTTTCCTGACAACAACTTCCCGAACGACCGATTCCAGAAAAAGGGTTTTTTCGGTCCTAAATATGCCGCCAATTGGATCGAGGTAGGTGCATCCAACTGGGTAGGAGGAGAAAGCCTGGCCGCCCCCTTTTCTAACTATAGCGGCAAAAACGTAGATGTATTTGCCCCGGGCATGGAAATTTACTCCACCCTGCCAGGAAGTGCATACGGCAACCAGCAAGGTACGAGT
>CAZGOT010000137.1:7286-7673 GCA_964527495.1 uncultured Haliscomenobacter sp.
GCAATGCTCCGCTCCTGGTTCCCCGATCTCAGCGCTCTGCAAGTAAAAGAAATCCTCCTGGCATCGGCGGCACAAATCAATACCGGCACCCAAAAACCCGGTGAGGATGATGTGGTACCCTTCTCCTCCCTGAGCGTCAGCGGAGGAATTGTAAACCTGGAAAGTGCTTTCGAACTGGCGATGAAAACTGTCGGGAAAAATAAAAAGGCCTCCGCCGCCCGCCCCCTCCGCATTGGAGAACTCACCGCCCCTTCCAGGGTCACTCCCTGATGTGTTTAACCCTGCGCCTCGATAGTGAAACAACATCTTAAAGTTGTGTAAAAAGTATTCCGCCGCCTTCGGCGGCAAAAGGAAATTTTGAATGAACGACATTTTGCCTCATTTTGC
>CAZGOT010000138.1:0-7653 GCA_964527495.1 uncultured Haliscomenobacter sp.
CTACCCGCACCATGACCAGATATTTTCCTTCCCACCACGTTGCCCCGGCGTTGAAGGTTGCGTTTATTCCAAGGCGCTCCATCAGGAACGGGTTGGAAGTGGGGTCCAGGTCATAGCGCCAATTCAGGGGTATATGGCCTGGAGTAATTACCGGGTGTTCCCAGCGGGTAAAAATGCCATTCCCTGGTTCAACAGGGGTATTGCGCTGACGGGTAAGAGCATCAAACTGTTGTTCGAGGAGCTGCAGTCGCTCTTTAAATTGGAATCCTTGCATCATTCTTTATTTACAGGCACGGAGAGCCGCACCGAAGTTAAGTGAAAATTCCCTTGCTGAGGTACTGATGACCAAACCCGCAAGTATCCTGTTCCGTGCTGCAGGAATACTGTACCTATCTTCGCACGGAATACACCATCCTGAGTATCGTCTCCCCCCCACTCCATCCGGGTAGCTTTGGGTGCAATATCGGAGCTGAATTCGACCGTGAGCCGGTTTTTTTTATTGGGTAGCCAGCCCTCTATTTCAACATTTAAAGTACCGCTTCTACAAACCTGTAGCTGCCAGATCAACGTGTCTGTTACTGCGGTGGAAGGTTCCTGTTGTGGATCTTGGGGGAATCCCATAGATTCCTGCAGACACGCTTCGGGAGATATACAAATCGTATCTGTACCACACCCCACAGGAACCGGAAGGGTTCCGGAGGGTATTTTCATTCCTTTGTACCATTCTAGATACGCACTCCGCAACCAATAGGCCGTCTCTTCTCCTTCAGGCCAGATATTTCCAGGCGGTAGGAATTCTGGTACAATATCCGTTGATTGAGTCCCATTGCGGAGATCCAGGCAACGGGATTTCCAGACGACCATTCCGGGAAATGGCTGAAGACCGCGGTCTGCATAGGGGAAAAACAGCGGACGTCCATTGCTATGGTCTGGTGCGCCCTGCAGAATGGCGTTCAGGTGTATACCATCTATATAGCGATCCTCTGGGACGGAAATCTGGCAAAGGCCGGCAAGTGTAGGAAAAACGTCCATAGGAACGGCAGGATATGGCAAACGCGCTGATGGGAGAAATCCCCGCCAGAGGATAATACTCCTGCCTTGAACCGGATACCCCAGGGGTGTTGGGTTATTTGTTGGCATCCCTATTAGCACTACAATAGTCTGTTCCCAGTGTCCCAGGCTATCCAGGTGACCAAAAATCTGCCGGATAGTCCCAGGAAAGTACTCCCGTTTTTCTGGAGAATCCACCGTGGCGGTTCCGCCTGGGGTTCTGGTTATTTGCCAAGCCTCTCTTTCCTCCAATGCTGCTACTGCAAAAAAGGGCTGCTGCCTGGGGACGGTTAGCCAATCCAGCAAATGATCCACTAATACAGGATTTTCTGCGGGAAAAGAGAAGGATGGGCAAGCATCAGGTAACGTATGAGATGACTGCAAGCTATGCCCAAAATAGGTGCCGAATCCCTGACCTTTGGGTGTTTGAGGGAACTGACCACCATGATACCATGGACCAAAATAAGCTGTGGCATACCCCTGCGCACCAAATAATTCGGGAAGCAGCACCTCCTCCTGGCTTATTACCCCTTCCCGGTGCCACTGGCCTCTGACCCCCAGGCGCAAGGGATATTTTCCCGTTAGGATCGCTGCCATATCCAGCGCAGGGTTACCATAACCCAGGAAATGATCCCATTCAATTCCGTCGGCTGCCAATAAATCTACATCAGGGTTTTGCAGTCCTGCGTCGGAATATAGAATCAATACGTTGGGTCGGTCTTGTGCCTGGATACTCCCGATTAGAACGCTGGTATAGAAAACCCACCACAATCGGCATTTCGGTGACCGTGCGCAAATACAAGAGCCGATAATTCGCTTAAAGCTCATCAAAAACGATAATTCTGCATATTCCTCATCTACAAGGGTAGTAAAACCCAATTTTTGAAAAAGAAAAATCAACGCGGTTGATCCTGAAGACGGTCGTACCAGGTCCGTTTAAGAATCAGCGAAGTCGCAGCTACTACTGCCAGGGAAATACCCATTTTTTCAAAATCCTGAATTACCAAAAAAACAGGAGCCGCAGTTAACCCGGTTTGCCAGATAATACCGACCAAAACATTTCCCATATCGCGTCCAAAATCCCGATTTTGGAGGGATCCAGGTTCTATTGCACACAACTGCTGATGGATTGGTTTCCAAAATCCCCACGGACGTACTTTCCGGTAAAATTCAATCAGCACAGAGGCTTCATCTGGTGCAGTTGCCAGACTGCCGGCAACACCTGCGGCCAGGGAAAAGAGGAAAATTGCCGGGAAGGTATAGATAACGGTCCAATCGGGAAAAAGAAATGGAGCGACCATGGCACCTGAAATGCCACCTGCCATTCCCCAGAAATATCCATAACTATTAAAACGCCACCAGTACCACTTGAGCAGGTTAGATGCGGTATAGCCTCCATAAAGAGCTGCTACAATCCATTGGATCAACTCGTTCAGAGATTCTACAAAAAGGCCGATGACTGTGCCTATGGCGATAAAAACCAAGGAAACCACATAACTGAGGCGCACATAAGTCTTGGGGGCTGCATCCGGGCGTAGGAAGCGCTTATAGATATCGTTGACCAGATACGCAGGTGCGGCATTGACCGTTGCGGCGAAAGTGGACATGTAGGCCGCCAGCAAGCCGGCGATCAGTAGGCCCAGGAGACCTGAAGGAATGTATTGCTTCAAGGCAAATGGGAGGATTGCTTCAAAATCGGCATTGCTGCCCATGGCTCTTAAATCATCCATAAAATAAGCAAGCGCCAATATTGTCAGGCCTGCAATAAGCATGTAGCGAGGAAACAACAAGACAACATTGACCAAACCGCTCATCTTTGCCGCTTCTGTTGGTGTCCTCGCAGCCAGTACCCGCTGCATATCATAATTGGGTGCAGGCCCGGCCAGACTCTGAAGGCTGCCTTTGAACAGCATCATCATCCAGAAAGCGCCAAACAAGGTCCATCCATCTGCTGCAATCCGGGCGTTGGCCTCCTCCAGGATACCAGACCAATCCAGGTTCAGTTTCCAGCCAAAGAATAGTTCGTTCCATCCTTCGGGCGTCACTTTTGCCAGGATTTCCGGGGATACTTTTTGCATGCCGATTACCCCAACAACAATACAAGCCACCGTCATAATAAAAAACTGTATCACCTCGGTAAATACTACGCTGAGCATTCCTCCTTTTACTACATAAATACTTGTCACAGCCATAACGCCAAGCCCATAGATGACGGCATTGGTATGGGGGTCCCCGGAGAATTGCCAGGGCAGGAATACGGCAGCAAACTTTCCGATTCCGATAAAACCAAAAGCGATAAAACCCAACACATTGAGCAAGGCGAAAACGACAACAATAAGATGGGACCATAATGCCCCCCTTCCATTACCGAAGCGAAAAGTAATCCACTCTGCCCCGGTCATTACCCCAGACCTGCGCAACCAGACTGAGAGAAAAACCATCAGAAAAATCTGATTGAACACAGGCCAAAGCCAGGGTATCCATATACTTTTCAAGCCATAGACGAATAGCAGGTACACCATCCACATTGTACCACTGATATCGGACATGCCCGATGCATTGGAGAGTCCAAGCATATACCAGGGTATGGATTTCCCTCCAAGGACGTAGGCATCCAGATCTCGGGAGGCACGTTTGGATATCCACATCCCCACGCCTACGGTAGCTGCCATATAAAGTAGTATAATGGCAATATCCAGCCAGTTTAACTCCATATTATTATCTTTTTGAGGAGGTTTCGTTTACAGAGAACGATGAAGTCCGGTCCTGGGGCGATACCATCTCGCGTTTAGGTTTGCGGTACATGGAAGGCATTCTGTTGTTCAAAATAATGCGGGGGCTTTGGCTGAACTGAACAAAGTCTGAGGCACTATGGTGGCCTGGATACGGCGCGTAGAAATGGTTAGGCCTTTGGCCCGTCCATGCGTTTCTCCATACCAGCAGATAAGCAATCCTGGAAGATTCCGGATTACTTTCAATATGGCCAAGGAGCGTTTTAGTCCACCAAAGACTATCCGGAATTGTTTCAAAACCCGTTTCAGTTAGAGCAGATATTTTGCCGCGTTGGTCTGCTATCCGGGAGATCGTGGATAACAGCGCCGGTAACTCCCTGGCACTCTCTTTAATATTATAATCGTGAAAATAGTAATCTACCCCGAGAATATCCACATAGTTATCTCCGGGATATGTTTTGAGGTATTCTTCTGCACTGGAGTAATTCGAGGAGGGGGAAAAAGCATATAGCAAATGACGGACTTTTTTTTCTTCGCGGAGGTAATCCACTGTGAAGCGCCACAAGGCAATAAACTCCTCTGCTGAGCAACTTCCTTGACCCCACCAGAACCAATGTCCGGTATTTTCATGCCAGGGTCTGAAAATAATGGGGATTTTATGGGGAAAGACGCCTTTGCTTTTCAGGCTGTTCGCATAATCGGCAAATACGTCTAGTTGAGCTTTTAATTTCCAGTGCAGACGTCCGCCAGGTAGGAGTTCATGCACCACAGAAGTGGTATCCCAGGCATCACCTCCTGTGCCCAGATTATCCAGATGCCAACTAATCGTATTCACACTGCCGATTGCATAGGCATATTGCATAAAAGTGCGCATGCGCTCGAAAGGCACAGAATCAATATTAAATTTTGCTTCTCTGTCTAGTTCCCCCACGTCCCAACCAAAAACCGACGGGTAGGACCCACATACCTCTTTTACATCAGACCGGCTTGACTCCCCCTTCCAATGAACCCCATAAGCAAGATCGTCCTGGTGCCCGAACATAATCTGTCGCCCGCTTATTTTGTGGAGGTTTTCAAAGAGCAGCCTGGTTTTTCTGCTAGCTTTTCCGGAGATTCGCGGATCATTGCCGGGTTGAGCGACAATTCCGTTTTCCGGCCATATACAACAGATGGTTACCAAAATCAGGAGTATATTTCTAAATTCCTTGTACAACATACTTTCCAAAAATTAAAAGTTTTGCGACCGAAGGGGTATTCCGTAAAGCTTATTCCAGGAGTGCCAGGCCAGCCTATAGCGACAAGTCCCATGGACAAAAAGGCATATACCCGCTTCTATTTAATCCAATCCCTAAAATTATTGGAGTTGACAATCGCAAATGGGGAATCTCTGTGCAAATAGCGGGGGTATTTTGGACAAAAGCCAGGTGCTCCTTCTTCTACCCAGTAAGCAAATGCTTTGCTGTACATAAAAAATACTTGTTGCAAGGCTGTACAGATTACCCCTGCTTTTTGAAAGGAATATCCCCTGTGGCTTTCTTTAAGTCTCCTTTCCTTTACAAATAATCTGCGGAAGATTTAACCAGGAGCAATATTTCATTTTGTGCATACAAAGATTCCAAAACTTGAAACGGAATTTGGAAAAGATATTTTTGCTGACAAGACACGCGACCCGAAAGGGCGCCTTTTTCTACTTAAAACCATGTACGATTATGAAAGGATGTATTTTACAAAAACAACCCACTCGTCTGTCCAGCGGAAGCCGGGTGCGTACCTTTTTCCTGACCATGCTTATACTACCGGCAATGTTTTTTGCCGTTAATAATGCGCACGCTCAGGCCGGAGCAAAAATGATCAGTGGAAAGGTAACCGATGAGGCAGGTGAAGTACTTATCGGGGCAAATATCCTGCTCAAGGGAAAAAGTGCCGGAACGGTAACCGACCTGGATGGCAACTTCTCCTTAGAGGCAGTGCCCTCGGATATCCTGGTCGTTTCCTATACAGGTTATCTCAACAAAGAGGTGACGGTTGGCAATGAGACCCAATTCACCGTGCAGTTAGCTTTTGATGCCCAGCAGCTTGGGGAAATCGTCGTCATCGGATATGGTGCGGCCCGAAAAAGTGATCTTACCGGTGCCGTAGCCTCCGTGAAATCTGACGATATCAAGCGTGTCGGTACGGTAGATGTTGTACAGGCACTGCAGGGTCGGGTTGCTGGTGTGGATATTACGGGTCAGACTGGAGAACCAGGTGGTGGAGCTCGAATTCGCATCCGGGGAGTGGGGACTATTAACAATTCCGACCCTTTGTATGTCGTAGATGGGTTTCCCCTTGGCAATATTAGTTTTTTAGCCCCCAATGATATCGAGCGCATTGAAATTCTTAAAGATGCCTCGGCAACGGCAATCTATGGTAACAGGGGTGCCAACGGGGTAGTCGTGATTACTACAAAAAAGGGAAAGGCCGGAAATGCCAAATTCTCTCTCGAGGGCTTCCGTGGTATTCAGAACCTGGCCAATGAAATTCCGCTTACCAATGCGGCAGAATACGCAACCCTTTACCTGGAGGCGCTCGCCAATGACGGCATCGTTCTGCCTGAAAGCAGCGATGTTCGGACTCGGCTCGAATTTGTCCAGAAAAACAATCTGGTGGGTACCAACTGGCAGCAGGAAATTATCCGGGAACAGGCAGTAATGGAAAACTATTCCCTTAGTGCTTCGGGCGGAACGGATGCCAGTAGATATTTCCTATCTGCCACGGCATTCCGCCAGGACGGCCTCATCAAAAATTCGGATATGCAGAAATATTTCCTGCGGTTCAATAATGATATCCGGCTTACCAGGTGGCTTGATGCTGGTCTTGGCCTCAACTATGTTTACACCGATAAAACCTTTTATAACTCCGACCTGTACAGCGGCCCCCTGGCCACTGCCCTTGTCCTTGATCCGATCACCCCAGCCTGGGATAGCTACCGCAATAACTGGGGCCGTGCCGATATTTCTTATAGTAATAATGCAGCACGAATCGTAGACCAGTTAAAAGATAACAAAGGCTATGACCAGGGTCTGATCAGTAACTTTTTCCTGGATGCCAAGCTGGCAAAAGGGCTGAGCATCCGCTCCCAGGCCAATATGAACCTGGGTATGAGCCATAACAAGAGCTACGCCCCGGCCTTTTTCGTGGCGCCAGATGAAGCGCGCGATATCAGCACCCTCTGGGAACGCCGTGGGCAAAGCCGAAGCCTCACCATCAGCAACTTCCTGACCTATAATCGCGCCTTTGCCAAGCATAATGTAACCGTCATGCTCGGGCAGGAAGCAGTAAGCAATAAATACCGCGATTTCCAGGCTACTGGGTATAATGTACCCGAAAGTTCCGACCTGCAGTACCTCTCTTCAGCAAAAGAGACGGAGTTTACCGTAAACTCCAACCAATCCGAAGAATCCTTGCTTTCCTATTTTGGCCGTGCCAATTATGCCTTTGGCAACAAGTACCTTTTAACGGCCACTCTGCGCCGGGACGGTTCGAGCCGCTTTCTTGGGGATAACCGTTGGGGCTCCTTTCCTTCCTTCTCCCTTGGCTGGAACCTCTCTGAGGAAGGATTTGTTAAAAAACTCAATCTTTTTGACCAGTTAAAGCTCCGCGCCGGTTGGGGACAGGTTGGCAACCAGAACTCTGCTGCCAATTATGGCTATGTAACCACCGTAAGCGGCAATAACCTGTATGTATTCGGCGGGGCGCCTGTACAGGGTTTTGCTTCCCAGCAGCTCAGCAACCCAGAATTGAAATGGGAAACCACTGAAATGACCAATGTGGGGATAGATATCAGCATCCTCAACAGCCGCCTCAGCCTTACTGCGGACTATTTCATCAA
>CAZGOT010000139.1:0-7541 GCA_964527495.1 uncultured Haliscomenobacter sp.
ACCATTTAGTAGCTCAACATGATTAAACTCCCGCCGGTTTGCGATTTCTGACATTCTTGATATGGCGTCCTGTAGGTGAGCTTCCTCGGCAAAGGAAGTTAAGTCGGTTTCTTTGGCAAGGCCCATGTCAGGTCCGTTTAATTCTTCTTTAGTCATAGCAAATTAATTATTTAAGTTTATGCATAAATAAGCGCTCAGAGGAGCCGAAAGCGCAGAATTCCACACTTTAGGGTTCCCTTTTGCAAAAATCGCCTATCGGCGCTGAAGAAAGCTGCAAAAATTGGCGTGAAAACTGCAAAATGAGGGAGGGATGGGCGGGAGCCCGTCCTTATGCAAAATGACAATTTTATGATGTCATAATCCATTGCCCCCTGCTTTAGCTGGGGGAACATAAAAAAATCATCGCCCTATTGGCTTTAGCCAAACCTTTCCCTTGCAAATATTAGAAGAGGCCTGAAATCAAAAATTCTCCCTTACAAATATACAGAAAAAGGCAATACCCGTTTTCACCCTCCTCTACCCTGCCCCTCCGTCAACCCTTTGGCCAGTTCTGCAAACCTGGCAGCCAGGCTTTAGGGGTGGCGGGCGGGACGCCTGCGGTCCCGGATCCTACATGGACCTCCTATCCCCCTATTTAGCCCCCTTCCTCAGTAGAAATCTACCTGAATACCAAAAATAGGAATAATCGGCAATGCATAATTATAATAAGTCCGGAGTTGCGTAGTATCAAAGCGCTGGCGGATCGGATTTTTCCGGTTCGTGGCGTTCTGCAGGTCTATACGCAGGGTCCAGGTGCTACGGGCTTTGTTCCATTTATACCCAAATCCTGCATCTATCCGCCAGTATGTGGGCAGACGAGGTTCGTAGGCCCTGGAATTATCCAGTACGGCGCTGCGCTTTTGTATGGACAGAGGCAGGTTAAAAGGGATATATCGGTTACCTCCCCGGAGCATCAGGCGCAGGTTATAGGAAAGGGAATGCTGCTTTGACTTGCCGATAGGCGATTCTTTGCCAAAGGCGCCACTACCGGCAAAGGAATTATTAAAAATAGTATTTCGCCATATTCCGTCCTGGCCCAGGTACCGCGAATTGAACAAGGATGCCGTAAAAAGGAAATAATAGTTATTTGCCAGGAAACGTTCGAGGGTCAATTCGAGACCCGTATTCCTGCCTTTTCCCGTATTTTCCAGGATGTTGCCGGGAATACCAGCACTTGAGTTGAGGATAGAGAAAAAACTCCGGCTGCCCGTATCTACCGGCACCTGGTACAAGTGTTGGAGGTATGCCTCTACGAGTAAGCGGGTATGAGGGGAGAGCCTGGCAGCATACCCTGCCACCAGGTGCCGCGCAGCAGTACTTTTCAATTTACTATTAGGCTGGGTGAAGGTATTGTTTGGCCCCTGGCGTTTGTAGAGGTATAGGGAAATCGGCTCGAGGCGGCTGTGCAGGCCAAAGCCTGCATTGAAGGAGCTTTTTTCCGAAATTTTAAGCTGTGCTCCAAACCTGGGCTCGAAGCGGCTATCCTGTGTAAGCCTGAAATGATGATAATGCACACCTGCCGTAAGGGTCAAAAGGGCGGAAGGTTGCCATTTTAGCTGTGAATAGGCCTGAAACATTCCCGTGGCATCATCTTCCCTAAGCCAGTTAATCATGCGGGAGGTACGGCCGTCCCAACGGTTTTCATCGTATTCATAGCCCAGACGGCTCAGGATGATTCCTGTGCGCAGACTGGCCGAACTGCTGATCCTTTGATTGAAAAAAGAGGAAAAACGCATTGCACGATGACGATGCAGCTCTCTATAGGTAGTTGTCCATTTCCCCGAAAACTGGTTCTCCCGAAAATAGCGGTGCAGGTCGCCGGAGAAGGAGGCTACAGAATAAAAATATCCTTTCCCCTTCAAAGGGAGTTGATGACTGATTCCTACAGCAGACATTCCGTTTTCATCGGTATCGCGGAATCCGGGGTAGTCGCCCTCGGAGAGGTTTCTGCCGCCTATGCCCCACAATTTGAATTTTCCCAGCGATTTGGTCGGAAAGGCAAAAGTGAAGTTATAGTCCCGAAAAGCAGGCTTGAAGCCCTCGGCCTCAATATTGACCAGGCCACTTCGGAGCAAGAGTTCCAAGGTGGAGTACCTGCCGTTGATGCGGTAGCTGCTGCCGTTTTTGCCAATAGGACCTTCTGCGGCAGCTTCCAAACCTACCACACTGAGCAGTCCTTTCCACTCCCTCCGCTGATCGTTGCCTGTCCGAAACCTAAGGTCGAATACTCCGGAAAGTGCATTGCCATACTCCGCGGGAAAAGCTCCTGTAAAACACTCCGAATTGGCGAGGCTGGTACTATTCACCATACTGATAATTCCGCTTGTAGAACCCTGCCCGTCGCCAAAATGGTTTGGATTAGGAATTTCGACGCCTTCCAGGCGCCAGAGTAGTCCTTTAGGGGAATTCCCCCGAATAACAATTTCGTTGTTATCATCGTTTCCGGAAGAGGTTACCCCGGCAAACGACATGACCATGCGCGAGGGATCGTTGTACCCTCCGGCATACCGGTTACCTTCCTGTACACTGAACTGCCGCCCGCTGACTAATGCATATTCATTGACAGTAGGCTTGCCTTCTTCCTTGGCTACAATGACAATTTCTTTCAGGTAGGTAGGGCTTTCTTTTAGTAAAACCTCCAAAACCGTCTCTTTTCCGCTGTTGACTTCCACCTGGGGCAGAGTTGCAGGCTCATACCCAATCATGGTAAAAAGCAGGGTGTAGCGGCCTGGCTGGAGGTTTTCAAATCGGAAGCCCCCTTTTTCATCGCTAAAGCTACCTGTCGACCCCGGCAAAAGCTGAATGCTGACCCCTTCCAAAGGCTGGGCAGTCTCCCGGTCACTAATGGTACCGCGAAGGGTCTGTTGAGGCACTTGACCATACCCTTTCGGTAATCCGGACAAAAGGATGGCGACAGTACACCACAGAGCCCGCCACACATTAGAGGAAAAATAATAAGACCTCATTGGACGACAACCGCCTTAACTGCTGAATACCACTCTACCAGCGAATATACAGATCGCTGTTGCTGCACACTTTCGCGCTGCTGCTGCTTAATCAGATAAAGTTCATGTTTGCCCGGCAGCAAATTTCCAGTCATTTGGGGGGTAAGCTGGAAGGTGTTGGATTTTCTGGGCCCTTGGAACGAAATTTCCCGGGTATTGCCCTGCTCATCGGTAAAAAGGAGCAGCAGGGTTTCCCCCGCTGTTAGGGGTTGTCCTGTTGTTTCCAACACTACACCTTCGGCACGGGATATTGTTGGCCCGATACTAAAAGTTGAAATGGGGTCCATCGCAACAGCAATTTTCCTGGAACTTCCTTTCTCGTCCTGAAACATAAACTCCTGTTGGGCAGTAAATGGACCTGATTTTAAGTATTCATACCGGAGTTCCATGGAGCCCGGATTTTTAATGCGCAACGGGTGACCATTCCACAAAACGTCCCCGGTCAGTCGTACTGGTCGTACATTGTCGGCCGAGTCGCTCTCCAAAAAGATAATCTGGGCCTTGTATTCGTTTTCAGGGACGAGGAAACGGATATAAATGTCCACAAGGCGCTTTTTTTCACTTTTTTTCTCTTCTGGAGTGGTGTCGCAGCCCTGACGTCAAAGCAGGGCACGCAGAAGAAGTAACCAGAAGATGGGAGCAGCGGTATTTTTTTGCCAAAGGTTCATTGTGGAAAAGTATTTTGGATATAATTGCCAAGGGTCAGTAAGGCAGCTTCATTTTCTTTCGCAGCCATAAACTGTAGCCCCATCGGCAGACCATTGGCATGCTTTCCTGTAGGCAGGGCAATAGCCGGAATACCGGCCATATTTGCATGGACGGTAAAAATATCGGCAAGGTACATGGCGACAGGGTCATCGAGTGTTTCACCTAGCTTCCAGGGCCCTGCCGGAGTGGCGGGTAACAGGATAGCATCGAAATCCTGAAATATCGCTTCGGTGCGCCCGGAAATCAACCGCCGGACTTTCTGTGCCCTGCTATAATAGGCATCGTAATAACCGGAACTAAGCACAAAAGTACCCAGGATAATACGCCGCTTGACTTCCCGCCCAAAGCCTTCCGTTCGCGATTTTTTATACACTTCTGTAAGATCCCGGGCCTCAGGGCTCCGATAACCATACCGGATACCGTCATAGCGTGCGAGATTCGAGGATGCCTCTGCTGTAGTGAGAACATAATATGCAGGAATAATATCGTCCAGGTATTCAAAATCTACTTCTTCTACTACATGTCCTTGGATTTTAAGCCATTGTATCATCGCATGACAGTGTGAACGAACTTCTTCATCAAGACCAGTGTGGTGAATCGCCGCCCCCAGATAAGCAATGCGCAACGGTTCCTGTACTGGCGGCAGCGCGGAATAAGGTTCAGGCATATCTGGCAAAGCCGTACTGTCATACCCGTCGGGCCCTGCAATAATTTCCAGAACGGTAGCTATATCTCTTGTTGTATGGGCGAGAATACCAATTTGATCAAAAGAAGATCCATATGCGATAAGTCCGTGTCTGGAGATACGTCCATAGCTTGGTTTAAAGCCTACGACCCCACAAAAAGCAGCAGGCTGACGTACGCTTCCGCCCGTATCAGAGCCCAGTGCTACGAGGCAGGTATCCATCTGGACGGATACTGCCGAAGCTCCGGATGAACCACCCGGGACGCGTTCGGGATCAGCCCCATTCCGGGTTGGCCCGTAAAAAGAATTTTCATTGGATGAACCCATGGCAAATTCATCGCAGTTTACCCTGCCGATGATAATGGCCCCTGCCTCGAGCAGGCGTTCGACTGCAGTAGAGGAAAACAACGAGGTAAAGCCCTGGAGTATTCGCGAACCCGCCGTTACCTGATGGCCGGCATAGCAGAGGACATCTTTGATCGAGGCGACCATACCAAATAATGGACCTGCTCCCTCCGGGTTTTCTTCGAAAGTACGCTGCAACATTTCGGCCCTTGCCAGGGCTTCCTGCTCAAATACCTCAATATAGATATTTAAGTCCCTGGTAGCGCCGATACGATCCAGATAGCTTTGTACAAGTTCAGGCAGGCTTAAATTACCGGCGGCAATTGCTGCGCGTACAGTAGATAAATCGCGATATTTTATCATATATCAATTTGCTGACAGTATAGTAAACGAACCTGGCCTGCACAACATGGCCACATACAGGTATTAACGAAGAAAGATCTCCATCATTTCGAGCGATATGGTTCTATTTGGATCGGGGTCAGGCTCCGAGTTTTTGGATAAGGGCATCTACAGACAAGGACACTTGTTCCCCGGATACCATATCTTTTAAGGTCAGGGTGCCTTGTTGCATTTCTGTTTCTCCTGCCAGCACTACGTAAGGCACTTTTCGGTCATTGGCATATTTAAGCTGCTTTTTCAGCTTCACTGGCTCGGGGTATATTTCTGCACTAATACCAGCCGCACGTACTTTACCGAGGCACTTGAATGCATAGCGATGTGTTGGCATATCAAAAGCAACGAAAAGGACTTTTAGTGCCCCTGAAGTGTCGGCAGGGAAAAGACCCAGTTCTTCCATCACGTCATAAATGCGTTCGGCACCGAAGGAGATACCTACTCCGGAAAAGCCATCCAGGCCAAACACGCCCGTAAGGTTATCATAGCGCCCACCACCTCCCAGGCTTCCCATTTGTGCGTTGGAGGCCTGAACTTCAAAAATACATCCCGTATAGTAATTCAAACCTCTCGCCAGAGTCACATCGAATTTGAGTACCTGAGAAAGTGGACTTCCTTCCAAATAGGTTAATACGGACTGGAGCTCGCGGATACCCGTTTCCCCGCTGGGATTACCCTGCAGATGGTGGGCAAGAGCTTCCAGATCCTGAGCTTCCAGGATTTTTTCGATACTCTGGATAGCGGAAGCGGGAATCCCGCGTTCCATCATTTCTTCTCTCACCCCTTCTTTTCCAATTTTATCCAATTTATCGATGGCAACGGTCATTTCCGTCATGAGATCCGGGATACCCGCAACTTCGGCAATACCCGCCAGAATTTTTCTATGGTTAATTTTTACTACTACTGGCAGTCCAAGGCGGGTAAAAACCTCGTCATAAATTTGTACCAGTTCTGCTTCGTACACCAGGGCATCGGAGCCAACAACATCCACATCGCACTGGTAAAACTCGTGGTAGCGCCCCCTTGCCGGGCGGTCGCCGCGCCATACCGGCTGTATTTGATAGCGTTTGAACGGAACAGGTATTTCGTTGAGGTGCATGACCACAAAACGCGCAAAAGGGACGGTGAGGTCATATCGAAGGCCCCGCTTGGCTATGGAAGGCGTAAGACGGCGGGAATCCCGGTCCTTGAGCGCCTGCTCATCTGCCTCGGCAAGGTAATCTCCATTATTGAGGACCTTGAACAACAGCCGGTCGCCTTCTTCCCCGTATTTTCCCGTAAGGGTAGAAAGATTCTCCATCACAGGGGTCTCGATGGGTTGATAACCAAACCGGACAAAGACCGAGCGGATCGTATCGAAAATATAGGAGCGCTTATATACCTGTTCGGGCGTGAAATCGCGCGTACCCTTGGGAATAGAAGGTTTCATAAATCTGTGTAGTATTTTCTGCCCCTCAAAAAGCGGCATTGAACTGTTTAAGGAAACGAATATCGTTTTCGAACAGCAAACGGATATCTTTAATAGCATAGAGCATCATCGCCTGCCGCTCAATACCCATGCCAAAGGCGAAGCCACTATATACTTCCGGGTCAATCCCACAATTGAGTAACACCTGAGGGTCAACCATTCCACAGCCCATAATTTCCACCCATCCGGAATACTTGCAAACATTACATCCCTCGCTATTGCAAATAAAACAGGAAACGTCCATTTCCGCGCTTGGCTCCGTAAAGGGGAAAAAAGACGGACGCAAGCGAATCCTGGTGTTAGGGCCGTACATCTCCTGGGCAAAATAATATAGCGTTTGCTTCATATCAGCAAAAGAAACGCCTTTATCAATATAGAGCCCTTCAACCTGATGGAACTGACAGTGGGAGCGGGCTGATATGGTTTCATTCCGGTACACCCTTCCTGGGGCAATGATGCGAATTGGCGGCTTTTGGGAGGTCATTACCCGGGCTTGCACCGAAGAAGTATGGGTGCGCAGGAGCATTTCTGTACTCCCCTTGATGTAATACGTATCCTGCATATCCCGTGCGGGATGGTCTTCTGGCGTGTTCATAGCAGTGAAATTATGCCAGTCGTCCTCGATTTCGCGTTCTTCGGCCACCACAAAGCCGATGCGTTCGAATATGCCTACGATCTTGTTCATCGCAATCGCTACGGGATGCCTTGCCCCAAAATCCAGCGGTTCGGCAGGTAGCGTTAGATCCAACCCCTGAATAGCCGCCTCACCGGCAGCAGCTTCGAGTGCCTCGCTAAGGGCACTATGTTTGGACTCTGCCAATTCTTTCGCCTGGTTGAGCAACTGCCCGTACTCCCGTTTATTTTCGTTAGGTACGTTTCGTATTTCGCCCATCAA
>CAZGOT010000140.1:0-7482 GCA_964527495.1 uncultured Haliscomenobacter sp.
GACGTTTTGCCTCATTTTGCTTTGCAAAATGAGGCAAAACGTCGTTTATTCAAAATAACATTTGGCGGTGTCAGCCGCCAAATGACATGCCAGGGGCTTTTTACCCACCCCCATACGTATAAAACAGCTACGCTAAAGCATCCACAAGATATCGGACATCCGATAAAAACTATGGGTTTTTATCGGATGTCCAATATCTTGTGGGTTTGCAGACTTATTCGCCATTGAGGGTTTTCCAGGCAATATTGGAGGGTGAGGCGGGTATTTTGTTCGCGTAGGGGGCCATCCATTGGCTGGAGATAGCATACGTCAAAATCGAGTCCGGCAAACATTTCGGGCATTGCACCAGGTTGTGGAAATACCAGTTTGAGCTCATTTCCGGAAAGTTGGATTAAATCCGTTCCTGCTTTGGGGCTCACACAGATCCAGTCAATACCAGCAGGGGCGGCTATGGTGCCGTTGGTCTCCACGGCCACTTCGAATCCTTTTTGGTGCAAAGCTTCGATCAGCGGACTGTCGAGTTGTAGCAGGGGTTCTCCGCCCGTACAAACGACGTATGGTTTTCCCTGCCGGACTGGCCAAAGGGAGGCAATTTTTTCGGCGAGGTTTTGGGGAGTAGCATATTTTCCTCCGTTTTCTCCATCCGTTCCACGGAAGTCAGTATCACAGAATTGGCAGATGGCTGTAGTGCGGTCCTCTTCGCGTCCACTCCATAAATTGCAGCCAGAAAAACGACAAAACACTGCAGGGCGCCCACTTTGGGCACCTTCTCCCTGCAGGGTGTAGAAAATCTCCTTGATGGAATATGCGGGCATAATGATTTTTAGCTGTGTCTCAGTTATGAGGGTTAGAACAAATTTTTCCGGGCAAAGATTGCAGAATAAGGACCAATAATATCAAAAAGAAACAATTTCAGTGTAATATTGCGGTAAGCAATACACATGCCGCATGCAATTTCTGTATCCCTTGTTTTTGTTAGCGGGGTTAACACTGGCTATACCGGTAATCCTTCACCTTTTTTATTTCCGTCGCTTTAAAAAGGTTTACTTTACGAATGTACGCTTTCTGCGGGAAGTACAGGAAGAGACGAGCGCCAGAGCAAAGCTGAGAAATCTGCTCGTGCTGCTCATGCGCTTGCTGGCCTTTCTCCTGCTGGTATTTGCTTTTGCCCAGCCATTCCTGTCGGGAAAAGAAGCAGAGAAAAAAGGCAGGCGAACGGTAAGCGTTTTTGTGGACAATTCTTTCAGTATGAGCGCGCTGAGTGAAGAGGCAGCGCTCATGGAGCAGGCCAAGTCCAGGGCCCGTGAAGTGGTTCGTGCCTACGGAACCGATGATCGCTTTCAGATCCTTACCCATGATTTTGGGGGAAGCCAGCAGCGCTTGCTCAGCAAAGAAGATGCCCTTGCCGCAATTGATGCTATCGGGGTATCTTCGGATTCCAGGAAGTTTTCGACAGTCCTGGAGCGCCAGCGTCAGGCGCTTACAATGGCGCCGGAAGGTGGGCATATCGCATACTGGATTTCCGACTTCCAGCAATCCGCAGTGGATGTGGAAGGATACCGCGATACGACGCTGGATCTGCACCTTGTCCCGCTTCAGCCAGTACGCCAGAATAATGTTGCTATTGATTCCGCATGGTTTGAGTCTCCTGTCCAGGTGCTGGGGCAGACAAGTCCGCTTTTTATCCGGGTACGCAATTATAGCAATGAGCCGGCTGAGGACGTACGCCTATCCCTGGATTACGATGGGCAGGTCAAACCGGTTGGGGTGATTGATATTCCTGCGGGTGCGGATGTTGTAGATACGGTAAACCTTACCGTATTAAAGCCAGGCTGGCACCAGGCCCGTCTGTCCCTGACTGATTACCCGGTTCAGTTTGATGACCAATATTACCTGTCATTTCCCGTTTCAGAAAAAATCCGGGTCTTGGTCATAAGTGATGGTGCGATAAACCGCACTCTGGAGGCTGCCCTGCGCAGCTTGCCGCAATTTGAACTCTCGGTTCAAAATACCCAGGCATTGGTATATTCCCGTTTCCCGGAATTTCAGATAATCGTCCTGGACCAGCCAGGAAGTTTTTCAAGCGGCCTTGCAGACGAGTTGAAGCGCTATGCAGCGGCAGGGGGGAATGTATTGGTTTTTCCTGACCGGAATGTGCGGCTGGAGGAATTCCGGGGGTTCATGGCTGCGTTTAACGCTGCTGCTCCGATGGCCTTCGATACCAGCACCAGGGTAGTAGGGGAAATCAACACGGAAGAGTTCGTTTTCCGGGATGTTTTTGCCAATAAAAGCAGTAACCTGCGACTGCCGGAGGTGAAGGGGAGCTTTCGTTTTTCCCGGGGTAGCGCTAACGCTGGAGCGGATTTGCTTACGTTTAGAGATGGTAGCCCATGCTTATCGAGGTACAGGTTGGAAAAAGGCAACCTTTTCGTTTGTGCTGCCCCGCTGGATCCTGCCTACAGCAACCTGAGCAGTAGTGCAGAAATTTTTGTACCAATGTTGTATAAAATGGCAATTTCCGGGGATTTGGGCCAACGTATCGCTTTTACCATCGGCAAAGATGAGCTATTGGAAGCGAGGCATGTTTCGGCAGGGGGGGAAATGCATTACAAAATCAAAGGCCCCGGCGAAGAGTTTATTCCGGAGCAGCGCATTTCCGGGAATACCGTATTCCTGGGGGTTTATGACCAGGTCCGGGAAGCAGGTATTTATGCGCTTTTGCATCAACCGGATTCGGTTTTGCACCTGTTCGCCTTCAACTACGACCGCGGGGAATCTGCACTCGAGTATGTGGATGAAGTGGGTCTCCAGGAAAAAATGGGGCCTGTCGCCCATGTCCTTACAGCAAAAGACGAGGCAGTGCTTGCCGCAAAAATCGAAGCACGCAGCCGGGGGATGGGGCTTTGGTGGTGGTGTGTTTTAATTAGCCTGATATTTCTTGCAGCAGAGACCTTACTGTTGCGCTTTCGGAAGGTATAGAAGAGATGCCCGGAACAAAACAGGTCAGAGGAAGGCGCTGGCATCAGGCCTGCGGATACCGGGAGAAAATGATGATATAAAAACAGCGAAAATATGCAGTTCCTCCTCCGAAGGGCCAGAATAGCAGATCCGGATTCGCCACACCACGGGCAAATCCGGGATATTTTTGTTGAAGAAGGCAAAATCCACAAAATAGGGGTAGATATTGAAGCTCCCGGTGCGCAGGTTTTTTCCCATGCAGGCTGCTGGGTATCTCCTGGCTGGATGGACATCGGCGCTCAGGTATGCGATCCAGGCCTCGAACACCGGGAAGATGTGGAGTCTGCGTCTGCCGCCGCCGCTGCTGGCGGATATACGGCAATTGCCCCTTTTCCGAATACCATACCGCCTATTAGTAGCAAGGCCGAGGTGGCCTACCTCCTGTCCAAATCTTCCGGTGGTCTGGTAGATTTTTTCCCCATCGGGGCTATCTCTGAAAATGGAGCGGGCAAGCAAATTGCAGAGCTCATGGATATGGCACAAGCTGGCGCAGTGGCTTTCTCCGATGGTTTGTATCCCATCAGGCACAGTGGATTGATGCTTAGGGCTTTGCAGTATGTACGGGCTTTCCAGGGCCTGGTGCTCAACAGGCCTTTTGAAGAGGAATTGGCTCTTGATGGACAGGTACACGAGGGACTTATAAGCCTTGGACTTGGGCTCAGGGGGATTCCTAACCTGGCCGAGGATATGATGGTGCAGCGCGACCTTGCACTGAATGCCTTTGCGGGGTCCAGGCTCCATATCTATGGGATTTCTTCCGGAACAGCGGTACAATTGATCCGGCAGGCCAAAGCAGCGGGTATGGATGTGACTTGCTCGGTACCAGTACTGAATATCGCTTATGATGAAAGTGCGCTGGGGGAATACGAAGTCCATTTTAAAGTATTGCCACCATTACGGGGGGCAGAAGACAAACAGGCGCTTTGTGAAGGCCTCGTGGATGGGACAATTGATCTGGTAGTTTCCAACCATGTCCCTCTGGAGCCTGAGCAGAAATGTATGGAGTTCCCGTATGCCGAGTTCGGTGCTATCGGACTTGAAACAACTTTCGGTCTGCTAAACAAATCCTTGTCAGGAACCCTCGATGTGGATGTGCTAGTGCGTATCCTGGCTTTCCGTCCCCGTCAGTTGCTTGGGTTGCCTATGCCTGGGATTCGGGAAGGGGAAAAGGCCAATCTCACCATTTTTGACCCCGAAAGCACCTGGAAAGTCAGTGCAGATAAGCTGCTCTCCAAATCGCACAATACCCCGCTGGAAGGGGTAGAACTCAAGGGTAGGGTACTAGGGATTGTCCACAACGCACTTGTGCGTTTATATTAAAAATATTTTTAATATATATAATTTAAAATTATGAGTGAAATATTCAAAAACGAAGCAGCACAGACTTCCTTCTGGCCACTGGCCCTGCGCAATGGGCTGATTGCTGGCCTGGTGTTGATCGTCATTGGCCTGGTGATGCAAATGACCGGGTTAGTTGACCCTGCCAATCAACAGCAGGGGACGAGCGCGGGCAACCTCATTTCTTCCCTGGTCAACATCCTCGTGATGGGTACGGCTGCGACCGTGGCTGTGCGCGAGTACCGTGGTAAAAGCCAGGGAGGGTTCATAAGCTTTGGAGCTGCGTTTAGATTATCCATGGCCGTTTTTCTGATTATTGCGGCCCTCACGGCCGTATGGACCCTTTTGTACATGGGGCTTATCAACCCGGGTATCCTGGAAATGATCCGGGAGCAGGCTATGGAACAGGCTATGGACCGGGCTGGCGGGGAAATACCTGCAGAGGCAGAAAAGATGATGCAGTTCTTCACCAGTATCTGGTTTATTTCAGCAGGTGCATTTTTAGGAACGGTAATGCTTGGCCTGCTTATCGCCTTATTTGTGGGCCTGTTTATGAAAAAAGAGCCACAGCAAACGGCGATTTGATTCAAAGCAGTTTTTTTTCTTTACCTTCGCGCGGGGTACTAAAGGTAGCTTTTGCCCCTTTACCGAAAGTATTCACAGGAAAAAATCATGCGCAAGCGCCGTTTACTTTTTGGAATAGCAGCGGGGACCATCAGTGTTGGGTGGTACCTGGCTTTTTATTTTCGGGATCCCAAGCTATTTTTCCATCTTGGGGTTTACTGGGGCTCCTGGCTGCCTTTTGCTGCCTGTATGCTCCTCGCTGCTCTGCGGGAACGGAACCATGCAGGAGAGACGTATTCCTGGCAGCAGGCTTTGAGAGCGAGTTTTACCGTTTTTGTCACCGGTGCGGCTATATTTCAGGTATTTTACTATTTGTTTTTCCATTATGGCGACCCTAGCCTTGCTGCAATACAGCAGGAAGTCATCCAGGAAAACCTGGAACGGTATCGGGAGCAGCTTGGGTCTGCAGCTTCCGAACAATTAGGCCGGGGTACCAACGCCGCTGGGCTTAAATACGGAATAGGCACTGCTCTGCTAACCTTCGCCCGGAGTACTATCGGTGGATTTCTGGTTTCCCTGGCCATGGCGTTTCTGGTCAAAAAAGAATAAGCGAAAAAATGGTAAGCGAAAAAGATATCTCTGTTGTCGTACCCTTGCTCAACGAAGAAGAATCCCTTCCTGAGCTGGAGGCTTGGATACGTCGGGTGATGGAAAAAAACGGCTTTTCCTACGAAATCATTTTTATTGATGATGGCAGCACAGACCAGTCCTGGGAAATTATCCAAAAACTCAGGGAAGCCCATTCGGATATAGTAGGTATAAAATTCCGGCGCAACCACGGAAAATCTGCGGCCTTGCACATCGGCTTTCAGGAAGTCCGGGGTAGGGTAGTCATTACCATGGATGCGGATTTACAAGATAGCCCCGAAGAAATTCCCGGGCTATACCGGATGATCGCCCATGAGGGATACGACCTGGTCTCCGGATGGAAAAAGAAACGCTATGACCCTTTAATGAAAACCCTCCCTTCCAAGTTTTTTAATGCGATCACGCGCTGGATAAGCGGGATTAAACTCAATGATTTTAACTGCGGATTAAAAGCGTATAAGCGGGAGGTTGTGCAAAGTATCGAAGTTTATGGAGAGATGCACCGGTACATTCCTCTTTTGGCAAAATGGGCAGGGTTTAAAAAAATCGGGGAGAAGGTGGTAGAACACCGGGCAAGAAAATACGGAGTCAGCAAGTTTGGACTCGAGCGCTTTATCAACGGTTTTCTCGACCTGATGTCCATCTCTTTTGTAGGCCGTTTTGGAAAACGCCCCATGCATTTCTTTGGTACGCTGGGGACCTTGATTTTTTTCGTGGGCTTTACTGCTGCCATGTATTTAGGGGTCAACAAAATCCTGGCATTGTCGCGGGGGATCCCCTCTATTCTTATCGCCAATAACCCCTATTTCTATATAGCACTTACCTGCATGGTCATCGGCGCCCAGCTTTTTCTGGCAGGTTACCTGGCAGAGTTGGTGGTAAGGGGGGCGGCAAACAGGAACCACTATTATGTAGATACTATATTGGAAAGAAAAACGCAGGATCAAGGCAAGTAGATTGCCTGGTATGCGCTGCTTTTTTAAGGAATAATGCTACTTTTAAAAGAAAAAAATCGAACATCATGCATGCTGCCGTTAAAAAAGGTTTGATTACCCACCTTATAGCATTAATTGCGTTAATCGTAATCAATGCCCTATATTTTGTGCCTCAATTTCAAGGAAAAGTTCCAAAACAATCCGATATCATCTCTTTTGAGGCGGCATACAATGAAATCAAGGATTACAAAGCGCAAAAAGGGGAGGATCTACTCTGGACAGACGCCATGTTTGGCGGGATGCCGACGTATCAAATTTCAACAGGGCTCCAGGGCCAGTACATTAAATTTGTTCAAAAATTTTTGAGCTTCAGCTTTGATTGGCCTGTGGGGCTTTTCCTGCCTATGATGATTGCGTTTTATGCCATGTTGGTAATTATGGGGGTACATCCATGGCTGGCTATTTTTGGCGCTATCGCCTTTGGGTTCAATACCAATAATTTTGTTTTATTTGAGGCGGGTCATTCTTCCAAGCTTTCCACGTTAATTTACCTCTCGCTGATTACCGGTTCGATTTATTTGCTTTTTTACAAAAAGCGATATCTGATCGGAGGGACATTACTTGCCTTGGCTACTGCCGGCAACCTTGCTGCCAATCATATCCAGATGACGTATTATTATTTCCTCTGTCTACTTGTTCTGGGTTTCATCTGGCTTTGGGAAATGGTTAAAAGCAAAAGTTGGAAGCCACTATTCAACACGGTTGGTATGCTTGTTTTTGCCGCAGTAATCGGAGTGGCCGCAGTTGTCTCCAATCTTTGGCCTACTTATGAATATGCTGAAGATACCATGCGTGGAAAACCAATCTTGAAAGCTACCGAAAAGGTAGATAGTGGCAGCAGCAGTACTACAGATGGTCTTGCATGGGATTATGCCATGCAGTGGAGCAACAACTGGCAGGATGTACTGGCAGGGCTGGT
>CAZGOT010000141.1:0-7474 GCA_964527495.1 uncultured Haliscomenobacter sp.
GAGCGCCTCCGCATCAAAGTACCTTTTTTGGGGTTACCCCTTGTTTTTTTTCTGCTTCCTTCATTTCCACAGCGCTATTATCATTTAATCTGGAACTTTCTGCTTGTATTACTAGGCATAACAAGCCTGGGTATAGCGGTGAACTACTTCCTGCACCAGGAACAGATCAACCTGATGATCCGACAGGGGCAGCCGATGCCCATGCCGTGTAACCATATACGCTACAGCCTGTTACAGACGATGGGTATTGCGGGAGGGCTGTACTTGTTGCAGGAAAGGTATACGCATAAAGAAACCCTTACAGAAAAGGGATTCCTGCAACTGCCTACCAAGTGGATTTGGGTCTTGACCCTTTGGTTATTTATTGCCCAGCACCTGATTGCCGTTCGAAGCGGCCTGATGGTTGCCTATGTGCTTATCGGTGCAGCAGTGCTGCGGGAGATTATCATCAGAAAAAAATACTTTTTAGGCGTACTTGCATTATCCGCACTTGCCCTTGCGCCTGTACTTGCCTATCGGTTTATTCCCAGTGTGCGCACCAAGGTGGGGTATATGCGCTATGATTATGATCTTTACCGGAAAGGTCAGGATATCGGGGTGCTTTCCGATGCTTCCAGGTGGGTATCGTTAGGGATTGGATGGAAAATCTACCAGGCATCCCCCTGGACGGGCACGGGGCCTGGCAACTTGCGGTATGCGGTCGGAGAGCAGTATGCGACTTATTATCCTGAAATCAGTAAACGGCTAATGCCGCACAATCAATTTCTACATACTGCAGCAGGCTCGGGGACAATCGGGTTAATCCTTTTTTCGATTTCATTTTTTATCCCTTTATTTTATCGCAGATATTGGGCCCACTTTCCCTTTCTGGCCCTGCATATTGCGGCTTTTTTGTCTTTTTTAGTAGAGGCGACCCTGGAAAGTGCCATGGGAGTAGCCTTTTACTTATTTTTCCTGCTGCTCGGTCTCAACTTTATGAAGGGGAGACCAATCTGAGGAAAGCCTCTTCTGTCAGAATTTGTACCGTACCGAGGGCGATAGCTTTTTTAAGTTTGGATCCCGCATCCTCCCCCACGACCAGAATATCGAGGTGGCTGCTCACGGCTCCCAGGATTTTGGCCCCGGCAGCTTCAGCTTTGAGTTGGGCTTCTTTCCGACCCATAGTAGCCAGGGTACCGGTAAACAGGATAGTTTTTCCGGCAAGTGGAGCATCTTCTGAAACTGCTTTTGGACGGTCTTCGGCTGTTTGTTCCAGATTTACCCCCCACTTTTCCATTTCCTTCAACATTTCTACGTTGCGGGTATTTTGGAAGAATTGCATCACATTTTCAGCGACTACCGGGCCAATATCTTTGATACGGAGGTAATCCTCTAAAGTCCATTTTTGCAGATCTAGTACATGGTCAATTTCTGCCGCGAGCAGTCGGGAAACTTTTTTCCCCAGATGATGGATGCTCAGGCTGTGCAAAAGGCGGTAAACCGGGTGTTTTTTGGCCTGTTCGACAGCTTTGCGCAAGTTGGCTGCAGATTTTTTACCAAAACCTTCCAGATTAGCGATATTATCGTAGTCCAGATGATACATATCCGGCAGCCTGCGTATCCAGCCGAGCGCATAAAAGCGTTCCATATTGGCCTTGCCAAGGCCTTCGATATCCATGGCATCTTTTGACACATGAAAGATGAGGCGTTGCAGATCCTGGGCACCACAAACGCATTCCGGGCATCGCCACGCCGATTCCCCGGCTTCGCGGAGCAGGCGAACGGGCTGGCTCGTATCATTGACGGGGCAATATTTCGGAAAATGGATGGGCCTCTCGGTACCGTCCCGCAATTCCGGCATCGCTTTTACGATATAGGGAATAACGTCACCGGCGCGTTCTACGAGTACGGTATCGCCAATGTGGAGGTCTTTGGAACGGATGAAGTCTTCATTGTGCAGGGAAACAGAGGACACCGTAACCCCGGCGAGACTGACAGGATGAATTTTGGCGACCGGGGTGATAGACCCTATTTTACCAACCTGATATTCTACGCTAAGCAGTTTGCTGGTAGCTTGTTTGGCCTGGAATTTAAAAGCCATTGCCCAACGGGGGTGATGGGCAGTAAAACCGGCACGTTGCTGCAGCTCGACTTTATTCAGTTTTGCTACCATACCGTCAATTTCATACGGATAATCTTCCCTTTTGGATTGCCATTCCAGGCAGAATGCAATAACCTCTTCGATATTTCCGCATAATTTCCGCTCGTGCCCGGGCACTTTGAAGCCAAGGCCGGAGAGGAGGTTCAGGCTATCCCAGTGGGTTGGGGGGAGCTGAACGAGCGGGTTTCCGGCATTGTCGGAAGCATAGGCCAGGGAGTAGATGAAGGCTTCCAGGCCGCGTTTTGCTACTTCCCTGGGGTCTTTCATCCGCAGTCCACCGGTCGCTGTATTCCGGGCGTTGGCAAAAAGGGTTAATCCATCGTCGGCCCGCTCTTCATTGATACGCAGGAAGCTATCTTTGCGGATGATAACTTCGCCCCGCAATTCAACTTTTGGAAACCCCTGTCCAGGGAAATCTGCCCGAAGCGGAATGGAGCGGATGACCCGGGCATTTCCGGTGATTTCCTCTCCGGAAGTGCCATTTCCCCGTGTGGCTGCACGCACCAGTAAGCCATTTTCATAGACTAGTGCAATACCTCCGCCGTCGAATTTAGGTTCTACCGAATACTCCAGATCTTCGTCCTGTGGGATACTGAGCAGGCGCTTGAGCTGTGCGTCCCAATCCCGGAGGTCTGCCGCATCATAGGAATTGGCGAGGGAAAGCATGGGAGCGAGGTGTTCTACGGTCGGGAAATCCGATGTGGTATCAGTCGCTACCCGCTGGGTAGGAGAGTCTGGAGCAATCAATTCAGGGTGTGCGCTTTCAATTATTTCCAGTTGCTTGTACAGCAGGTCAAATTCGTAGTCACTTATGGCCGGGTCGTTTTGAATGTAGTATTTCCATTCGTGGTAGACAATGAGCAGGCGCAGATCTGCAGCCTGGCGGGCAGGGTTAAATCCTGGCTTCCCCGACAAATATGCTTTGGAAAGTTCGAAGAGTGTTTTTTGCTGTTCGTTGCTGTATGCCATGATCTTTCAGACGGTTTTATTAGCCTTTTAGGGTCTGTCTTTCCATTTCCACAAATAGAAGCAGGCGTAGGAGCGGTAAGGACGCCACTGCTCCGCCACGGATACCATTTCCGCTTGCAGGGCTTTTCCGCTGGACTGAAGCCCATACAGCCGCCGAATCGCTGTTTGTATGCCCAGATCGGCAACAGGAAAAATATCCGGTCTTCCGAGGGAAAACATGAGTAACATCTGTACTGTCCATACACCAACGCCTTTTATCGAGGTAAGTTCCTGGAGGATCGCTTCATCAGACCAGGATTGCCAGGATGTGATATCCGTTGGCTTCTCAAGAAAAAAAGCCGCAGCATTCCTGATATAAGCGGATTTTTGGCGGGAAAGGCCAGTTTGTCTGAATATCTCATCGGGAAAAGTGCACAAGAGGTGTGCCTCCGGGGTTTGCTGAGGAAACAGTTGCATAAACCGGCCAAAAATAGTCTCGGCTGCTTTGACGGAAAGCTGCTGTCCCACAATGGAACGCAGCAGATCTTCGAATAAATTATTGGAGGATGAGCGGGGGACGGAAAAAGGTATTGATTCCAGCAGGGGGCGAAAGCGTATATCCCTGTTCAGGCATTCGATTATGGTATCTTGCATAGTATCTGCCTAAGCGGAGACTTTTTTATGATTCCCAGAAAAACGCAATTCTACAAAATCCTGCTGAAAACCCAAATCTTGAAAAATTTTAATCGCGGGATGCCTTTGGGGCAGGTGGAAGGCAATTTCTCCGTCGGAAAAATGAATAGCCTGCCGGATTAACTTTTCCAGCAAATGCATGGGCAATTCTTCTTCCTCGTTGACCACCGCAAAGCTAATAAGATTATCCGGACCGAAACCCGACATACCCGTCCGATTTACGACTACGAGTGCCCGAAGCCTATTGCCAGCCCAATCTGCAAGGATGAACCCACCGAAAGAAGGCGTATATTTCAGCACGCAGTCCACCACATTTCTTGCCACCTGATAAGAAATGCCTGTTGCGTGGGCATGCAAAAAATGGACAACAGCGGACTTTTCCCATTGATCCATATCTGTACCGGCATTGTATAATCTGATATCGCTTTCCATCGCTACTTTACTCGTAGTTTACTATATTGTCCGGCGATATGCACATGGGCTAGGTTACCTATTGTCGAAGCACCTTCTAAATTTCAGCAAATGGGGAGGGGGAAGATTTACTGAGTCCGTATAACTATCAATCTCTGCAAGTAGAACATTTTTTTGATAAAAAACAAATTTTTACATGCGAATTTTCTTTTCATGCAATAATATTTTACAAAAAGTGCATTTTGCCATTTTGAAATCGGTTGATAAGTCTTTCCGGAAAAGTGTGATGCTATTTTTTGTTTGGACCTCTGCTTTAGGGGGTTTGCTATTGGGGAAAGCTTATGGCCAGCTACCAGGCATATCTGCTTCGCATGTAGGCAAAATTGATACTGCATTGGCACACGCAATGGAGACTGGACCGGCAGAGGCACTAATCCTCCTGCAGGCGCAGGCAGATTTACGTCTGGCCGCCCGATTGAAGGATAAGCAAGCTAAAGGCACTTACGTGTTTGCACAGCTCCAGGAACAGGCAAAACAGACACAGGCAGGCATCCTGGGATATTTGAACCGCAGACATATCCCCCATAGTCCGCTTTTCATTGTCAATGCGATATATGTCCCTGCCCTTAGCGCCACTGATTGTGCTGCGCTGGCTGCCAGATCGGATGTAGCCGCGATTTTGATCAACGGGGCCCTCCAGGCCCCCCCGTTGGAGGAAGGAATTGCCCTGGAGATGCGCCAGGGAATAGAATGGGGCCTTGCCAAAATTGAAGCACCTGCTGTTTGGACCCTTGGAATTTCCGGACAAGGGGTGGTTATTGGAGGCCAGGATACGGGATTTGACTGGAAACACCCTGCTGTAATCCGCCAGTACAAAGGTTGGCTACGCGATACGGTGGCCGACCACAACTACCACTGGCATGATGCTATCAATGCCCTCAGTCCGCTCAATAAGCAAGGGACGAATCCCTGCGGCCTGCGCAGCGCTATCCCTTGTGATGACGATGCGCATGGCACGCATACGATGGGCACCATGGTCGGTGACGATGGGGTAGGCAGCCAAATCGGAGTAGCACCTGGAGCCAAATGGATTGGTTGCAGGAATATGGAGCGTGGTTATGGCAGCCCCTTCACCTACCTGGAGTGCTTCCAGTGGTTTCTCGCCCCTTCCGACCTTGCAGGAGGCCGCCCTGATCCCAGCCGGGCACCCGACGTAATTAACAATTCCTGGTATTGTGCACCGGAAGAAGGGTGTAATCCTTCAAATTATATTTTATTGGAACAAGCAGTCAATAACCTCCGTGCCGCTGGTATTTTTGTTGTCATCTCTGCTGGAAATGCTGGTCCCAACTGCCAGACTATCAATACTCCACCTGCCATTTTCCCTTCCGGATTTGCCGTTGGAGCTTCCCAGGCTAATGACTCTATCGCCGGTTTTAGTTCGCGCGGCCCTGTAACGTACAACAACCAGTTATATGTCAAACCCGACGTCGTAGCACCCGGTGTCGCTGTGCGTTCCGCTATACCGGGAGGCAGATTTGCGGCCTTCAATGGTACAAGTATGGCAGGTCCACATGTCGCAGGTACGGTTGCGCTAATGATTTCGGCCAATCCTGCTCTGCGTGGAGAGGTTGCCCTGTTGGAAGAAATCCTGAAAAAGACTGCAAAGCCAATACGCACAAACGTTGTATGCGCCGGGATACCTGGCGATACTATCCCCAATCCTGTCTATGGCTATGGTCGGATTAATGCCCTCGCCGCCGTAAAAGCGGCTATGCAACAAGTTACCTCAGTGCCGGCATATCCGGGCACGGAATATATTCGTGTTTTTCCCAATCCCGCCCATCAACAAATAACTTTGGAAATCAGCTCTTTAAATATACCAACCGCTTTCTCCCTTTTCGATGCTTGTGGAAGGCCCGTCCTACAACGATCCCTCTCCCCTGCTGAAGGCACCCTCATTATCCTGGATCTCCCCAGACTATCCCCGGGCTTTTATTTTTACCGCTTCCAGGGGAGCAGTGGTAAACTGATCATCCAATAAAATCCCGCATTCGATCAAAAAAACCCCTATATTTGCAAGTTAAGCGTATTTATAACTATCCATTTCCCGCTGCAAAAATGCAGATGCCGGGGGGAAATCGTTACACTATCCAACGCCGGAACATGAAGGCATTACACAATAAAATCAACAACCAGCTTCTTAAGGCGCGCATGGCTTCAGCCGAGGAAAGGCGCATAACCCTTTCTTTTTATTGCTACCATCATCTGCAGGATCCTCAAGGTTTCCGCAACCAGCTCTATGCCTCCCTTTCCCGATTCCAGGTTTATGGCCGCATATATGTAGCTTCTGAAGGAATAAACGCTCAGATTTCTGTGCCGGAAGACCAATTCGAGGCTTTTAGGGAAGGTTTATACAGTATTCCCTGGCTCAATGGGGTGCGACTGAATATAGCTGTGGCAGAGGAAGCCCCATCTTTTTACAAACTCACCGTAAAAGTACGGCCTAAAATCGTGGCAGACGGACTGGAGGACCAAAGCTTTGATGTAACCCGCAGAGGCAAGGCTCTGGATGCCAAGGCTTTCAATGCATTAGCAGAAAAACCTGATACGATTATCGTAGATATGCGCAACCATTATGAAAGCGAAGTTGGATATTTCAAAGGGGCTATCCGGCCTGATGTAGCCACTTTTCGGGAGGCATTGCCCCTTGTCGAGGAAATGCTCCAGGATCAGAAAGAAAAAAACCTTATCATGTACTGCACCGGTGGGATACGCTGTGAAAAAGCGAGTGCCTATATGCTACATAAAGGGTTTAAGCATGTTTTTATGGTAGAAGGTGGGATTATCAAATATGCGCACCAATGCCAGGAAGAACAACTGGAAAACAAATTTATCGGAAAAAATTTCGTTTTCGATGAGCGCCTTGGGGAACGCATCTCCTCGGAGGTTGTCGCCCATTGCCATCAATGTGGGGCACCTTGCGATACGCACAAAAACTGTGCTAACGACGCCTGTCATATCCTCTTTATCCAATGTCCGGATTGCGCGGCAAAATATCTCGATTGCTGTTCTAAGGAATGCTCCGAATTTCTGCTCCTGCCTGAGCCGGAACGCCTGGCACTTCGCGGGAAAAAAGCATTTAATGGCAGTAAATTTGGCAAAGGACGTTACAAAGCGCCATTGCGCGGGGAAGGCTTGTCAGCATCCCCTGAGGTGGTGTAAAAAGTCTTCCGCCGCCTTCGGCGGCGAAAGAAGGTTTTGAGGAGGCTGTCTCATTAG
>CAZGOT010000142.1:0-7454 GCA_964527495.1 uncultured Haliscomenobacter sp.
ATGGTGGGGGCACTCACCGGGTTTCCTGGCTCAAATTCGCCGCAATAGTTGGTGGGTTTCTACTGGCTGTTCTAAGCACCTGAACAGCCTTGATACAGAAAAAAACGCTTGTTATTCCTTAGGCAGGAGGGTGATAGACAGCCCCTCCACTTCTTTCCCCATTTCGACTTCTTCGGGGTGTAATCCTCCTGCTATGGATTTGAGCCGAAGCAGGACCGCATTGGTCTGACTGAACGGGATGCCAATTTCCATGCACCCATCTTCTGCATATTGCTGGGTATAGATAGGCAAGTGGAGTTTTTTGACTGCCTGGAGGACATCGCTCATCAGGGCATAGGGAAATTCCAGTCTTACGCGTTGTTCGATTTGTTTTTCTGCAATTTCTGCCTGGCCCAGCGCATCCGCTGCTGCTGCCCGGTACGCCTGGATCAGACCAGAAGTGCCCAGGAGGGTACCGCCGAAGTAACGCACCACCACCACGGCCACGTTGGTGAGCCCCAGTCGGTCAATCTGCCCGAGGATGGGTTTGCCGGCAGTCCCGGAGGGCTCCCCATCATCGTTCGCCCGATACCGGAGGCCAGCAGTGCCGATCCGGTAGGCGTAGCAAAAGTGCCGGGCTTTGGGATGGGATTTGCGGAGTGCGTCCAGCTGTTCCTGCAGGTCTTCTTCGGTTTGCATGGGGAAGGCATAGGCCAGAAATTTACTTCCCCGGTCTTTAAAAAGCCCTTCGCTGGCCTGTGCGATCGTATAGAAAATATCCTGCATAAGTAAATATCCGGTTGTGGTTGCTGCCCCGGCCTCTAATATCCATAATTTTGGACAATCCTGAAAATCCTGTTTTATATTTGCAGCACAAAACCAAAAAACCGTGGAGCGTACCCTTGCTCAATACGACAGAGCAGCCAACGCATGTAAGGCTGTATTTTTGAAAAAGACGAAAGATTATGGTACTGCCTGGCGTATCCTCAGGCCTTCTTCCCTGACCGACCAGTTGTACATCAAAGCGAAGCGCATCCGGACGATCCAGGAGTCGGGTCAGCAGCTTGTGGATGATCCTGTGGCCTCCGAGTTCCAAGGGATCGTAAACTACAGCCTCCTCGCCCTGATCCAGCTTGCCCTACCCGAGGGAGCACCCCTTGAACTCGGGGAAGCAGAAGCTGCTATGCTGTATGATGCACGCCTTGCAGAAGTCCGGGCCCTCATGGCCAGGAAAAATGCCGATTATGGGGAAGCCTGGCGCGAAATGCGGCAAAGCTCCCTGGTAGATCTCATCCTGATGAAGCTGTTGCGCATCAAGCAGATTGAGGATAATCACGGCCTCACCCTGGTTTCGGAAGGGGTAGGCGCAAATTATTCCGACATCATTAACTACGCCCTTTTTGCGTTAATACAACTAGAAGAATCCGCCGGAACGGCACCATTTGAATCATCAAATCCATAAATATTTCCTGCGTATGACCCTTGGTTCCCTTATGTTGATTATCGGCATTGCCGCTATTGCCCTGACGCTGCTGGCTGGCTTTTTTACAGATCGCCTGCAAAACAAGCCGTTGAGTTTCCTGCAATTTTTTGCCGGGGTACTTTTTATAGTTTCCGGCGCAGTAAAAGCGATTGACCCGCTTGGTACGGCGTATAAAATGCAGCAATATTTTGCCGCATTTGAAGGGGTATTCAAGCCTACGGCCTTTTCCTGGCTAGCTCCGCTTTTCCCCTGGCTTGCGCAATATGCAGAAGGATTTTCGGTTGGGATGATCGTGCTGGAAATCGTCCTGGGCATTGCTTTGATCCTGGGTTTTCTTCCCCGCCTGACGGCATGGATTTTCCTGCTCCTGGTTGGGTTTTTTACTATCCTCACAGGTTTTACCTACCTCACAGGCTATGTTCCCTCAGAAGTTAATTTTTTCGAATTCAGCAAATGGGGCAAGTATGTGGCCACGAATATGAAGGTTACCGACTGTGGGTGTTTTGGGGATTTCATCAAACTGGAACCCAAAATATCCTTTATTAAAGACCTCGTGCTGCTGGTACCTGCCATAGCTTTTGTCGTCTTTCATAACGATATGCACCGCCTTTTTGGCGCGGCCCAACGGACATGGGTCACCCTGCTGTCTGTACCTGCACTGATGATGTACTGTTTTAGCAATTATGTGTGGAACCTTCCCGATGTGGATTTCAGGCCCTTCCGGGAAGGGGTGAATATCGGAGAAAAGAAGCGCCAGGAACTCGAGGCTCTGCAGAATGTAAAAATTATCGCCTACCGGCTTACCAACAAATCTACCGGAAAGGTAGTAGAAGTCCCTTTTGACCAGTTTCTCCGCGAAATGTCCAGGTATCCATCTGAAGCATGGGAAATGGAGCAGATTAAATCCGAGCCGGCTATCGCTCCTACCAAGGTCAGTGAATTCGAAGTGAGCAACCTGGACGGCCAGGAAGTCACAGAGGAACTGCTTTCGCTGAAGGGGTATTATTTCCTCGTGATTGCCCACCACCTGGAAGGGGAAAAGCAGGAAAAGCAGGTCGTTGTCAGGGATACTACCTATATAACGGACAGTGCGCGTACGGCTAATTCCGTGGAAGTGATGCCACAGATGAAAGTGACAGAAAGTACCCGCACGGTGTCTGCCTTCAACTGGGATGAGGCTTATGTTAAACGCTGGGCAGAGAAAATCGTACCTCTCGCTACAGCTGCCGAACGGGAAGGTATCAAAACTGTGGCCATTACAGCTTATGCAGGCAAAGATCAGATTGAAGATTTCCGGAAAAAAAGCGGTATCACCTTTCCTGTGCTTATTGCAGATGATATCCTTCTTAAAACGATCGTCCGCTCCAACCCCGGTACACTTTTGATGAAAGACGGAACAGTCCTTAAAATGTGGCATCATCGCCAGCTCCCCGGATTTGAAGAAATCCAAAATGCGTATATCCGTTAAGAGCAATGAGGGGTGGGGGTGTCCCACAAGTGCTTTGGCGGCTGACATACTTTTTTTTGAAACGCTGATTTTATTGATTTTGCTTCGCAAAATCAATAAAATCAGCGTTTCAAAAATATTATTCTGCCGCCGAAGGCGGCGGAATACTTTTTACACAGCCACAAAATATTATTTGGCGACGCCAGCCGCTAAATAATATTTTTTTAAAAAGCCTGTCCGAAAAGTCTTTTGGCGGCTTGCACCGCCAATAATCATTTTGAATGAACGTCGTTTTACCTCATTTTGCTTCGCAAAATGAGGTAAAACGACGTTCATTCAAAATTTTCTTTCGCCGCCGAAGGCGGCGGAATACTTTTTACACAACCCCAGATAAAATTTTCCGCTGAAAGCAGTTCTCCACAGATAGGACAGGCCACGGTTCGGGCCCTGGTCCTATCAGGACAGTGCCCCTAACAAATTCCATATCTGGGTAACAAAAAAACATACCGTCAATCCCAGACCGATAGGGAGGAACGTCGCCACTATCGTCCATTTTAGACTGCCGGTTTCTTTGTAAATCGTATAAATAGTAGTTGAACAAGGGTTATGCAGTAAACTGAATAACATGAGGTTGATACCAGTGAGCAGCGTCCATCCACCGGACCGGAGTAAATTTTCGGTATCTTCCAGGGCTTCGAGTTCAAACAAAACCCCCTGTCCTTCTCCCATACTGCCCATACCCGTAGTGAGTACGGTAAGCATAAGGACAGTAGGGATAACAATTTCATTGGCAGGGATAGCGATAATATAGGCCAGCAGGATAACCCCGTTAAGCCCAAAAATCAGGGCAAAAGGACTTGACCAGCTAATAAAGTGTTCTGCCATGCTAACCCCGCTAATATGTACATTGCCCACCAGCCAAATGACCATCCCGGCAGGTACAGCAAAAACTACTGCCCTCCAGAGGACAAAAACCGTGCGGTCAACAAGGGAGGTGTAAAGTGTTTGCCAGATTTGTGGTGGGCGGTAAGGTGGCAGCTCCAGGCTGAAGGCAGAGGCTTCGCCCTTTAGCAGGGTTTTACTCAGCACCCAGGAGACGGCCAGACTGAAGCCGATTCCCAAAACGGCAGTTCCAACTACGGCTGCTGCCGAAACAAACCCGGCCAGATATGCAGGTGCAGCTCCTCCAATAAAAATGGTCGCAATCAGAATTTGCGTTGGCCACCTACCGTTGCAAAGGGAAAAATTATTGGTTATTATGGCGATTAGCCGCTCCCTGGGACTGTCTATTACCCGCGCCGCAATGACCCCCGCCGCATTGCACCCAAACCCCATGCTCATCGTCAGTGCTTGTTTGCCATGGGCACCGGCCTTCCGAAATAAGCTATCCATATTAAAAGCTACCCGGGGTAGATAGCCCAGGTCTTCGAGCAAGGTAAACAAAGGAAAAAAAATCGCCATTGGCGGCAACATTACCGAAACAACCCAAGCCATAGAGAGGTAAGCACCGTCAATCAAAAGTCCACTGAGGAAGCCCGGAAAACCTGCGGCATCTGCAAGCTGCCGTAGCCAGGGGTGAGCGGTATCTACCAAAAGGGAAGCCAACATGCCGGAAGGTACATTTGCCCCGGAAATGGTCAGCCAAAACACCAGGGCCAGGAGCAGAAGCATAATCGGAAACCCCCAGATCCTGCTCGTCACTATCTCGTCAATACGGCGTTCCAGATGAAAAGCAGCGCGATCTTCCCCTTTTTGAACGGTTTGACGGGTAATTCGGGATGCGTCTTCATAAATAGAGGCAATAATCGTATCATGAAAATCCACGCCTAAGTCCCAGCGGAGCTTGTTGGCAAGGGAAAGCAACTCCTCACTTTTGGTTTCATTGGTCTTTTCCATACTATCGCCCATCAGGTATTTAAGTTAAGCATACCCGGACTCAGCCGGCCAAGCATTCCAGTGCGCACTGCCTCGATGATACTTTGATCTCCTTCCAGCAAACGCAAGGCCACCCAATTGAGATTGGGAAGGCCAGGGAAGGTCTCCCCCAGTTTTTTGGTCAGCTCGCTTACAGCATGATTGAGCGAAGCGGAACGGGGCTTTATCCGGTGCGGTTTGCAGATATAGCTTCCGGAAGCTACCGATTCGATAGCGCGGATGAGCTCTTCCATACCTTCTTTTTGGCGTACTGCCGCTGGAATAACCGGAATACCTAACTCCCGGCTTAAAGTACGGATATCTATGCTGATTTGATGACGTCGGGCCTCATCCATTAGGTTGAGACATAATACCGCCCTGTCGGTAATTTCCAGAATTTGCAGCGCGAGGTTCAGGTTCCTTTCAAGCCGCGTAGCATCCGCTACAATGACAGTAACATCCGGACGTGCAAAAAGGATGAAATCGCGTGCTACTTCCTCATCCGTGCTCGTCGAAAGCAAAGAGTACGTACCAGGCAAATCCACCACCTTATAGCGCTTGTCCTTAAAAGAAAACCCACCTTCTGCCCGGACTACCGTTTTTCCCGGCCAGTTGCCAGTATGCTGGCGGAGCCCCGTGAGGTTATTGAATACGGTACTCTTACCCGTATTGGGGTTCCCTGCCAGGGCAACCACATAGTCCACCCTGTCCATGGCAATCCCAAGGCGTAACAGATGCTCTGCATGATGGACCGGACAATCTGCACAATTATGGTTACTCATATTCCCTGATGGTTTATTGGTTCAATGAAAATATACTCCGATTGGGATTTCCGAATACCTACAAGGGCGCCCATCACCAGGTAGGCGACAGGGTCTCCTCCTGCGCTACGAAATGCATATTCAATATCTGCCCCGGGAACGATTCCAAGGTCCATCAAGCGGCGGCGCTGCTGGCCCCGACAGGCAGGGGAAATTCCTTTTATTTGCGCCTTTTCCCCAGGTTGCAAGGAAGAAAGCAATGCATACTTTTCCTGCAAGGGTTCCTTGTGGACAATCGTCTCTACGGTAATATTTGCTGCAAGCAACGGACTTAAAATGCATTCCTCCCCGTTCACGGCAAACTGAAGGCGCTCTTCCATAACATCCATCATATATACCTGCATCCCGGGATAAAGGCCTAAAGCGACAATCTGGGAATAAATCGCGGTGGGCTCGTCTTCGATATGGGCAATCCGCGCCAGTTCACCTTCCTGCATATCGCTCAGCGGTTTTCCACTGTACTCCGGTAATTCTCCTGAAATGGAAGGAATCGGATCTCCATGGGGATCGAAAACCGGATTGCCCATCTGTGCTGCTAAAAGATCTGCTTTGGCAGGAGATATTTCATGTTCTTTGAGATCTGCCAGGCCATGCCATTCCAGATGATGCGTACCCGTTTCATCCGCCAGATAACGCTCCCATATCCGGTGTACACGAACGACCCTTAGGGCATACGAACGACCCAGATCACTGAGTTTAATCCTGTCTTTCTCCAGGGTAATCAGTCCCATGTGACGAAGGCTCTCCAACAAACGCGCCGTGCGGTCCGTAGAAATATGCAGGTTGCCCGCAAGTGCGTTTAATCGGCAGGAAAGCCCTTTGTATTCACAATCAAAAAGGTACTTCAATGCATCTTCAAGCAGAATACGGCGGGAATTCAGCCTGTTATTGGAAACAAGTGCCAGCAAACCTTTTTGCGGCCAGAAGACCACGGCAACCAGGAATATAAAAGCAATCCCCCCGAGCAACGCAAAAAAAGCTTGATTCGCCATACCCTCCAGTTTTATCCAGCTTAGACTAATTCAACAAAAACATGTTCGGCAAATTTTCCAGTAACGCTATGGGTAACTCCCCCCACCAGGATATCCATGGAATTGTCAAATGTGCGCATCTCCCCAATTTCTATGGTGATATTCAGTGCAAGACCAATCTTCGATACGTATTGCAAAAAAGCAATCGAATCATCGCTCACTGCAACCATCCGGCATATATCCCCGGTCTTCAGGGCTGCCAGGGGCGTTTTAGGCCTTAGATCGTACTCGCCCAGTTCATTGGGAATAGCTTCTCCATGTGGATCAGTCTGCGGAAATCCCATAAAGCGGTCTAGCTCCAACATCAGTTTAGGCGACTGGATGTGTTCGAGCTGCTCCGCTACTTCATGCACTTCGTCCCAGGAAAAATTGAGGTATTTATACAGAAATGTCTCCCAAAGCCGATGCTTCCGAATCAATCGAACTGCAACAGCTTTTCCACATTCCGTCAAGGCAAGCTTACCGTACTTCTCATAATCTACCAACGCTTTAACTTTGAGCTTCTTTAGCATGTTGTTGACTGAAGCAGGGGCTACCCCCAGGTAATCCGCCAACCTGTTTGTGCCGGCCCGCTCTGCTTCATCCTCCATGCTGAGGTGGTAAAGCGCTTTTAGATAATCTTCTTCCGACTTGGTAATTTGCATATTCAAATAAAAAATGTTAGACAAAGCTAACATTTTTTATTTGAATATGCAAATTTGCAATTTTTTTGTGGCTGTCTCAAAAGTATGGTGTTTTGTAAAAGTATTGGGGGTGTGTGAAAAGTATTTTGCCGTCTT
>CAZGOT010000143.1:0-7449 GCA_964527495.1 uncultured Haliscomenobacter sp.
CCCCAGATGCTGGTAATGGGCCTGCTTTTCAGCCCATTCCTGTGCGGCGATATCCCTCAAGTAAGGGACAGTGCTCCTGCTAAAGTACAGGGCATGCCCGTTTTTGTTGAATACGACCTTTACCACATTTGGATTGTTCAAAGTAGAGAGGTCCTGGATGGTTTTGGCCAGGGTACTGATTTCTGCCCGTTCTTCGAGCAGGGGCAGGACTATCCGCTCAATCTGGGAGGGGGTCAGAAAGGGTTCATCTCCCTGGATATTGATGCACACGGAGTATGCCGGAAGTAATCCCGCTACTTCTGCACATCGGTCAGTCCCGCTGATATGATCGGTTCGCGTCAGGAGCACTTCTGCCCCGAAAGCTTGTGCATGGTGGAAAATCCTCAGATCGTCGGTTGCAATAACGACCCGGTCAAGGACTAAGCACGAAGTTGCTTGCTCATAGACCCTTTGGATCATGGACTTACCTCCGATATCTACCAGGGGTTTTCCGGGAAATCGGCTCGAATGATACCGTGCAGGAATGACACCGAGGACTTTTTTGCCTTTTTCCATAAGGTTTACTTTGAATACTGCGTTTATTTTAATTGCAAATATGAAATAAGTTGTCAGATATTTGTTGCCGAAAACCCCTTATTATGAGAAAAGGAATACTTTGTGCGGTATATATGCTGGTGTCCTTTTATACCATTGGAATGCCTGTTGATACTGCTGGCTATCTTTCTTTCCGGGATACGGTTTACCTGCAGGTCGAGGAGGGGGAAAAGATTTACCTCCACACGATCCAACGCGGTCAAACGTTGTTTTCCCTTGCGCGTTTCTATGGTATGCACTATCAGGAGCTGCAATTCCTAAACCCCGGCCTTGGCGAGCAGGTTTCTGTTGGCCGGCAAGTGCGCATACCCATACCTAATCGGGCAATCCTACGCATGCTTCCCTGGGGTGCTCAAAGGTCGCAATTTGCGCCGGTGGCTTACCGGGTAAAAAAAGGGGATACGCTATTCGGGATTGGGCGGTACTTTAAATTGCCCGCTGAGGAAATCAGCAAAAGGGGGGGGATAAATGGGAATGCCCTTCAACCCGGGATGGTAATTCCTATTGGGTGGCTCAGCGTGAGCGGAGTGCGGGAGGAAGATCGAACGGCCCCTGTGCATCCGATGCTCAAGCGCAACCTGCCCTATCGCCAACGTTTTGAAGCAGCGGCAAAATCCGGGAAGGTGCGCAACCTCCAGGGCCCTGCTTACTGGCAAAAGGGGGCGAGCGAAGGGGGTACTTCCTTCTTTGTGCGGTTCAATGAAGCTCCGGCGCATACGGTAATTGAAATTACTAACCCCATGAACCAAAGTAAAATATTTGCAGAGGTACTCGGCCCCATACCGCCAACCATATACGACCCCCGGGTGGTGGCTGTCCTTTCACCGGCGGCTGCCAAAATGCTGGGGGCACGAGACCCTCAGTTTTTCGTGAAAATCCGATATATACCATAAATGATGCATTTTTTTTCTAACATCCTCGAAACCATCGGCAATACCCCGCTTGTCAAGCTCAACAGGGTCTGCGCGGAAATCCCCGCAACTGTGCTGATGAAAGTAGAGACTTTCAATCCTGGACATTCGATTAAAGACCGTATGGCACTGAAAATGGTGGAAGATGCGGAGGCAAGAGGGGACTTGCAGCCGGGAGGCACTATCATCGAATGTACTTCCGGGAATACCGGGATGGGCCTGGCTCTTGCAGCCGCCGTAAGGGGCTATCACTGTATTTTTACTACTACCGATAAGCAGTCGAGGGAAAAACTGGATATCCTGCGGGCTTTCGGAGCCGAGGTCATCGTATGCCCGACCAACGTGTCTGCGGATGACCCGCAATCCTATTATTCCGTTGCCAGGCGCCTGAGCCAGGAAATTCCCAATAGCTATTGGTGTAATCAATATGATAATCTTTCCAACCGGCAGGCCCACTACGAAACCACGGGTCCTGAAATCTGGAAACAAACGGACGGCCTGGTATCGCACCTGATTACTGGAGTCGGTACCGGAGGAACTATCTCCGGTACGGGGAGGTTCCTGAAAGAAAAAAATCCCGGTGTCAAGGTCTGGGGCGTGGATACCTATGGTTCTGCACTCAAAAAGTACCATGAAACAAGGGTTTTTGACCCTGCGGAAATTTATCCCTATGTGACGGAAGGTATCGGTGAAGATATTATCCCCGCCAATATTGATTTTGATATCATTGACCACTTTGAAAAAGTTACCGACCGTGATGGGGCACTTATGGCCCGCCGCCTGGCAAGGGAAGAAGGCCTCCTGCTGGGATATTCCGCCGGTTCTGCGGTAGCAGGGTTGCTACAGCTTAAAGACCAGCTCCGGGAGGGGGATTTGGTAGTGGTGGTTATCCACGACCACGGCAGCCGATATGTGGGGAAGTTATTCAACGACGCATGGATGCGGGAAAAAAAGTTCCTTTAACCAAAAAAATATTAACCATGATACGATCAGTTAACTTTGTATTTCTGGCCTGTGTGGCAATGCTCTTTGCCAATAATGCCTTTTCTCAGGTCAGGATAGGAATTCCTTATCAGATGCACCGCCTTTCCAATGGGCTTACGGTCATTTTGCATGAAGACCACACGGTACCAATGGTTGCCGTGGATGTTTGGTACCATGTGGGTTCTGGTTATGAAAAAAAGGGGCGGACGGGTTTTGCCCACCTTTTTGAACATATCATGTTTGAAGGATCGGGCAATGTGGCAGAGGGAGATTTCGATAACCTGCTCGAACAGGTTGGTGGTTCGAATAATGGTTCCACCACTACCGACCGGACCAATTATTACGAAACGCTACCTTCGAATGCATTGGATATTGCCCTTTTCCTCGAGTCCGACCGCATGGGTTATCTATTGGATGCGATGTCGCCGGGTAAGGTGGATGGGCAGCGCGATGTAGTTAAAAACGAGCGGCGCCAGAACTATGAAAACCGTCCGTATGGCATGGCATTCCAGACCATCGTAGAAAACCTGTTTCCGGAAAACCACCCGTACAACTGGCCTACCATCGGCTATATGGACGACCTGACGGCTGCTTCCTATGACGACGTAGTGGAGTTTTTCAAAAAATATTACGTTCCTAATAACGCTGTACTGACTATCGCTGGGGATATTGATCCTGTAGAAACGTTGAAGCGGGTGAAGTATTGGTTTGACGAAATTCCTGCCGGGAAGCCTGTGCTGCGCCCCGTAGCACCAAATTTTATGCTGGAATCGCCCAAATACCTGCAGATGGAAGATAATGTACAGCTTCCACGCCTGTACATGGTGTATCCAACGCCGGCCTACTATGCACCCGGGGATGCAGAATTGGATGTTGCTGCCAATGTGCTTGCAGGGGGAAAAACCTCCCGCCTGTACAAAAAACTCGTATATGATTTGGGTATTGCCCAGTCAGTAAGTGCCTACCAAAGTTCCCAGGCACTGGGCTCGATGTTTATGATAGTCGTTACGGCCCGTCCTGGTCATACGCTTCAGGAAATCGCGGAAATCGTTGATGCTGAGCTGGCTGCATTGTCGCAGGAGGCACCGACGGAAAGGGAGTTGGAGCGGGTTATCAACCAGCGTGAAGCGGGTTTCCTGAGCGAGTCCCAGTCGCTGCTGGGAAAAGCCGAAGCGCTGCAGAACTATTTCTATTATACGGGTAATCCCGACTGGGCAAACGAGGACCTAAGCAGGTACAAGGCCCTTTCACCAAAAGACATCTCTACGGCATGCGGTTATTATCTTCGCCCGACCAACCGCTTGCTGCTTAGTGTGGTGCCCAGAGGAAAAACAGATCTTGGGCTGAAGGGAGAGTGACTTTGGGGGATTTAGTATGTATAACCTTATTTGTACAATCACTACTGTAAATATCCTGTTGAAATGAAAAAAATATTCTTTTGCTGTGTAGTATTGATAATCGCTGGTATGGTGCGCCTGGAAGCGCAAAAAGCGGAAAGGGGAAAGTACCCTGCTGCAGGGCCTGTAAGGCCGCTTGCCCTGCCGGAAGTTCAGGAGTTTCGTCTTGCAAATGGCCTTCCCGTATATTTAATTGAAAAACGGGACCTGCCTATTGTTCAGATGACGTTTGTATTCCATGCCGGCAGCATTTATGATCCGGCAGACGTTCCCGGACTGGCAGCTATGGCAGCCGATTTGATGGATGAAGGTGCGGGCAGCAGGGATGCGTTGGCCTTCAGCGACGAGATTGACTTCCTGGGGATTGGCCTGGGCGCATCTGTGGGGCGTGACCGCCTTACGCTTAGCCTGTTCAGCCCAAAAGCGCGCCTGGAGCAAGCGCTGCCTTTGCTTGGCGATATGCTGCTCCGCCCGCGTTATGATGCTAAAGAACTGGAGCGCAAACGCACTGAAGCATTGGTTAGGTTGAAACAGTCGTATGATGAAGCGCGGATTATAGCTTCTACCGCCTTTAATCAGGTGGTTTTCGGAAAAGAGCACCCTTATGCCCGTCCGGCAAGTGGTACGGTAGCCTCCCTGAAAGCGATGCAGGTGGGTGACTTACAGCGTTTCCACCAGGAATATATTCGTCCGGCAAATGGGTTTCTGGTCATTGCCGGGGATATGGACCGGGTACAGGCGGAATCAGCCCTGGGCGCTCTCCTGCGAGAGTGGGAAGGGGGTGTCCTGAAACCATTTGCCGTCCCTGATCCACCGGCAGCCAAAGGATTTCAGGTGTACCTGATTGATAAGCCAGGGGCCGCCCAATCTGAGCTGCGATTTGGCCATCCTGGACTGCCCCGTAATACGCCCGAGTATTTTCCTGTACAGGTAATGAATACTATCCTGGGAGCTTCGTTCACCTCCCGCTTGAATACCAATATCCGGGAAGTCCACGGATATGCTTACGGTGCGAGTTCTTCTTTCAGTATGCCAAAGGGGAAAGGAACATTTTTGGGTGCTTCTGCCGTACAAAGCGATGCGACGGATAAGGCAGTGAGCGAGTTTATCAAGGAGTTCAATGCGATTCGTACGGTTCAGGAAGCAGAGGCTGAAAAAGCCCGCAACTATCTGGCCCTGGGTTTCCCTGGCGAGTTTGAGTCTGTGGAGAGCATCGCTGCCAATGTTGCGGATGTCCTGTTTTTTAACCTGCCGCAAAACTATCTCAATACGTATATTGCCCAGGTTATGCAGGTTACCCGGGCAGATATCGAGCGCGTAGCCAAATCGAGGGTGGATCCTAAAAATATGGTCCTGGTAATCGTAGGGGACAAGGCAAAAATCGAACCAGGGATAAAGGCACTCAAACTAGGTAAAATACATTACCTGAAAGTGGAAGAGGTACTCGGTCCTTTGCCTTGAGCGGCATCTGGTACACTTTCCTGCAGGAGCGCAGGTACTGAAGGCAGCACGCGCTTTATCAGGCGCAGTTTCCGGGTGTAGAGCTTGCGCTCCTCGTCATAAATGCCAAAGTGATCGAGCATGTCGGTTCGGACACAACCATAGGCATGGATGATTTTGTTGTCGGGAAGGACGATCCCGGCGTGATTGATTTTGCCGGATTTATTTTCAAAAAAAGCAATGTCGCCTGGCTGTGCCAATTCGGGAAAATCCACGCTGATGCCCATTTCGAGCTGGGCCAGGGCCGTACGCGGCAGGGAGATACCGACAAAACTAAAAATAATCTGTACGAACCCCGTAGAGTCCATGCCAAAGGGAGAGCGGCCGCCCCAGAGAAATGGTGTATTGAGATAACGTCGCGCCATTTTAAGCAGGAAATCCGCTCCGGGACGGATTTCTTCTACTCCCAGTACTTGTCCACTGAAAGTGAAAAGGTCCCGTCCCATGCGAAAGTGCAATCCGTCGAAACTGGGCAGGCGGGCACCCATGGTTATTGGAATAAACTGGTTGGGGCCCATTGCAGCATGGACGAGTTCGAGGGAGAAAGCAAAATGCTGGGCATAGCGCTCGAAATCTTCGGGTCGGATTGCCTGGAGCTGTGCAGTTTCTACCCAGCCTTCAGAACCGTCGGCGACCTGGTAAACCCGCAGCCATTGCTTGCCCCGTACCTCATGGACTTGCACCAGCTCGCCAAACAGGAGCTGGGAAACCATCTCGCTGCTGTGGGCCGGTGAACTCCGCAATGGAACGACACTGAATGGGCAAATTCCGTAGTCCATAAAGTTGGGGCGGCTGATTGTCAGATGCCTGGGTCAAAAATAATAAGAATCGCTAATATCCGTTGTGATAAAGTAACTTTTGGATTTTTAGCATACGGATACCGGACAACCTTTTGGATGGACTTCCGTTAACTTTACTAATGATGCCGTGATATGCGAATACAGAAATTTTGGCTGGGATGTTGTCTTTGCTGGTGTACTATGATCAGTGCTTTCGGCCAGGATCAACATTTCACGCAGTTTTATGCCTCGCCCCTTTCCCTTAACCCTGCATTGTCAGGGGTTTTTGATGGGGGCTATCGGCTGGCCATGATTTATCGCGACCAGGGCCGGAGTTATCTGGAGGAACCTTATGCAACTTATGGAGTAGCTGCAGACCTTCGTTTCAATGTGGGTTCTTATAAAAAAAATAGCCGGGATGCTTTTGGTACCGGAGTCGTTTTTTATTCTGACCGTGCATCCTCTGCAAACTTTTTCACCAATCAGATGGCTATTACGGGTGCTTATCACAAGGCACTGAGCCGCACCGGGGATCATTTTCTCTCTGCCGGGTTTCAGGTCGGGGTTGCCCAGCGCAATCTCAACTACAACAACCTGACTTTTGAGGACCAGTTTAATGGCCGCGACGGATATACGGATCCCAGCGGGGAGTACTTGCCAGAAAACAACTTTGCCTTTTTTGATTTCGGTGCGGGAATCCATTATACCTATGCACCTTTCCGCAAACCAGGTATTTTTGCAGGAATCTCCATGTATCATATTAACGAGCCGCAGGTGAGTTTTTTCGCCAATGAGCCGATCGAGAGCCTCCAAAACAGCGACCGGTTGATGCGGAAAATATCTGCCCACATAAGCCTGATCCTGCCTCTTGGCAGTTTTTTGCAGTTTTCCCCGCGTGCATTGGCATATCTCCAGGGGCCTCATTTAGCGGCAAATGCCGGAGGAAACTTGCGCTTTCTGCTCAACGATGCCAAGGGTACGGCACTTCATGTAGGGGGGTGGGTGCGTCCTGTGCGCAACCTGGATCAAATCCCTGGTCTCGATGCTGCAGTCCTTATGCTTGGTCTGGAGCATTCCAATTTTCTGTTTGGCCTGAGTTATGACGCCAACCTGAGTGGGTTGAATTCTACGGGTCGGCGACAGGGTGCCCTGGAGTTCTCCCTTGCCTTTTTGGGGAATTATAATAATGAGACTATTCTTTGTCCCAAGTTTTAAAGTCTGATTTGTATAAACTTTCTGGGGTTGTGTAAAAAGCCCCCGGCTTTTCGTTTGGCGGCTTACGCC
>CAZGOT010000144.1:0-7403 GCA_964527495.1 uncultured Haliscomenobacter sp.
CATCAATACGCCGGATATCCCCGCCCGCAGCATCCACCCAGCCAAGGTTGGCCTCGGCACCAAAAGCAGTTGGGTCAATGGCATCTATAAAAGCCTGGGCAGCGCCGTAGAGGAATACAATTCTGTTAGTTTTGGCATCCCAAGCAGGCTCAGCATAATAGCCAGCTTGAGAGGTAAGCCGCTGTGGTGCCCCTCCCTGCAGGTCAACCTTGTTCAGATACCCTCCATTGCCTTCCCAGGTGACATAGGCAAGCTGTGTCCCATCAGGCGACCAGGCTGGCATTGCCTCTGTATGGTTGGCATTGGTTAGCCGACGCGGGCTTCCATCAGGGAAGTCCATTACGTACAGTCGGTTCAGCGCAGTAAATGCCAGTTTCGTTCCATCCGGGGAACGCCGGGGATTCCGAATCTGAGTAGCAACCAGCGCTTTTTCATCTGAAATAGGATAATTAAACTCCACCCTGGGACCAAAATCGAGTTCTACGTCCACCTCAAAGGGTATATTGACCGCACTGCCGCCTTCAATTGGCAGTTTCCACATTTTACCTCCGTAGCTGCAAATAAGGAGTTTGCTATCCGGCGTAAAAGACATAGCCGGATACACCCCCATGGGGGCTATAGATTCCTGCTCATCGCGCTGTACCGGATAAGCCAGCCAGTTTTCCTCTCCACTCTCCAGGTTGCGTCGGACCAACCCAGTCTGTTCATTGTAGCGGGAACCATACACCAACCATTTTCCATCCGGAGAAAGGGTCGGGGAAAAGGCCGATCCATAACGGCTGGTTTTGCGGTCCACCTCGCCTGTTTCCCTGTCGTAAACGGCCAACTGGTATTGCGGTAGCTGGGCATTGTAATTCCAGGCACCAGTGCGCCAGGAAAACCAAATATACCTGCCGTCCGGACCAAAAGCAGGCTCCACGGTCTTCATTGTTTCAGGAGCCTTAATCAGCTGGGTACCCCCTCCCCCATCTTTATGGAAAAGGAACAATTTCAGGTTTCTGGTCCCTTTGGAAACAACCAGATACTTACCGTCGGGCGTCCACTCGGCAGATTGTACATGCTGGTCGTTATCTTTGGTCACCTGGACGGTATCCTGCTTCTCGATATCAATATACCAAACAGCTTCAGCTCCGGAGCGGTCCGAAGTAAACGCAATCTGTTTTCCATCGGGGCTGAACTTTGGATGGGTATCAAAGGCCAAACCGGAGGTGAGCTGGGTCGCTTTTCCGCCGCTAACCGGCAAGAGGTAAATATCCCCCATAAGATCGAAAGCGATTTGCCTGCCATCGGGACTAACATCCAGGGACATCCAGGTGCCCTCGTCGGTTTTGAGGCGGATTTTCCGCTCTGGCACAAGGGGGAGCGGCTTTTTTGCATCTGCTTTTTTCTCCGTTTTCGTCGAATCGGCTTTTACAGGTTCTCCCTGAGCTATCGCTAAACCGGAAATACATAACAGGAATAGCAGACCAAACAGGCCTTTCAGGCAAATGGATTTCATGGTATTTTTTTGCATATTGAATGTGGTAGTAATTTTAAAAGGAGGTTCTATTGGAAATTGGCAGGGATTTTGTCCCCTCTTTATCCATACCCTTTCCCTAATAGAAAACATGTGTACAAAGATTTTCGCAACGAAATTAAAAAATAGCCAATATTTTCGGAATATTCGCATGGAATAAAAGCCCATAACAACATATTATACGGGATATTTCCCTAAAAACCAGTCACCAACCCGGGTTTAACCCATAAGCCCTGAAAGATTTGCCAAAATCTGCAGGAAACTTTTTAGGCATTAATACCGTTTTTTTTAGAGATTAAAACATAAATTGTACCATGAGGTCATTAACTATTTCTGTAATCCTTATTTTATTAGGCTTGATTTTGCTGGTTGATGGTTGTTCCACCTACAATTCCTTTGTCGATCTCGATGAGGAAGTTGAAAACGAATGGAGCAAAGTACAAACGGCCTATCAACGTCGGGCAGATTTAATTCCCAATCTGGTCAATACCGTAAAAGGGGTAGCTAATTTTGAACAAGAAACCCTAACATCCATCGTCGAAGCGAGGTCAAAAGCGACCAGCATCACCATTGACCCCCAGAATATCACGCCAGAGCAGTTGCAGTCTTTTGAACAAGCACAGGCGGGTATTTCCCAATCGCTGGGGCGTCTCCTCTTCGTGGCCGAGCAGTATCCCGAGCTGAAAGCAAGTGCTGCTTTTGTCGAGTTGCAGACCCAGCTGGAAGGCACAGAAAATCGTATAAAAGTGGCACGTGACCGATATAATGATACGGTCACTATCTATAACAAGAAAGTACGCCGCTTCCCGAGCAGCCTCTTCGCCGGCATGTTTGGTTTTGCTCAGAAAGCACAATTTCAGGCAAGTGAAGCTGCACAAAATGTACCTAACGTCAATTTCAATTAAATCCCCTGCACCATATGCACCTTCCGCTCAGTAAAGAGGAGGAACAAGCTGTAATTTCGGCGATCCGGACTGCTGAAACTGGTACTTCAGGGGAAATCCGCGTACACTTCGAACGCCGGTTAAAGGGAGAAGTCCTGGATAATGCCCACAAGATTTTCCTCCAACTGGGCATGCAACAAACCCGGCTGCGCAATGCTACTTTAATCGTGTTGTTCCTCGAGTCCAAAAAATTTGCCATCCTTGGAGATAAAGGAATAAACGATTCTGTTCCCGATACCTTCTGGGATGAAACCCGGGACCTCATGGGCGGTTTTTTCCGAAAAGGAGAAATCGCCCATGGGCTCTGTGCCGGAATCACTCAAATTGGAGAAAAACTCAAAGCTTTTTTTCCGTCAGAGGAAGATAACCCCAACGAACTCAACGATGAACTTTCCCACAGTGATTCCTCCATATAACTTGCGAGCCTTTTGCAACCGCCGTTTTCAATCCCGCATGCCCGTATGTCATTCATGATGAAAATAAAATATTGCTGCCTTTTTGTTATTGCCTTTTTTTGCTGGTCTGGCAGCCTTTCCGGCAAAGAGATCCCGGCAAAATCTGGTGTCCTGGTCAACGATTATGCCAGGGTTCTGGCTCCGGATCAAGTACAGGCACTCGAGCAAAAGCTCGTCGCGTATGCCGATTCTACTTCTACACAGATTGCCATCGTAATCGAAACTAGTCTGGAAGGCGAAGATGTCTTTGAATACTCCCTCCGCATTGCGGAAAGCTGGGGTATTGGCAACAAAGAAAAAGACAACGGCATCCTCCTGTTTGTCGCCATAGAAGACCGAAAGCTCTTTATCCATACGGGAATGGGCGTTCAGGATTATCTGACGGATAATATGGCCAAACGAATTATTGACAATATCATCAAGCCGGCATTCAAGGCTGGCGATTATTACCAGGGCCTGGACCGTGCCACCGATGCCATGATTGATCTGGGGTCCGGGCGTTTTACCAACGATCTCGAAGAAAGCGGGGGTAGTAAGGTTCCTGGTATTGTGGTCCTTTTTATCGTGCTGATTGGCATGCTAGTTTTATTTTCCCTGCTTAGCCGAATGGGTGGTGATGATGGCCCCGGCGGAGAAGGGTATTACCGGGGTGGCCATTATGGTCGAGGAAAAAATGGTGGATGGATCTTTTTTCCTGGGTCTGGAGTCAACTGGGGGTCTGGCAGCTCTGGAAGTGACTGGGGAGGTGGTGGGTTCGGAGGCTTTGGCGGGGGTGGATTCGATGGAGGTGGTGCCGGGGGCAGCTGGTAATTCCCTTAACATCCGGAGTTTCCGCTCTTTTTAGTTAATATTTACCCTTCATCCGTTCCAGTTTCTTTTGGTATTTCCTCAAATCCGCAAGGGCACGCAGCATTTTTCCTGCTGGTAAATAGGGCGCACCCTGGGCATGGTTAGTAGCCGAAATCCGGGCTACCAGCGTCCAGTGGCGCATGATTGTCCATAAGGCCTTACCGTACGACATCCGGGATTGGTCGTAAATATGCGTAGGCTCAGCACCGATACCATTCAGCTCAATGATCCTGAAATCCTTTCCCTGCCTGAGGCTTTCCAGGCTACTGCATTTGATATCAAAACGACCGTAGTAAAATCCGCTCATCTCCCGGGTGACTTCATCAAAAACGCGGGCCAGGCGCGCATCCGCCTGTGAGGTCCCGTTGAGGAACAGCGTCCCCTTGGAATGGTTGCCAACGACACCCAGGCGGACTATTTCGCCTTTTTCCGGTATCTTATCCATATCTTCTGCAAAAGTAGCCTCCAGTCGCTCCATCTGCAGCAGCGCACGGGGTTTTCTTGCTACCAGCTCACGCACTGTCCGCTGCCCATCACCAGTAATGCTCAAAAACTCCTTCAATGTAAGGGATATAATTTGTCCCATTTCTTTGCCTGGCATACGCACATAAAAAACCCCGACTTCTTCGGGATAATCCAGAAATTCCTGGAGGATAAAATCCACCTGGTAGCGCCCCAGAAACGACTGCAATTCCTGCAGGTTATGGACTTTGGTTACTAAAAGCCCCCGGAAGCCAACATCTGGCTTGGCAATCAAGGGAAAATTCAGTCCGGCCTCGGCCAGGCGTTCCGAAACTGTTACGATGGGCAACCCGGGTCTTACCCGCACAGAAGTTGGGCGCAAGTGGGATGGGAGCATCTGCAGGGTATCAAATTTGGACTCCAGACCCATACCACTAATATACATCGAAGGATTGGCCGCCGAGAAAAAACAGGGATGGCGATAACGCAACGCAAGAAGAGGACCATACACTACCATAGGCCAATAAAAAGCCATTGTTGGCCAGTATTCCCAGTTCCACATTTTTATCCAAAAAGGATGCTGCACGATAGCTTGTTTTTAATTTCCCCTAAAAGAAAATGTTGCTGTACAATACAGGGGCCTTGTCTTCAAGTTCAAAATAATAAAAACCAAAAGGTTTCTTTTCTACAACAAATTGAGAGATGCTAACCGTCCGCACAGTCCCACTACGGTTCATTACCAGACTATTGTGGGGGTCTTCTTTTCCCGCTTCCTGGTGAAATTCCAGGATTTTTTCCCGGGAATATTCCTGTGAGGGTTCGAACCATTCTTTTAGCCAAAGCGCGCGAAGCACACGTGCCTCGCGGTCGTACAGGGTTGGCGAAGACCAGATATACTTGGCATTCGCGTCGCGCTGTTGCATAAAGCGCTTGTCACCATCCCAGAGAAACTCCCAAAGTACCCCCTGGCTGGCCAAAATCAGCGTAAAAGGCTCTATACCTTCCAGGTGGTATTGCTGAAAAAAGGATGGGATATCCTCAGCCTCCATGAGCTCTAGCACCAGGAGGCCCCGACTTTTCCGGTAAGGTGGTGTATGGGTATGCCTTTCAAAAGCTCCATTTAACAAGCAAAGCACCCGACCCGTTGAATCTGCTGCAATCCAGGTCCCCCCGGCAGTAGCGTCCTGTGGATACACGATGCTGGCGGAACCCATCTGCCGATGTACAACAGCAGATATTTTTCGCTCAGGGCTTTCATCACGGCTCGAACTCAGGATGAACCCCCCGGATGGATTGGGGAAAAACGTGACCGTACACATAAACATATAAACAAAAATACCCTATTGGAAACGATATCCAGGCTTTTGATTATGGTGTAGAAACCGAAACAGGCAGTACTTTACCATTAAAAAACCGGTGTCCATTTAAGGCAAAATCGGAAATAAACGCTGCCATTTCCCCGCTGTCCAAGGGCGCCTGATAACCCGGGAAAGCCTCTGCCAGCATTTCTGTTTGTACTGCACCGATAGCCAGACAGTTTACCGCAATCCCTGAACCCTTCCATTCTTCTGCCAGGCACTCAGCCAGACATGCCATCGCTGCCTTGGAAGCACTGTAGGCACTTAATCCTGGAAACTTTGCGCTTCCCTGAAACCCGCCCATGGAACCAATATGCACCACATGGGCCCTGTCGCTCTTTTCCAGCCAGGGCAGCAGCACACGCGTCAAATCCGCAGCACCAAAAACATTGACGCTGAAGATCCTTAACCAGTCGCTTCGGTCCATCTCTGCAAAAGGCTTGCGTAGCATCATGCCGGCATTGTGTATCAGCACATCTACCCCACCATAAACAGTAGCCGCCCAGGCAGGAAAATCGGCGGGGATTTCTTTTTCCAGATCCAGAAAAGCAATCTCTACCCGGGTATCCGGGAAGCGGAGCCCCACCTCCTGTCGAAGGCCTTCCAGGCGTTCCTTGTTCCTGGAAAGTGCCAGGATACTACAATCCCCGCGGGCAGCCAGCGCAAGCACCGTATCATACCCAATCCCCCTACCTGCTCCGGTAACGATGACTTTCAACATAGCTTTTTAGTCTTTTCTTTTTACACAACCCCAGGATATGCCTGGTGGCCTTTGCTACCAAAGACGTGCACGACTGTGCTAAACAGGCAGGGAAAATACAGCTTTTTCCACAAACTGTCATAAATTTCGCAAAAGGTAAAGGATATGCAGGCCACCCCAAAAATTTTGGCTAATTTTGTGGTTCTGAATTTACCTGTACATGATTTCTAAACAGCTCTCTCATCTCGGTCGCTATGTCATCATGCTTGGAAATATCCTTTCCAAGCCCGAGAAGCCCGTGATGTACTACCGGGAAACGATGCGGCAAATGAACGATATCGGCATAGGCTCGCTGATTATCGTCATTATTATCTCTTTATTCATAGGCGCCGTTACGGCCGTTCAGTTTGCCTATCAGCTGGATGGTACCCTCGTGCCGGTGTATTATATTGGCTATATCGTTCGCGATAGTACGATTATCGAGCTTGCGCCTACAATAACCTGTCTTGTGCTTGCCGGAAAAGTGGGCTCCAACATGGCTGCCGAAATCGGAGGTATGCGGCAAAAAGAGCATATTGACGCCATGGAAATCATGGGCGTGAACACCACCGCGTTCCTGATGATGCCCAAAATTATCGCCGCCATGACCGTCATCCCAGTGCTGGTTGCCGTTGCGGCCTTCATTAGTATTATAGGAGGATACCTGGCATCTGTACCAACAGGGCTCATGTCAGAAGAAGAATATATCCAGGGGGTGCGTTCGTTTTTTGATTCTTACAATGTCTTTCTCATGTTTGTGAAAGCCATCGTATTTTCTTTCCTCCTGACATCTATCTCCTGCTACCAGGGATACTATGTCCGGGGCGGCAGTATAGAATTGGGCAAAGCCAGCACCAATGCCGTGGTCATCAGCGATATAATGATCCTGCTCGCCGATTATACAATTGCCGTCCTGCTGACCTGAGCATCAACCCTTTTCCCCCACAAATCGTTAAGATTACCGCCAACCATTCAAGCTTATGATACGGACAGAAGGTTTATTCAAAAGTTTTCAGGAAAACCACGTACTCAAAGGGATAACCACCGAATTTTATCCTGGAAAGACAAACCTCATCATTG
>CAZGOT010000145.1:0-2055 GCA_964527495.1 uncultured Haliscomenobacter sp.
TTATAAAATGCCTATGCAAGTTAAATTCGCTATATTAATCGGTTTTTTTTGCCTTTTGTTCAGTTCCTTAGGTGCTCAGGAACGGCTTCAGGGATTGTTCGAGGGATACCTGACCGAGGGAGGAATAGCGTCTTCCCGCAAAATCAGGCTCGAGATGTTTCTGCGATTTAAGGGGCATGAAATTAGTGGTAGGTCGTATGTGCACCTGGGGGAGGGGAAGGTGGGGGAAATGGAGCTAAAGGGATATTTGTACGGGGATTTTTCAGTTTATCTGCAGGAAGTCAGGTATATTCCTATGGACGATAAGAAACAGGAAAAGGCTCCGTTTTTCAGAAAGTATCAGATGCAATATAGTGGTAATTTCGAGGAGGTGGTCCTGACGGGTTTTTGGCAGGAGGAGACGGAGACGCCTCTGGGTACAAAGCGCGCAATGGGAAAGGTGCGCCTGCGCAAAGTCAGAGGTTCTAAGGCCTGATTTTTATAGTGTCCAGCCATACTGCTGCCAGTCTGCTTCAGTATCTATATCTGCAAGCATAGGCAGCAAGCGGGGAACTACTCCAATCCGGGCTGCTTTTTCCATGGTTTGGGCAAAAACCTGTGGGGTGCTCCAGGCTATTTCCTCAAAAAGGATAGGGGTATGTTGCTGTAACCCCAATAGGTAATAGCCTCCGTCACGTGCTGGTCCAAGGACAATCGGAACTTCGTTCAACATATTGAAAGCCTGGTGAATGAGGGCACTGCTCAGACCTGGACAATCACTGCCAATAATGACGACACGCTGGTAGTGGGGGAAAGCGTCTGCAAAAGCATTGCACATGCGTTCGCCGAGGGTAAGGCCATTCTGCAGGTGCTTTTGGACCTGGTCCTCCGGCCATGCATCCTCCCGCTGAAGGGTATCACTGTAATACAGAAGCCTGTCGGCATGTACCTGCATAGCTATGGAGCGGGTGTACTCCAGCAGGGCGAGGTAGATTGAATACGCCATATCCTCGCCTGCAGTTTGGGCAACACGGGTTTTGACTTTCCCTTTCACAGGGTTTTTGATAAAAATCAGGAGCGCATCTTCCATCGGGTGGAGGGACAATCAGGTTTCTACCGTTTCAGTTTCAATAAAAAACCAGTCCCCGTGCCGGATATCCCATGCATTGGTTTCGGCATGGAATCCGGTTTCCAAAAACTGTCCTACAATATAAATGCGTTTGCGCACACCATCGGGAAGGGAGGCTTTGAACCATTGCTGTTCGACCAGGTTATCCATCCACAAATCGCGGAATTGGCGCCACAGGAGGGCATTTTCCCTTTCAGCGGGGGTACGTAGGGTAAAACTACCGGGAGAATGGCAGGTGATATAGTCTGTCAGATATCGAAAAAAATTTCTGTAGCCCACACTGTAGGGGCCATCCATGCGCTCGTAAACCAGGCTTTCCGGTTTTTTTCCCAAAAAAAACTGGCTTAGGATGGCTTCCGGGCTTGGGGGGGCGTCATGAAAGCGGCCAGCCTCCAGTCGGTGCACTTTGAGCGGCATATCGGTCTCGCTGGGATACAGGAGCTTTCCCGCCACCTTCTCCAGTTGTTTTTGGAATACTTCCTGGTCCATATTGTTGGAATTGAACGAGGAAATTATTCTTCTTCGGTTTTAGGCTTTTTTCCGGTTGCGTACAAATCTTCTTCTTTGACAATCAGGATACGCGTTCCGGAGCGCAGTTTTTTGGAAACGGCAGAATAGGGGCCGCTCACTACCCTGTCTTTTTCTTTCAACCCGCTCAAAATTTCGATATAGTTATCGTCCTGAATGCCTGTTTTGACCTCGTTCAGTGCCACAGTATCGCCTTTCATCACCACAAAGACGACTTCGCGGAGGTTTTCGATAACTTTTTCTTCGCTGGCCTCGTCGCTATTGGCCTCGGTAACAAACTTAACGGCTGATTTACCCTCTTTTTCCCGGGTAGAAACGGCCTGGATAGGAATACTCAGTATGCCTTTGCGTTCCTCGGTGAATATCTCTACCGATGCGGACATACCGGGACGAAAGGGATATCGGATACCATTTTTGAC
>CAZGOT010000145.1:2065-6568 GCA_964527495.1 uncultured Haliscomenobacter sp.
CTCGATACGCACCCGCACTTCAAAGTTGGTAATCTGGTCGCTGGTAAGGGCAGCAGTAGCGCTATTAGAAGCAGAGTTGGCAATCTGGGTAACAATCCCCTTGAATTTTCTGCCCAGGTAGGCATCTACCTCTACCCGCACTTCATCGCCGATAGATACACGGGGGATATCATTTTCGCTGACATCCACGCGCACTTCCATATTATTCAGATTGGCGAGCCGCATCATTTCCGTTCCGGCCATCTGAATGGTACCTACTACGCGTTCGCCTTTTTCGACATTGAGCTGGGAGATTATCCCGCTGGAGGGGGCGTAGATGGTCGTTCTGCGCAAGCTGGTGCGGAGTTCTTTGAGACCAGCTTCTGCACTGGCGATGGAAAATTCAGACCCCCTTGCGCTTTCCAGGGCGGATTTAATATTGGCATCGGAAGAACGGAGGTTGGCCTCGAGGGCCTTCAGGTTGGACTGGGACGCCTGGAATTCTGCGATAGAGATAACGCCGTCCTTATATAGTTTTTCGTTCCGCTTGTAGATCTCGCGGGTATTTTCCAGTTGTGCCACAATCTGTTCGCGGTTGGCGCGGAGGTTTTCTACCTGGGCCCTGCTGTTGGCGAGCTGGGCTTTGGCACTGTTGACACTGGCCACGCCGCGTTCGACCTGAGACTGGTAGGCATCGGGGTCAATTTTGGCGAGGATTTGCCCTGCCACTATCGAGTCACCTTCTTTTACAAAGAGTTCTACGATTTCCCCGGATACATCGGAACTGATTTTGACTTCGGTTTCCGGGAATATTTTCCCACTTGCAGGTACGGTTTCGCGTATATCGCGGCGTACCACTTCCTCAACGGTCACTTTTTCCCCTTTGGGTTTGCGTTCGTATTTAAAAATGGAAATAATCACAAGGACAGCAATTACGCCGAGGAGGGCGAAAATGATATAGGTATTTTTGGTTTTTTTTGCCATGACAGGTATGTTCGTTTAATGTTATTGTAGAAGGAGAAGGTATTTAGGTCTTCAGATTTTTAAAAACCAGTAGATTTAATCAAGGGTTATTTGTCTGCCCTGATAGAATTCTACGAGTTTGACATTGAAGAGATATTGATATTTAGCGCGAATGAGGTCTGAGCTTGCCTGGTCCTTAGCATTGCGCGCGGTCTGGAGTTCCAGGTTGTTGATAGCCCCGACTTCATAGCGCACGGTCGCATTTTGCAGCGCCATATCTGCTGCTTCCAGTGCTTTTTGTGCAGCATCCAGGGTACGCCGGGAGGCGCGGGCATCTGCGATGGCGCGGTCCACATTGGTTTTGAGGTTTTGTCGGAGTTGCTGGTTATTGGTTTCCTGCTGGATTAAGTTAAGTCTGGCCCGTTCTACGCTGATTTTATTCCGATTGTTATTATAAATCGGCAGGCTGAGGGAGAGGCCGAGATTTTGTCCAAAGTTTTGATTAATCTGACTAAAGTAGGGGTTTTCTTCAAAACTCGGAATGCTCTGCGGCACCTGGAACGTTACGGTCTGGCCATTGAAGATAACGGTTTGGGGGATGATGACATCATTATAGCCTGAAACCCTGCGGCCTGCAGAGGAATAGTTGGAGGTCATGCCACCAAAAAAATTGAGGGTTGGGAGGAAGCCTGCTTTTGCGAGTTCGATACCCTGCGTAGCGCTTTCAATTCGCTTTTCACTGGCCTGAATATTGGCCTGAGCTCCTAGTGCAGAAACAAAAACCTCGTTTCCGGCATAATTATCCGGGTTGACCTCTACAGGAATAGTGATTTCCGGGCGCACGATGCGGAACGGCTCATTGGGGTCGAGGAAAAGGAGCTGTTTGAGGTTGAGGTAGTTGAGGCTGACAGTATTTTCAGCCTGTATCACGCCTTGTTCATCAAGGGCGACCTGGGACTGGATATTGAGTCTTTCGTTAATAGGTCTTGCCCCTGCCTGGATGAGTTTGTCTGTTTGCTCCAGCTGAAGGAGGGATTGCTGGAGGCGCTGCCGGGCGAGGCCAAGTTGTTCTTCCGAAAGCAGGATATTCAGATAGGCGGTTGCCACATTCAGGCCCAGGTCGTTAGCTGTCTGGAGGGCATCGTACTGGGCAGCCGAAAGGTCGAGGCGTCCAATCTGGATATTGTTATTGATGCGGTTTCCTGCAAAAAGGGTGACCCCGAAGTTAAGGCCATAGCTGTTGAAGCCAATCCGGCGGTTGTCGAAAGAGTTTGTGGTAGGGTCAATAGTCCGTCCAAACTGCATACCTCCGCTGACGGTTCCGTTTAAGGAAGGCAGGCGGCTAAAGCGGGATTGTTCGAGCCCGAGTTCTGCACCCCTGACCTGGTTCTGGGCTTGTTTTATGGCGAGGCTGTTTTTCTGGGCATGTTCGACGCAGCGTTCGAGGGTCCATGCTTGCTGGCCCATCAGGGAAGCGCAGGTGCTTGCAGCAATCCACCCTGCGAGCAGGAATTTTTTCGTCATCTTTCGAAGTATTTTTCAATAAAAGCAGGCAGCCATTGCTGGACTGCAAAATTAATAGCCTATACTACCACTGAAAGGGTTTTTTGGCGGATAAAGTTTTATTTTATCCCAAAAGTTTTATTAAAATCCTCCCAACCCCGGGTATTATGTACAAGGCTAAGGTAATTGCGGAAAAAGGTCAAAGTTTTTATATCAATACCATTAAAATATGGATGAAAATCTATTCTGTATCGGCAGCTCCTTCGGCCAGCCAGGATTCAGATGCCGATTGCTTTCAGTTGTTCGATTACAAAATCTACTTCTTCCCGGGTATTGAGATGGGAAAAAGAGAAACGCAGGGTTTTGCGGGGCGAATTACTTTTCAGGGCATTAAGCACGTGGGAGCCAGCATCGGCTCCTGAGCTGCAGGCGCTGCCCCCGGAGACCGCCACCCCTGCAATGTCCAGGTTGAGCAATAAAAGGTCGGATTTGGGAGACGGTGCAAAGCTTACGCTGAGGATTTTGTAATGTCCGCGTCCGAAAGGGTCTCCGTTGAATTCAATATCCCCGAACTCCTGCCGGAGCTGGTGTGCCAGGTAATCCCGCACGCCGAGGATGTGCTGCTCCCGCATTTGCCTTTCTTCCACGGCAAGCTGGAAGGCAGTAGCCATACCGGCAATACCGGGCACGTTTTCGGTTCCTCCTCGCATATTGCGTTCCTGGGATCCACCGTCAATGAAAGGCCGGAGTAGGGCTTCCCCGTTGATATAGATGAAACCCGTTCCTTTAGGTCCGTGAAATTTATGCGCTGACCCGCTGAGGAAGTGGATGGGAATTTTGCCCAGGTCAAGCGGGTAAAAGCCGATTGTCTGTACAGTGTCGGAATGAAAGAGGGCTCCAAATTGGGCACAGAGGGTACCAACTGCTTCAAGGTCGCAAAGGGTGCCAATTTCGTTATTGGCATGCATCAGGGAGACCAGGGTTTTGGACGGCCCGGATTTCAGGCAGGCTTCCAGGTCATCCAGATCGGTGTGCCCGTCTGGTGTCTGGCGGAGGAAATGGATTTCTGTGCCGTTGTCCCTTTGCAGGGCTTCAAGGGAGTGTAATACGCAATGGTGCTCTGTAGGGGTACTAAGTATGCGCTGGATGCCGAGGTCGCGCACCGCACATTTCAGGGCCATGTTGTTGGATTCTGTTCCGCCGGAGGTAAAGAAAATTTCCCCGATGGAAGCATTCAGGCCCTGGGCGATGGTACGGCGGGCTTGTTCTACTGCTGCACGCGCTTTCCGGCCTTCTTCATGGATAGAGGAAGGGTTGCCGTTGCTTTCCTGCATAGCCTGTACCATGGTTGCAATTACCCTTGGATCGAGTGGGGTAGTCCCTGCATTGTCAAAGAATACTCTTTTCATTGGCCTTCGGGCATAAGCGGACGACTAAACCAGTCGTTGACCATTTCCTTTTCAAAGGTATCTCCTCCGCGAAATAAAAATTCATTGGTATGCACATTGTACTTGTAGTCTCTGGACCATTCCCTGAAATTTGCAGCGAGTTGCCGGAGTGCATCGAGGACAAATAAGATTTCCTGGTCTGTCATTACGGGATGGATAGACAGGCGCATCCAGCCGGGTTTTTCGGAAAGGTCCCCATGGCTGATTTTATCGGTAATCTGTCGGGATTGTTCGCGGGACACTTCGAGCAGGTAATGGCCGTAAGTGCCGGCGCAGGAGCAGCCCCCACGCACCTGTATGCCAAAACGGTCGTTGAGCAGCCGAACGCCGAGATTGTAGTGGAGGCCATCTATATAAAAGGAGATAACCCCTAAACGCTCGCGGTGCTGGCCGGCGAGGATATGCAAATTGGGGATAGCATCCAGGCGTGGCCATATCAGCTCCAGGAGCTCGTGCTCGCGGGCGAGGATATTGGGGACCCCCATCTTTTCCTTCAGCTGAATTGCAAGTGCAGCTTTTATATACGGCAACCACCGAGATCTACCCCCTTCCCCCACACCACGGACTTCCGAACTGTACTTGTGCCCTCCCCAGGGGAGGGCACAAGTAC
>CAZGOT010000145.1:6578-7375 GCA_964527495.1 uncultured Haliscomenobacter sp.
AGAAGGCAGGGGTGCCGCCATCTTCCCGTGCCTCGATTTCATCAATGTACTTGTGCCCTCCCCAGGGGTTGGTCCAGTCCACCGTTCCACCGCCGGGGTTGTCGGGGATGCGATTGTGGTAAAGGCGGGGGTCAAAAAGGAGAATACCGGTTGAACCAGGGCCTCCAAGGAATTTATGCGGAGAAAAATATATGGCGTCGAGGTGTTGTTCGGGATCTTCCGGTCGCATACAGATATCAATATAGGGAGCGGAACAGGCAAAATCCACAAAACAAAGCCCGCCATGGCGGTGCATAATTGCAGCGGCTTCGTGATAGGGAGTTTTGACACCCGTAACGTTGGAGCAGGAGGTAATGGCAGCAATGCGCAGCGGACGGTCGCGGTATTGGTGAAGGAGTTCCTCCAGATGCCCGAGATCCATCAATCCGGCTTTGTCCGGGCGGATAATCTCCATATCTGCAATAGTCTCGAGCCAGCTGGTCTGGTTGGAATGATGCTCCATATGGCTGACAAAAACGACTGGCCTTTCCTGTTCGGGGAGCTGTACGAGTGTACGGTGGCGCTCGTGTACTTTCAGGCCGAGGATGCGCTGGAATTTATTGACCACGCCGGTCATGCCGGAATAGGCAGCAATGAGTACATCGCCATCATGGGCACCGACATGCTGTTTGATAATCTGTTTGGCGCGGTGGTAAGCCTGCGTCATCGCACTTCCGGTGACGGTCGTTTCGGTATGGGTGTTCCCGACAAAAGGACCGATTTCCTCAGAAAGCAACTGCTCGATAGGCGCATAGAGC
>CAZGOT010000146.1:0-7359 GCA_964527495.1 uncultured Haliscomenobacter sp.
AGGGGAGACCCTGTTCACCCTGGTACTGCGTGCGAAAGCAGACGTATCGAGCCTGGAGGAAGTACTGAATATCAACAGCCGGATAACCCCTGCGGAGGCTTATACCAAAGGTGGGGAATACCAGTCGGTAGGCATATCCTTTGGAGACCGCACGGTACAGGTATCTAGTCCGATGCTATACCAGAACATTCCGAACCCGTTTGCTGGGGAGACGGTGATTGGCTTTAACCTGCCGGAAGGCGGAGAGGCGACGTTGACAGTGAGCGATGTCCAGGGCCGTGTTTTGCGGGTAATCCGCGGAGAATATGGAGCTGGATATAATCAGGTTCGGTTGCGCAGTGAGGAGTTGCCATCTGGCGTGTTGCAATACACGCTGACGAGTGGGACATTTACTGCAACGCGACGAATGATTATTGGAAAATAAGAGTTACGAAGGGGTTTCTGTTGGAGCGGGCGATGTGTTCCGCTCCGCGGGCACCAGAGTAAGCGTTATTGAGACTGATTTATTTGCAGAGCGGGTCGGGTAAAACCTTCCCGCTCTTTTTTTGGGGTTGTCTAAATATTCCCTATTTTTACCAGCTAACAAATCGAAAGGGAAAGGGAAGGTGATAAATTGCCATTCCGGTCTACAGGTTCCCTTGGCAACATATCGTAGTACAATCAAACACGTATCATGACGGAAATCCGCACCCATTACCGGGCCTGTAACCTTTGCGAGGCCATTTGTGGCCTGGAGATACAGGTACAAGAGCAAACGGTCCTTTCTATAAAAGGTGATCCGGGAGATCCGTTGAGCCATGGGCATATCTGTCCGAAAGCGGTGGCTTTGAAAGATATTTATGAGGATCCCGACCGGCTCCGGGGACCGGTGAAAAGAACCCCGGATGGTTGGCAGTCCATTTCCTGGGAACAGGCATTTGCTGAAGTGGTCGAAGGGTTACAACAGGTACAGCAGCGCCACGGCTCTGACGCTGTGGGTGTATTTCTGGGCAACCCCAATGTGCACAATTGGGGCAGTTTGTTGTTTGGTCCTGAATTTATAAAATCGCTCCATACAAAAAACAGGTTTTCTGCGACTTCAACGGATCAATTGCCGCACCACCTCGTTGCACTGCTGATGTATGGGCACTATCTCTCTATTCCCGTTCCGGATGTAGATCGCACGCACTTCATACTTATTCTGGGAGCCAACCCCCTTGCCTCAAACGGCAGCTTGATGACAGCACCGGGTATAGACAAGCGTTTGCGCGGGGTGCAGGCACGTGGGGGCAAAGTAGTGGTCGTTGATCCCCGCCGCACGGAGACTGCTGTGGTAGCAGATGAGCACTTCTTTATCCGGCCAGGGGAGGACGCCTTATTCCTTCTGGCGATGGTACATACGCTATTTGATGAGAACCTGGTCAAGCTGAGCCATTTGTCCGGGATGGTAGATGGGGTAGAGGAGGTCGCCGCATTGGCAAACCCCTACACTCCGGAGCGGGTTGAAGCAATTCTGGGTATTCCATCAACAGAGATCCGTCGCCTGACCCGTGAATTTGCGCAGGCACCAACGGCTGTATGTTATGGCCGTATGGGCCTATCCACGCAGGCGTTTGGAAGTCTATGTCAGTGGCTGGTGCAGCTTGTGAATGTCCTCACGGGCAACCTCGACCGCGCAGGCGGGGCAATGTTCACTACCCCAGCGTTTGATTTAGTGGGTCAGCAGGTAATGAGGGGCAAATTTGGCGATTTTGGACGCTGGAAGAGCAGGGTACGTGGATTACCGGAATTTGGGGGCGAACTGCCTGTGGCGGCAATGGCAGAAGAAATCCTGGAAGCAGGGGAAGGGCAAATTAAAGCCATGGTGACTATTGCAGGTAATCCGGTATTGTCTATTCCCAACGGTGGATTGTTGGATAAAGCACTTGCCCAACTGGACTTTATGGTGGCCATTGATATCTATGTCAATGAAACGACCCGGCATGCCCACCTCATTTTGCCACCGACTACCGGACTGGAGACCAGCCATTACGATACGATTTTTCATGTGCTGGCAGTTCGCAATACCGCCAAATATTCCGCCCCATTATTTGAACGGACAGAAGAACAACGCCACGACTGGGAAATTTATCAGGAGCTCGCGGCCCGCATGAGCAATAAGGCCGCAAGGCCCGTTCCCCCGGAAATGGTGCTGGAAAAAACGCTGGCAATGGGGCCTTATGTTTCGCAGGGCTTGGATTTGGCAGCCTTGAAGGCCTGCCCGCAGGGTGTAGATCTTGGCGCGCTCCAACCTTGCCTTCCCGGGCGTCTGTTCACGCCGAACAAACACATCGCCCTTGTACCGGATTTGCTTGCAAATGACTTGTTACGTTTAGAAGAGCATCTTGCGGCCCATCCCTCCAAAGCAGGTTCCCTGCTTCTGATAGGGCGCCGGCAGCTACGCTCTAATAACTCCTGGATGCATAATAGCTATCGTCTCGTCAAAGGAAGGGACCGCTGTACCTTGATGATTCATCCTGCAGACGCCAGTTTCCGGAATATACAAGACGGCAATTGGGTCAAGGTCAGTTCGCGCACTGGCGCTATCACCCTAAAAGCAGAGGTAACCGATGCTATTATGCCTGGGGTAGTGAGTATTCCCCATGGTTGGGGCCATGACCGCACCGGTATGCGGCTTTCCGTTGCGTCCCAAACCACTGGGGCCAGCATCAATGACCTAACCGATCAACTTTTTATTGACGCCGTCAGCGGAAATGCTGCCTTTAGTGGTGTGCCGGTGGAGGTTGTACACTCCTGAAAAGAAATGCAACAGGCAAGTGCATATATTTTTGAGGCAGAAGTAAAAAAGGAAGGGAATTTCACTTTCGTTTCCATTCCCTTCCACCCTGTAGAAGCCTGGGGGACCAGGCCCCGCTACCATATTACCGGTACAATTGACGACCACGCGGTGCGCGGTTGTCTCGGAGTAGCTTCAGGGCAATATTTTTTGCGCCTCGGCGCTGCCTGGCTGCGCGATACGGGTATCGCAGCCGGGGCAATTGTACAGGTGGAGTTGTGTCTGGAAGGGCCACATGAAGGCAACCTTTCGGAAGATATTACAGGTGCACTTTCTGCAAATGACAGCGCAAAATCTTTTTTTGACAGCCTGCCCACCTTTTACCGCAAGAACTTTATCCGCTGGATTGAATCTGCTAAACGTGCGGAAACCCGGGAAAAACGCATTGCGGAAATGATGCGGCTTTTGGCAGAAGGCAAGCGGGAACGGGAGTAAATTCCACTTGATATGCTGGTATTAAATCATTTGTGCGTTTAATTCCAATAAGTCCCGTTAAGCCCCAGGACACTACCTATCCAAAGGCAGAAAAGGAATACTACCAGACTAAGGAAGTCCGCCGCGATCCTGTTCCAGCCACCTCGCCTGCGTATATCACCCAGGTAATGATAAAATATCCCGCCCATCGCTCCTGCCAATGGAACGACTAACAGCGGCTTCACCTGCCAGTATTTTGGCCATGCCGGGTTGCCTTCTCCGGCACTCAACAGAAATAAAAGTATGAGCCCAAATCCGATAAGGCCGCCAATTACTACAGGTTTGAATATCCCAGAGGAGAAGAATGGCTGCATGATTCTCGTTTTTACCGTTGTCATTGTTAAAGATTTTTTTTAAATAAAAGTACTTTGTTTTGCAAAGTTAATTACTTTTTTCTGAAAAGCAAATTTTGGACGGGGGACGGGGGACGGGAAATTGTCTGAACTATGATTTTTAGGATTAAAGAGATTAACATGATTTATACTCATAGGATTTAACCCCCTTTAGCCGGTATCCGGTCATTGTTTTTCTGTACCGGGACAGGAATCCCCGCCCGAGGTATCCCACCACTGACCGAAATATCACAATTGCCAAAAACACAAAATTGTATCGCCTACGACCATCGTACCCCCAGGCGGAACATCAGAGATTATGTAAAAGGCCTGAGGCTTTTTATACATCTTCTATCCTGGCCTAGTGGCGGTGCTATCATAGAAACACACCACAAGCCCGTCTGCCGTCTGCCGTCCCCCGTCCCCCGTCCCCCGTCTGCCGTCCCCCGTCTGCCGTCCCCCGTCTGCCGTCCCCCGTCTGCCGTCCGCCCTTTGGGAATTCATTCCCTTACACTACCTTTGCACAGTAATAGGGTTTTTTTCCCATTAAAATTCATTACGCATAATTAAGCCATGCATTTATCAGACCGGATAAGGGAATCGGAAACGATCTTTCCAGAGTGGAAGATCCTGGATCAAACGGAGCAATTGGAACAATTGCAGGAAGTATCCTACCGGAAGCCTGTAGTCATTTTCAAGCACAGCACGCGCTGCGGGATTAGTGCCCACGCTAAATTCAGGTTGGAGAGCGAATGGAGCTTCACCCAGGAAGATCTCGATTTTTACTATCTCGACCTGATCGCATACCGCCAGGTTTCGAATCAGGTTGCAGAAATGTTTCAAGTGACACACCAGTCGCCCCAAATCATTCTGCTGCGCGATGGTAGAGCGGTTTTTGATACCTCCCACCACATGATCAGTGTAGAGGTATTGAAAAAAGCGATGGAAGCGTAAATCTGGGGCCACTTCAGGTAAGCCGCGAAAATTGGTCACCTACACGGATTTCGGTAGGGCTATCCCAATTATCCCAACAGGCATTGGCACCAAAAATCACTTTATTTTCTTTTTTGCGAAAGGTAGAAAGGGTCTTAAGCGGTTCTTTTCCCTCCGAACCGGTAGAGGGGTCAATAGTGACAACAGAGCAGCGGGCGCAGGGCTTAGGGGTACGGAATATGGCAGTACCGATCTGAATGATTTTCCAATCATCCTCTTCCCAGGGCTCGGTACCCCGCAACACGATATTGGGCCGAAAACGCTTCATTTCTGCATGCATCCGGCCTTCCATACGTTCGTTCAAATCTGCCAGGGAGGATTCAGAAGCAATGAGGTAAGGGTATCCATCGGAAAAAGCCGCAATATCCCCTTGTTTGGCATATTTCAAATCCACCTGCCGCTCACTGGTGTCGGGCATATACACCAGCCGGCAGGGGCTCTGCAAGGCTTTTGTAAACCAAGCATCGGCATCCTTGCCGATTAACTCAGCATCCACCCAATCCATCCAGACCTGGGCGCGGACATTTTCCCTTGGGCTTCCTTCAAGCGGTAGCACCAGGTCTGCCTGCCTGCCTTTGAGGTCGCGCACGCGCAGGGCACCATCAGCGACAGATGCATGCAATAAAACCATTTCAGGCAATTCCCGTTGGGAAAGAAAAACACCATCGGGGTCTATAAGCATCCAGCGACGGTCGTGTTCCAGTCCTCGTCTGCCGAGTTGGGCAGATTCTACCTGGGTACCCGCCAGTCCTTTTACAGGGAAAATATGTATTTCGGAGATTGTCGCCATATGTTTAACTTCGTGCAGTTATGGAATAAAGCACAAAATAGCCAAGAAAAACCCAAATTGCAGGGTAAAAGGCGATATTTATACAACAGACTTATTGCGAAGAGTCAGTAGGGAGGGGATAATAGATTATTTTAGCGATTCGCAACAATGTGTATGATTTAAAGAGGAAGGTATGCAAAGGAAAACCTACTATGCCCTGTATTTCGCCCTGGCTGGGGCCTTCTTTTTTCTTCCTTTTCTCGGAGGGGTACACCTTTTCGACTGGGACGAGATCAATTTTGCAGAAATCAGCCGGGAGATGGTTGTCTTCGGCGAATATGTCCGGGTGTATATCAATTTTGAGCCTTTCTGGGAGAAACCCCCGCTCTTCTTTTGGTTGCAGGCCCTGGCCATGTCAGTTTTTGGCGTTGGCGAATATGCAGCGCGTTTTCCCAATGCGGTTTGTGGCATAATTACCCTTCCGCTCTTGTTTCACCTTGGCAGTCGGATCTATGACCAACGCATGGGCTTGCTTTGGGCCGGGGCTTATCTGGGCTCTGTGTTGCCTTTCCTCTACTTCAAATCCGGGATTATTGACCCATGGTTCAACCTGTTCATTTTTCTGGGGCTTTACTTTTTTATCCTGGGATATTGGAAACACAGAGAGATACCTGGCATCCAGTTGCCATACGCCCAATGGGGGTATTTTATTGCAGCGGGAGCGGCAGTGGGATTGGGCATACTCACCAAAGGCCCTGTGGCCTATTTGATACCGGTGCTCTGTATGGCGGCATATTGGGTATCACAAGGATTCCGGATGTACATACACGTCCCACAGTTTCTTCTGTTTTCCGTTTCGGCGCTGGCTGTGGCCTCCTTGTGGTATTCTTTTTTCTTTGCCGATAATTTTCAGGAGTTTATCGCCTATCAGTACCGTCTCCTCAGCACGCCGGATGCCGGACACGGGGGCTTCCCCGGATATCATTTTGTTATCCTGCTCCTCGGTTGCTTCCCCGCATCGGTTTTTGCCGTACAGGCCTTTTTTGATCGCCATTCCAGGGATTCCGGAGTGCAGCAGGATTTCAGGAAGTGGATGAAAATCTTGTTTTGGACGGTTTTAATCCTCTTCAGCCTGGTGCGCTCCAAAATTGTGCACTACTCCTCTCTGGCATATTTTCCGCTAACGTTTCTTGCCGCACATTCCCTACACCAAATCTGGACGGCAAAAAGGAAACCTGCAAAATGGGAAATTGGCGGCACGGTAACGATTGGTGGACTGTATATACTGCTTCTTTTGATTATCCCTTTTGCGGGCTCGCGTATCGAAAGGTTGGCACCGCTATTCAGCAAAGACCCTTTTGCCATGGCCAACCTGGAAGCCAAAGTCCATTGGACTGGTTGGGAGTTTTTGCCTGCACTGGTACTGGCGATCGCGATCGTTTTTTTTATTCGGAAAATGCGCAGTGGACAAGTAGGGCGCGGGGCTGCATGGCTATTTGGCGGCACCGCCCTATTCGTCCTGCTCACCTTGATTGCCCTCGTAAAGCGGGTTGAAGGATATTCCCAGCGTGCAGCTATCGAATTTTTTAAAGAAAGGAAAGGGGAAGATTGCTACCTGCTCCCTTATGGGTATAAGTCCTATGCGCACCTATTTTATGCTGCTCCACAGCAGGCAGGACGTGCCTGTTTCCTTTCAGAAGTATGCCAGGAATACGTTCTGAATGGCAAAATTGACAAACCCGCTTATATCGTGACTAAAATTCATAAAGTCAGCGAGCTTTCCAGATATCCCGATTTACGGGAAATCCGGCGCAAAAACGGGTTTGTTTTTTTTAAGCGGGTGCCGGAGTAAACGCTGCTGTGGGCTGGGCCCACTGCAGCGTTGTGTAAAAAGGCCGGAGTCCGTCCGGGGTTGTGTAAAAAGTATTCCGCAGCCTACGGCGGCGAAATAAAATTTTAAACAGACGTCATTTTCA
>CAZGOT010000147.1:0-691 GCA_964527495.1 uncultured Haliscomenobacter sp.
CTCGTCGTCCCGAACGACGCGCGCTACCGGGCTGCGCTACATCCCGTGTCTTGCCTGTCACAAAAATATTGCCTGCTTGTGGAAACCACAAAACTATTCCGCAGAACTTTTACTCACCTGACGGAATATGGCATAAAATTCATCGTCTTCCTTGCCGTCCTGATCCCAATCCAGTACAGAAGAAAAATGGGCCATGCCTTTTTCTATCAGGATTTTATATTGCACGGTCTTCTTGGGCTCTATCATCATCAGGGTATCGCCGAACGTATTCCAGACGCCCTTGTTTTCTCCAAAGATATCTCCCCTTATCCCCCTAAATACCGTGCGAAATTTCTGGTCCTCGCCGAAATAAGTGCGGTAAGGCTTGACCTGATATTTTGCCTCCCAGTACTCTTCACTGGCTTCAAAGACTTCCGTCGTATCTCCCGACTGATAGGTAGGCATTTTGACATTCAGATAGGTTGCAGCCCAGGTCCCGGGCAAAATGGCCTTTAAATCTGGTGCCGGAGTGTCCGCGGTTTTTGCCTCTTCCCGCTTGCATGCGAAGTGGGTAATGCAGAATAATACAAAGAATAACAAGCTACCTTTTCTCATGGCTTTGGCGGTTCCCTTTTTGGATTGCATTTGAAAAATAAAATGGGGTTGTGTAAAAAGTCTTTTGCCGCCTTCTGCGGCGAAAGGAAATTTTGAA
>CAZGOT010000147.1:701-1460 GCA_964527495.1 uncultured Haliscomenobacter sp.
GCCTTCCTCTGGCGGCTTACGCCGCCAAATAATGTTTTTGAACGAACACTGTTTTCATTGATTTTGCGAAGCAAAATCAATAAAAACAGTGTTCGTTCAAAATTTTCTTTCGCCGCAGCAGGCGGTGGAAGACTTTTTACACAACCCCAAAACACCCTGGGCATTTACCCAGGCGTTGCAAATATAGCCAAAGCCTTAAAAAATGCGTTCAAACGGGCAATTATTTGGGAATGATATTGCCGGAACCGCTGATTTTGGAATGCACTTTCGGCTTGCCGTAGTAGGTAACATCACCAGAGCCGGAAATAGTTACGTGGAGGTCATTCTTGGCATGGGTGCTGCAATCGCCAGATCCGGAAATGGCCACGGAGGCGGTCTCCACCAGGAGGCCACCGGCATGGATATTGCCCGATCCGGATATAGACGCCTCCAGTCTGCCAGAGGTCCCAGTGACTGTAATATCCCCTGACCCGCTGATGGCAGCATCTACTTCCGTGCTGTGCAATTCTACCTGCATATCCCCGGATCCGCTTACCGCTAGCTTAACGGTACCTTTCCATTTTAATGGTGTCTCCCCCCGGATATTGCCGGATCCACTTACAGCTATCCGGTGCACGGAAGGTACGGTAATATATATGTTCATCTTCTGATAGCCACGCACGCTTTTGGAAAAGTGGATTTTCCATAAATCGTTCACAACTTCGGTATGCAGTACCTCGATAATATTTTTGTGGCTTTCCACCGAAACCGATTGCCGAC
>CAZGOT010000147.1:1470-5623 GCA_964527495.1 uncultured Haliscomenobacter sp.
TTTCCATTTTTGGGCATATGTTGTGGTGGTAAACAGAACCGCGACTGCGGCTAACAGGAGAATTTTTCGGTTTTTCATGGCTGGTGTTTTTAAATCTGCGCCGCCGCGGCCGCTGAAAAAAGTGGTCGCAATCCACGCAGGTGTTATGGTTATTTGCATAATGTAGTTAAATTTAGAAAAAAAGTCAAGTTTTTTTTGTGATAGTTGCGTTGGATGCCCGTTAAAAAGTGTAGTCCCAATATTTTTGCTTTTTTTAAGGATTGTTACCTTTGGTTGATGAAAACCACACATTTGAAAAGCATTATCTTTTTGCTTCAGTTAGGGCTTTTGCTCGTCTTTACCGCCTGTAAACCAAAGGATATCCCCGAGGATGCCGGAGTGGAAGGGGGCTTGTCCGCAGAGGTGCTGGGTATGGCCGGAAGCACTGAAACATACACCTGGGATGGCAATTTTCAATCTTTACCTTCTCCTACGGCCTTGCCGGCGCCAGGATATTTTGGGTATTTTCCTCAACAGACCACCCAGGCGGGACAGCAGCCCTTCGAGATGTTGCTCCTGGGGCAACGCATTTCCACCGGAACAAATGCCGTGGCTCCACTCGGAATCTTGCGCTATCGGGAAAGGGAAAGTGGCAAAGAGGGCGCATTGGTTGTAGCCGTGCCCTTGCGGACTTCAGAAAAGACAGTTATGGCCGTAACATTCCGGCAATTTTTGATGGAATACGACGCATTGAAGCGGACAATAGAAATTTGGGTCCAGCAGGCGGCGGGCTTTTCTTCCCGGGAAATCCTTCGCTGGGAAGATGAAGCTGTTGCTATAAAAGCTATAAAACAAGGTTTTTAGTTGTCCCGGCAAAACTTTTTTCGAAAATTAGCTTTTAATTGGGATTCTCAGCCACTCAAAAAATATATGAACAAACCCGCAAGAGCCCATTTTTCCCTCCTGAGCGACTGTTGTGCTGAGGTAGCCGCATTTGTGCTGCCTTGTGCTGCTACCCGAACGCACAGTGCCGGCACCAGGGCTTTTTCTTATGGCTCCTGGGAAGCGATTTATACAGACAGCTTTTGGGATGTCTCAGGATATTGGCTTTCCCAAACAAGTAACCTGGTTCTTTCTCCTGCTTTTATGAAAGCGATGGAGGAGGGGCTGCCCCTTTCGTTGCAACAGCGATACCTGGTGTTGCGCGATCAGGCTGGTACAGTGGCCTGCCTATCCTTTCAGGTGACCGAATTCCGTGCCCTCGACGATATCCGGGAATCAGCAGTTTGGGCGGGATTATGGGGAAAATTCAAGCGACTGGCAGCTCGCCTGGGAAACTTCCGGCTGCTGGTGCTGGGAAATATGTTTATGGTGGGCGAAAATGGCATCACTGCGCGTGACACAATCGCTGCCGGAATGGTGCAACAACAGCTAAAGGGCATTATGCGTGTGCTTGCGCTTAAAGAAAAAGCCAGCGTGCTGATAGCAAAAGATTTTGCAGCCCCCCAGCCAGGCCTTAAGGGCTTTCACACACTATCCTTCCAACCAGCAATGTCGCTGGAGTTGCAACCGGAATGGACAACTTTTGAGGATTATCTGGCCGCTATGGCATCAAAATACCGCGTACGAGCCCGTAGGGCGTTCAAAAAAGCTGAGGACATCCGCTATGTCCCGCTTTCGCTAGAGGCTGTAGTGGAACATGCAGACACCTTGACTGACCTGTATAAGTCGGTTGTTCGCGCATCGGGATTCGGCATTGTGGAGGCCGGACCGGAGTATTTCATCGCTATGAAAAGACGCCTGGGAGCAGATTTTCAAATTACGGCATGTTTTTCAGGGGAGACTTTATGTGGTTTTTATTCCACGCTCCGAAACGGGGAGCACCTGGAGGCCAATTTCGTAGGCTTTTTACCAGAATTTAACCGCACTACCCAGCTTTATCTCAATATGCTCTATCGCATTATTATGGAAGCAATTGCATTGGGCATGAAAAAGGTGGCTTTTGCCCGTACTGCCCTGGAGATAAAAAGTTCTGTAGGCGCCCGACCGGAGCAGGCACTTGTCTATATGGCCCATGTCAACCCGCTCCTAAACCTACTGCTGCCTGCTGCTGTACACTTCCTGGAGCCGCAGGAGGAATGGGTAGAGCGCCACGTTTTCCATCCCGCTACCTGAATTTTTTTCCAGGGATACCCTCCCGAATCCCCTGTGCCTGGGCGGTGAGGTTCCGTTGAAACTCTATGGCCATCAGGGCTTGCTGAGTGATTCCAGTTTAAAAGTCTCCTTGGAATGGAGGCGCTCCATCCGCAACAGGCCTCCTGTAAAAGTAACGGCTGCAAGGCTTGCCGCGAGGGCTAGCAAGCGGAGTTTACCTGCCTGCCGGCGCCGCCTGGCATGGGTTTCCAGCTTGTTTTCGATGCGCTGCCAGGTTTGCGCGGAGGGTATTTCCTGCAGCAGATGCTGCTGCTCGCGGAAAACTTTAGTCCAATCGTTTGACTGTTTCATATTTCTTCCTCATCAGATATTTCAGAAAATGGGACCGGCGATCCGAATTCTTTGCCAAGCAATTCCTGCATGCGTTTGCGCGCCAGGATGAGCTGTGACTTGGAGGTATTAATGCTTATGCCCAATATCTCGGCTATTTCCCGATGTTTGTAGCCTTCCACTACATACAGATTGAAAATCGTGCGGTATCCCGGAGCAAGGGAATGAAGCAACTTCAAAATGTCCTGTGCCGTGAGGTTAGCGCTGAAGGTTTCCGGAACAGGAGCATCCCAGTCTTCAATCCCGATATCAAAGCGGAACTCGTCCCGCTTGCGCAAAAACATCAGACATTCGTTGATAACAATGCGACGGGCCCAGCCCTCAAAACTCCCTTCTCCTTTAAAAGTCCCAATGTTGCTCAATATTTTGAAAAAAGCCTCTGCCAACACATCCTCCGCATCTTCGCGCTTCCGGATATAGCGTTTGCATACCCCGAACATCTCCGGTGATAGCCGTTCATACAGGAGCTGTTGCGCTTTTCGGTCCTGTTTGCAACAGGCCTGAATGAGGAAATGCTCTTCCATAAACAAGGATAGCTTCGTTGCCAAAGGCGGTAATCGTTTAATGCACCGCTACATTAAAACCGTCCAAAGAAAGATGCTTTTAGGTGCATTTTTGGTGTGTGTCCCGCAAATTTTGCATTTTTGCAAATCTTTTTGGGATTTTTCCCATCTGCGTCATTCTAAAGATCAAAATACCCATGCGGGAACAACGTCTTATACCTGACAACACCGATGCCCTGGGCTTGGTTTTAGCCGAAACATACGGCGCTCCCTTGTATGTATATGATGTGGAGATTATCGAGCGACAGTTTGAGCGCTTAAAGCAGGCTTTTGCGGTGCCCCGGTTGGAAATCCACTATGCCTGTAAAGCCCTTACGAATCTGAGTATCCTGAAATATATGCGCCGCCTGGGAGCGGGCCTGGATACCGTGTCTATCCAGGAAGTCCGCCTGGGCCTCGAGGCAGGTTTTGAGCCAACGCAGATTTCTTTTACGCCAAATTGCGTTGGGATTGCAGAAATCCTGGAAGCGCATGGACTAGGGGTTCAGATGAATATGGACAGCATCCCTGCGTTGGAACAATTTGCCCAGCATTGCCCGGACACGCCGGTTTGTATCCGCATTAACCCCCATATCCTCGCTGGTGGCACTTTGAAGACCTCTGTAGGACACGTAGATTCCAAATTTGGCATTTCCGTTCATCAGATGCCTCATGTCCACCGCATCGTGCAGGCAACGGGTATTCGGGTGAATGGACTGCACATGCATACCGGGTCGGATATCCTGGATGCCGACGCCTTTTTGGAAGGGGCGGAAATCCTGTTGTCCTGTGCAAAAGAATTCCCCGATCTTCAGTATCTTGATTTTGGCAGTGGTTTCAAAGTACCTTATAAAGCAGGAGATATTGAAACAAATATTGAAGAGTTGGGGGTAAAACTTTCTCGCCGATTCCAAAATTTCTGTAAAACGTATGGCAGGGAGTTGACACTGGTACTGGAGCCCGGAAAATTCCTGGTCAGCGAGGCAGGCAGCCTGTTGGTGAAGGTAAATGTAGTGAAAAATACAACTTCTACCTTGTTCGCAGGGGTGGATTCCGGGCTTAACCACCTCATCAGGCCCATGTTCTAC
>CAZGOT010000147.1:5633-7270 GCA_964527495.1 uncultured Haliscomenobacter sp.
TGATTAAAAATATTGAAGAGAATATCGAAGAACCAAACATTTTTGATAACTCACCATATTTCCAATTTGTCGAATCCAGAGGGAACGCCGCGTTACTATTCTGTCGTGGGGTATATTTGTGAAACTGATACTTTTGGCGTCAACAGGCTTCTTCCGGAAGTACGGGAAGGCGATATCCTCCGCATACATAATGCAGGTGCATACGGTTTCTCAATGGCTTCTCAATATAATTCCCGTTTCCGTCCGGCAGAGGTTGCCTTGTATAAAGGCACACAAACCCTTATCCGCCGGCGGGAGACGATGGAGGATATTCTCCATAACCAAACGGGAGACGAGATAGGCCTTCCTACGCTCTGATAAACAGCATTTTGAAGAAAAAATACGATTAGATATGTCATTAAGTACGCGGTATAACCCGCAGGAAATTGAAGGGAAGTGGTACCAGCATTGGATGGACCGGAGGTATTTTCATTCCGAACCGGATGAAAGGGAGGCATTTTCTATTGTAATCCCTCCGCCCAACGTGACGGGAGTGTTGCATATGGGCCACATGCTGAACAATACCATTCAGGATATTCTTATCCGCAAAGCCCGGCTGGAGGGTAAAAACGCCTGCTGGGTGCCGGGTACCGACCATGCCTCTATTGCGACGGAGGCAAAAGTTGCAGGCTTGCTCCGGGAAAAAGGCCTGCGCAAATCGGATATCGGCCGCGAGGAGTTTTTGCGCTATGCCTTTGAATGGAAAGAAAAATATGGGGGTATTATCCTCGAGCAGCTTAAGCGGCTGGGGGCTTCCTGCGACTGGGAGCGCACCCGCTTTACGATGGAACCTGCTCTTTCCCGCGCCGTGGTACACGTTTTTGCCGATCTCTATCGCAAAGGCAGGATTTACAGGGGAAACCGGATTACCAACTGGGATCCTGCAGCAAAAACCGTCCTTTCTAATGAAGAGGTGATTTACCGGGAAGAAAATTCCCAGCTTTTTCACCTGCGCTATGTCCTTGAGGGCAATCCTGAAAAGGGTATTGTGATCGCAACCCAGCGACCGGAAACGATCATGGCAGATGTGGCAGTTGCAGTTCATCCCGACGATGAGCGCTTCAGGGAATTTATTGGTAAAAATGTGCTTATTCCCCTGATTAACCGTCCCATCCCTGTCATTGCGGATTATTATGTGGATCCCGCTTTTGGCTCAGGAGCCCTCAAAATAACCCCTGCCCATGACCCCAACGACTACGAAATCGGGCAGCGCCACCAGCTTCCCTTTGTGGATATCCTCACGGAAGATGGGCGACTAAACGAGCATGCGCAGATTTTGGTAGGTGAAGACCGCTTTGTTGCCAGGAAAAAAATCCGAAAATTACTGGAGGAGGCAGGCGCCCTCGTTCATCTGGAGGACCGTACGAAAATCGGGTATTCCGAGCGCACCCATGTAGTGGTAGAGCCCAGGCTGAGCTTACAGTGGTTCCTCGACATGAAAGATTTTGCCCGGATGGCCCGCAATGCCGTTTCCAGCGGAGAGGTGCGGTTTTTTCCGGATCACTTTCAGAACATGTACAATAGTTGGCTCCACGAGGATAATATCCGCGACTGGTGTATCTCCCGGCAGCTTTGGTGGGGCCAGCGCATCCCTGCCT
>CAZGOT010000148.1:0-7258 GCA_964527495.1 uncultured Haliscomenobacter sp.
TAGCTGCTCCGGCAGTATATACGGGTCGTTTACAGAGCCTGTTAAATTACTGCTTTTCTACCGATAGCGTACGCGTGCGTTCGGATACCATACGCCCGTTATCCAGTGCAGGGCAGGATACTTTCCTGACCTGTCGCAACAAGACCCTTCGGCTAATGGGTGCGGCAGGGGGAGCCTCCTTATCCTTAGGTTGGTCGTGGACGACCTCCGATGGACAGATACTGGACGATGCGGGTAGCTTGGGCCCCCTGATAGCAAAAAAAGGCAAGTATGTTTTTACGGTAACAGACCGCAAGAACGGGTGTAGTCGCCCGGATACCATTGAGGTAGGGGAAAAGATATTGCCGCCGGTATTGGCGCTTGCCAGTCCTGGTCCGTATATCCTTACCTGCAAACAGGATACGCTGGTACTCGATGGCAATAGTTCCAGGTCGCCTTTCGGAGGAAAACTGCATTTGTCCTGGCAGGCGTTTGGTGGAGGAGAATTCGGGCAGGTCCAACCCGGGCGTATCGTTGTGCGAAAACCGGGTCGTTTTAGGCTGGTCACCAGGGATTTGGATACTGGATGTTCAGATTCCCTGGAAGTGCAGGTTGCTGCAGATTTTGTGCGGCCACTGGTGGATTTTAGGTCAGTACCGCCAATTACCTGTAAGGAAAAAACAGTTTTGCTCGAAGCGGCGATAGGTGGTACCGGGATCCGGCATGCCTATCAATGGCAGCTTCCAGGAGGGGAGCGGGTGGAAACGGATACGGCTACATTGCCCATTTCTATACCGGGGCAGTACACCTTGACGGTAATCAACGAAAATACAGGCTGTGCTACGACACAAAAAATTGATATTGAGTCGGACACGGAACCACCGGTCATTTTTTCCGGCAGTATGGATGCTTTGGACTGCGATACCCGCGAAGTTCGGTTAGATGCGGGTAATTCGCTTGGCCGGATACTATCTTTTCAGTGGAGGGCGCTGGAGGGGGCATTTGATGGTCCTGCAAATGGATCAGCAATACGGGTTTCAGCTTCCGGGCGCATAGAATTAGTGCTAACCGATGGAGTTAACGGATGTTTGGCGAGGGACACTTTCCTGGTGGAAGAAAAGGGGAATTATATAGATAGTGTGCAATTTACGCTCGTACCACCAGGTTGTGGCCGGGGCGGGAGCCTATCGGTATCCGCTGTTGAGGGAGGAACGGCCCCATTTCGCTATAAACTGGATAACCGGATTTCGGATCCAGCCGGCAATTTTGTCAATATCCCTCCCGGGACCTACCGTTTCCTGGTGAGCGACAGTGAGGGATGCACCTGGTCTACGACGATTGAAATGGCACCACCGAGGCTTATCAGCGTTGAACTTGGGCCTGACAGGGAAATTTTCAGCGGGGATTCTTCCATTTTACAGGCTATGGTATCTCCGCTGCAAGACGGCATTACCTATCAATGGACGGGTATTGCGGGTTCGGTTTTGGATACGGCAAGTCCGTTTCAGACCGTTCGGCCGCTGAAAACCACTACATACCAGGTTGTGGCAAAAGCGCCAAATGGTTGTACCGCTTCCGACCAGTTGACGCTGTACGTGCGCAGTGATTTACCGGTATTTTTACCAACGGCCTTTTCCCCCAACGGAGATGGGCAAAACGATGTTTTTTTCGTTCAGGCGGGCAAAAGGGTTAGGGAAGTTGGTTCTTTTCGTATTTTTAACCGCTGGGGAACCCTGCTTTTTGAGCAGGCAAGTTTTCAGCCCAATGATCCGGCCTTAGGTTGGGATGGTAGGCACCGCGGAGAGCCGATGTCTGCAGGCGTGTATATTTTCCATGCCGTAGTTCAAATGCACGATGGCAGGGAAGTACAACTCCAGGGCTCGTTTACTCTGATGCGGTAGCTTGCCGGCACACTTAGCCCCGAAGGATATATTCAAAAAAGTACTTATATGAAATGGTTTTTCCTTTGTTGTTTCTGTTGGATATCCTTTACCGCTCATACCCAGATGCCAGGTATCCTGGACTTGCGTCAGCAGGCCCAGGTACGCGATTCCTGGTTAAAAGAGCGTTTTCAGACTATCCTGCCGGAGATTATGCGCAGGGAAGGAATAGATATGTGGTTGTTGATTGCCAGGGAATATAATGAAGACCCTGTCATGCGTACGATGTTGCCGGCCACCTGGCTTTCTGCCCGCCGCACGACTATGTTGCTGATATTTGAAAAGGATGGCAAACTGGAGACACTGGCCTGTGCCCGCTATGATATCGGCGAAATTTTTAAAAAGGCCTGGGATCCAGAGGCGGAACCGGATCAGTTTAAGCGGCTCGCACAGCTTATCCAGGAGCGCCAGCCCCGGAAAATTGCGATTAACCGGTCGGTGCATTATGGCCATGCTGATGGACTTTCGGCATATCACTACGAAAAGTTGCTTGAAGCACTGCCTTCCACCCTGGAACAGCGCCTTGTTTCGGGCGAGCGCTTATCTGTAGGTTGGTTGGAAACACGTACCCCCTCTGAGCTCGCCGTTTATGACCAAATTTGCCGGATAGCACATGAAATAATCGCAGAAGGGTTTTCGGAAAAGGTTATCCAACCCGGGATTACGACCACCGATGATGTGGTTTGGTTCTACCGCTCGCGTATCCGGGAACTTGGCCTTGATGCATGGTTTCATCCTACCGTGGATGTACAGCGTGCGGATCCGGGGGCTAACGAGCAAAACCGAAGTTTTTCAAGCCGCCCTGGGCCAGCCGTAATTCAACCTGGAGACCTCCTCCACGTGGATTTTGGGATTACTTACCTTGGCCTGAATACCGATACCCAGCAGAATGCCTATGTACTAAAGGCCGGCGAAAATACTGCTCCTGCTTACCTGGTAGAAGCATTCAATAAATGCCTCAGGCTGATGGATATTCTGACCTCGACGTTCCGCACAGGGCGTAGCGGCAATGAAATGTTGGCGGAAACGCTGGCTAAAGCAAAAGCAGAAGGCCTCAATCCCAGCATTTACTCCCATCCAATCGGATATCACGGACATGGGGCCGGACCAGCAATCGGCATGTGGGATATGCAAAATGGGGTGCCGGGAACCGGGGATTATCCGCTTTATCCCAATACGGCTTATGCTATTGAATTGAACAACCGCGTTTTTGTACCAGAATGGAACAAGGAAGTGCGGATTATGAACGAGCAAAATGCTGTTTTCGACGGTAAAAAGGTATATTACCTGGATGGACGGCAAAAATCGCTTCTCCTGATTCCCCGCCCCAAGGGCCACCTGGGACAGTGAGCACAGATATGGAAAGATATAATATTGTAATCATTTGATTTTTCTGTTATGCTGAATTTTCTTAAAAATTTGTTCCTGCGCAGTAAAGAGCCTGCTGCAGATATAAGGGCGCTGTTGAAAGAGCAAAATGCCCTCATACTCGACGTGCGGACCACTCTTGAATTTGGTCACGGGCATGCCAAAGGGGCAGTAAATATCCCTTTACATGAGCTGGATGAAAAAATTGCCGAACTCAAAAAGCAAAATCGCCCCATCGTCACTTGCTGCCGCAGTGGTAACCGAAGTCGTGCAGCAGCCAGCCTGCTCCGCGCAAAGGGAATCGAAGCCTATAACGGGGGGAGTTGGGAAAATGTAGAGGAAAAAAGAAACGCCTAACTTCTGAAACGCCAGATTTCGTAGGCGAGTAGGCTATATACTACAAGGTATTCTAGTGTCAGCCATGCATAATGAGACTGAAACGGTACTTCCATATAATGTGTATAGGAAACAATCGCCATGCCGGTCCAGGCCAGGGGATAGCGAAAAGTTGTGAAGGTGCTGCATGCGAGCAGCGGGATGAGGTACCAGGGGTGTACGGTTGTCGAAAGCAACAAGTACAGGGTCAGGGCAAACATCATATTCCTGAAAAGGCCGCGCATGGTCAGGTCGCGCTGTACCCAGGCACCGATCAGGATGCCTACCAGGGTGTGAAAGGCCAGTAAGGGACCGATGCGTTTGATAGGGTTATACCCCGTCGTCCAAATTCCAATCCATTTAAAAAAATTGAAAATACCTGCGTTAAATTCAAAATTCCGGAAAAATAGCGCGAGGCTATGCAGGGGTTTTCCCATTGCTGCACCTGTAAATATGGGGCTTAGCAATATAGCTGTTCCCGCTCCGACAACGCCATAGAACCGGAGTAAGCGTTCTGGCCTGGCCAGTCGTATCCAAAAAGGCAAAAAAATCAGCGGAATTAGTTTGGTAGCTACAGCAGTCGCCATGCAAACGGCAGAGAGGATTTGTCGGTTTTGATACCACAGCGATATGGCGAGGAGGAGCAACGCTGTCACTACAACCTCATAGTGTAAGTTGCCTGTACCTTCTACAATAACCAAGGGGTTAAGGGCATAGAGGAGTACATTTTTTCGGGGTGCACCAGCGGCCTCCAGCATCGGCGGCAGTAAGCGCAGGGTGAGCAACTCGAAGGAGAAGACGATGAGTTTGAGGATAAAAGCGGATAAAAACCAGGAATTCCCTCCAATCCACACTGCCAGTGTGAAGGTTAGCTGGGCAATCGGGGGATAAACCGTGGCGTAGTTTCTGGAGTTAAGCTGATCGTACAATGCGAGGGTGAGGCCTTCAGGCTTATTATCCGCCCATAGCCATTCTGCAGGCGTCTGCTCAAAGGGATTGTGGCCGGCACAGACGAGGTGACCATCCCACAAAAAACGGAAAATGTCGTCGGAGAGCCTGGGGAAGGCAAATAGGAGCAACACGCGGGCAAGAATGGAAATGCCAAGCCAAATCCGTACGGTCTTAGCATCTTCTGCGGTGTAGATAATCCAAAGATAGAGGAGGAAAAAGGAACCGTATCCAAACAAGAGCGGCCTGAAGGCATCCTGTCGGGCGAAAAACCCCAGAAATACCGTCAGGCCGCAGAGTAGGAGGGCCTTAAGCCACCAGAAACGGCGTAGCAAGGCCTCCATGCGTATTTTTACCTTTTATTGGACCTTCGCGTCCTTCCAGGTCTGGTAGAAGACCATGCCATACCCCATCGTCAGCATGAGGTGATACACCAGGAAAGTTGTTTCACCCCAGTAGATGGACCAGATCAGGGCCGTCCCAAAATAGACTGTGAGGATACCTTCCATGATAGTCGTCCAGGAAAGTTCCCTATGGACATACTTATTAGAGGTCACATTGTCTTTGCGGGTTTGGACATTGAATTTCGGCGTGCGCACGAAAGGCGATTTTTTGCCCCTCCAGCCTTCTATCACCGCGATCATGTTGTGCAGGGACAAACCCATAGACAAAGCGAGGAACATCGGGAACAGGACGACATATTTCAGGATAGCCTTTGGTGTAGATTCTTTCCTTGCAGGGGATTGCACGTTGGCCACATAGAACATTGCCGCCACCACTAACAAACCGATTAGGAAGCCCGTAAAAGAGTCTTTGCTGATATTATGTTCCAGTGCGAGATGGTTGATCGTGTAAACCAGGGGTACGCTGGAAACGCCGAGGATGAAGACCACCAGGAAAATGGAACTTCCCAGCAGGTGCATGGAGGAATATATTTTTTCTCCAAAAGAAAGCCCGGATTTCCAGATAACTGGCAGCATCTTTTTGGCTGTTTCCGCACCACCTTTCATCCAGCGAAATTGTTGGGAGCGGTAGCTGTTCATTTCCACGGGAAGCTCGGCAGGGGCGCTTACCTCTTCGAGGAATTTGATTTTATAGCCTTTCATCTGCGCCCTGATGCTGAGGTCGAGGTCTTCAGTGAGGGTATCTGCTTCCCATCCTCCTGCGACATCAATGGTTTCCCTGCGCCATACGCCTGCGGTACCGTTGAATTGCAGAAAGTGATTACCTTGCATCCTGCCTACTTGTTCTACAGTGAAATGGACGTTGAGCTGGAATGCCTGCAGACGGGTGAGCAGCGAATAATCTTCGTTGAGGTGTTCCCAACGCGATTGTACTACACCTACGCGTTTGTCTTCGAAAAAGGGGATAGTCTTACGCAGAAAGTCCGGGCGGGGCAGGAAGTCTGCATCGAAGATAGCGAGGAATTCTCCTTTGGCAAATTCCATGCCGTCCTTTAATGCCCCTGCTTTATATCCTTTGCGCTCCTTTCTGCGAATCTGCTCAATATTGAATCCCAGAGCTTTGTAATAATTGACCTTTTCCCTTACCAGATCCTGGGTTTCATCGGTAGAATCATCCAGCACATGGATTTCGAAGCGGTCTTTGGGATAATCGAATTTTACGATGTTGTCAATCAAAGGGCCAACTACATAGCGCTCGTTGTAGAGCGGGAGTTGGACCGTGACAAAAGGCCACTCCTCCTCCTCTTCCGTTTCGAAAAAGTTCTGCCCGCCAGACAATATTTCAGGTCCGGCAGTAAGCATTCCGCCCTCCTGTGCATGGGCGGCCAGGGCGGCGACGGCCACCTGCTTCCTTTCGATAGCAGGGGCATTTGCGGCCTCTGGTCTGCTGCGGCGGTAGCGCAGATAATTGTACAACAGGATTACTTGGGAAACCCCGAACACGGTGACGTAGGTCAATGCTGCGAGGTAGATGCCCAGAGAAAGAAATCCGATGAAAGACATAGATGTACTGTAAGAGGGTTAAAAAGTTATTTTTCCGAAATAAAGCCTTTAACTAAAAACGCTACACTTTGGTAAAATCGCGCACAAATTACGCGTTTGTTTTCAATAGAATGCACAACAAGCATTTTTTTAAAAAAATTCCCAATTTGGAATTTTTCTAAATAACGTTTCAAGTCGCTTTTTGGATGAAGGCATATTTAAAAATCGTCCATAAAATTTTTTTGCCAGCCAGGAAAGAGCCTTTGAGGGTCCCCGAAATTTTGGAATTCCCGATCCTCGGGCGATAGCGCACGGGCACTTCGCAGCATCGCAATCCCATTCGTGCAGCTTTCACTTGCATTTCCACAGTCCAGCCATAGTTGGGGTCCTGCATTTCCAGATTGAGGAGTTTTTGCCAGGAAATAGCCCGGAATGGCCCCAGATCGGTAAAGCTATACCCCCAGAAAAGGTACAGGAGCCTGGTCGCAAGCCAGTTGCCGAAGCGCTGTTGCGACTGCAAGGCCCCTTTTTGTGCTTTTCCGAGTACCCGGGAACCGATTACCAGGTCGGCCTCCCCGGTAAGGAGGGGATGGAGCAGCAAAGGCATTTCTTCTGGATAATCAGAATAATCCCCATCCAGGAAGACTACGATATCGGGCTGTTGGATACCTGATGTATTTCGTAGCCAGGAAATTCCACTCA
>CAZGOT010000149.1:0-7246 GCA_964527495.1 uncultured Haliscomenobacter sp.
GCATTTTTTATTCTTGCCCTTGGCAAATGAATCATCAGCAAAATCAGGGCAAAAAAAACGGCGGTAGTCCTGATTGGACTACCGCCGTTACTCAAACCCGTTAAGAAAACGAGTCCATCATTAACCTTTGGATACGGCCAGGGAGTAAATCACCAGACCAAAACCAATTTTGTTTACAGCATCACCAATGTTGTAGATGATGTCCATTGCCTGGACTGGAAGTGCACCTGCAAGCCAGCCATTCTCAATTGTCATGTAGCCGATGGGGTAGATTGCCCAACCCACGAGGATGAACCAACCCAAGCTCTTGAATGCACCCTGAAGTGCAGGATCATTGGAGTTGTTCGCCAGTTTCTTAGCAGGGCCAAACCATACTTCGTAGAAAATAGCTGCGTAGCCCAGCGTGGAGATGAAGCCCCATAGTGGAGACGAATCCCGGTAAACGGTTTCACCGAGGTAGCCCGTGATAAGCATCCACAAAGAATAGGCGATCATACGCCATAGCAAACCCTTGCTGGCACCAAATGCCTTCAGGATCAGGTAGAATTCCACACACATCAACGGAACCGTAAGGATCCAGTCAATGTAACGAAATTCCGTTGGAGAGGACTGGTTTTCTGCCCAGAAGCTCCGCATGTAGAAGTAATGGACCGCTGCAATACCCGTGATCATACCAGATACGAGCATAGAGTCACGCCATTTCCCTTGTACTTGCGTCATTTGGACAAAGAAAAATACCGTTGCTGCGAGCATTGCCATAGAGCCGATGAAGAAGGTGAAGCCTACATAGTCACCGCTCTGCAATGTTGCAAGAAAAAATGTGTTGAAGTTTACTAATGCTTCCATGTGATTAATGGATTAGTGATATAAATAGGTGTTACAAATTCAATCAAAACTGATGTTAAACGGAAATATTTCCAAATGGTTTATTTTTTATTTAGATTTATTCAATGGATTTATTGGGAAAAAGTTTGCAACCAGGAATTTTATTTCTTGCCTTTATCCTCCCTGGATTATCTCTTTTTTTCATCAAGGACTGGGTTTTATACCTGCATATACCTGGTCAATCAAAATAATGTGGGGCAAAGTGACGGCAGCGATAAACATAAACAGCAGTCCGGGCTCCAGCATCCCAAATGCTGCCTTCGTCCAGACCAGATACAGCAGTCCAAGTCCCAGAAGTGCCACCAAGGTATATGGCGCTGCAGCACGGATATATTCCTTCGCCCCAAAACCATCCCTTTCCCGTCTGAAAAATGCAATCTGATCAAGGCTGGAGCTCAGGGCATGCCAACCGGCAAAATACAGGGCAAACCCCAGCAACAGTGGTAAGCTCAGGAACATCCCCAGCAGCACCCAAAGGTTGACGCTTTCCAGTATCCCGTTCCAAATACCCAGTTTCTTTCGCACCGTTTTCCAGACAACCACCCCTTGGTTCAGTAAAAGAAGGCCAGCAACCACAATTATTTTAGCCTTCTGTGAAATATCCGGAACTTCCCGGCGCAGCATCGTTTCCAGTATTTCCCGGCTCTCTCCAAAATGCCATACTACCGGCACGAAAAGCACAAAAGCGCCCCAGCACAGATGTACCCCCCAAGCCCGCGGGGCAAGATAATTCCAATTGGATTGCCCAAAATGGTACACCGAAACCAGCAGGAACAAAATCAATGCAGGTAAAGGCAGCATCACCCAAAACACCCCATAAGCCAAAACAAGACCAACATATAGCACATAAAAGCGCACCATAGACGTTTGCCGCCCCTTTTCCCGGAAAAGCTGTCTGAAAAGCAGGTGATCCGTTGCTCCATGTGGCAAACCAACAACCATTATCAGCACCAGCGCCAGAGGGTATTCCGCCCTTTGCATCCATTCCGGAAAAAGTAAGCCTCCAAGAACAGCCAATAAGGCAGTAAGCCAAAGGAACGGATCCAGCAGAGGGTAACGCGTAATCATAGGACGCTGTTTTTATTCCAACTTAGCGGAGGCGCTGCTACCGCACCAACAAAATGCTTCTCCCATAACGCCTGAAGAAATAACCCCCAGGGCAGCGTAGAAAAAAGAAGGCCTTCTTCGTAGAGGCTGCTCCGCTCATCCAGAAAGCGCAGAATCCTTGGGAGGGGATTGCGCTGAAACAAAGCATCAAAAATACGAGCCGCCTCCAGCCCCCTGGTTTGTAAAAGGTGCAACAGTAAACCATCATAAAATCCAAAACGCGCCGGCAAATTGGATAGCACAGGGTGCTGACCTGTCGCAAGCTGTCTGGCCAAAACCCTGGATTGCATTTGGATACGCAAAAAAGCATACCCTGTAGTGGGTTTTACCGCACCGCCAACTGTACCAATCTCCACTATCCTACTACCTTTGACCATTGGTTTTGCGACTTCGAACATTGGGATGACCCCATACTCATCTTCCAGTATCTCGTAAGGACCTACCTGTATAGTCTGCCCAAGGTAAGTTTTAAGCGCATCGTCATAAAAATTCCTATTCAGCAGTTCAGAGGAAAAAACAGTATATTCTACCAGGGCTTCCTGGGCATTCAAAGGCAAAAGGTATAAAAAATGTCCCCCCTGAAGCTGGGCAGTCCGAAAATCCATTAACGTTGCCGTTTGAGGAGAGAAAACAGAACGCTCCGTTCGGATCCACCACCCTTTAAAATGCTGCCAGAGCGCCGAAGCAGGCGCCTCGTCCTGAAGCATGGAAAAGGAAAAGCAACTGTTAAATACCCACGGTGCCTTATAGCATATATTCCTGACCCATACCTCGCCCTCCGTTTTGCCACTGTGGATATGGTCAATATGCCCGTATAAGAACTCTACATTTGGATGGCGGGCAATTTTTTCATGGGCCATTGCATAAAAATCACTGCTCCGGATCATACAATAGGTATAGGGAGCAATCGTCGCAGTTCTCTGTCTGCCCTTCGGCCCTGCAAAATGAACCTCCTGCCAGGTCTTGGTCAGGATAGGGGCATATTTCGCGGGATCCTGTGTCCAGAAACACCAGGTCCTATCATTGCCAGCCTTGGGGGCGTTGTCTATAAGGAGAATACGTTTATCCCTACATTCCGGTTGGTCCAGAACTTCCAGAGCCAGACTCAGACCGGCACAGCCCCCGCCTGCAATAATTAGATCGTGTTTCCTCACAAAGTTCCTTGAAAGTAAATGAAATCGAATGCTTACCAAAGTCCAATACCGGTGGGGCAGTTATCAGCAACCGATATCATACAAAATGACGGTTTGCCAATACGGCGAAAGTACGAAAAAAAATACATAAAAAACTTTGTGTGCCAAACAATATTGCGAATATTTTTCTTTTCGTACTTTTTTTATCTATGCGGTCTTTTTTTTATACTTCAAAGAGGTCTTTCAACAAACCGGGTGTCCGAAAACGTGGCCCAAGCTGGGCTCTGAGGGCTTTACATTTTTCCAGAAATACCGCCTTGCCACACTCCCGGATAAACTGAATAACCCCTCCCCTTGAAGCGGGAAAGCCCCAGCCGTAAATGCTACCAAGATTTGCTGCTTCTACCGACTGTACAACCCCCTCCTGCATACACCAGACGGCTTCCAGTACCTGTGCAATCAACAGGCGTTCGATGATTTCTGTATATTGGGTAGGCGGAAGCGGATGCACAAGAAATTGCTTTAGTCCCGGCCAGAGTTTTCGCCTGCCATCTGCCGAATAGTCATAAAAGCCGGCAAGGGCCAGCTTTCCCGGGCGACGGTGTTTATTCAACATTTCTTCAACCAGGTCTGCTGCAGGGTGCTTGATATATTGCGGCCCATAATGCGCAGCAGCCTGTTGTTCGTAGGTCAATACCAGCTCCATACCGAGTTCGTCTGCCAGTGCGAGCGGGCTGCGCGGCATACCCGCCTGCCGGCTGAGATTCTCGATCAATGCGGGCGGATATCCCTCCTGTAGCAAAGAAATACCCTCCAGGAGGTAGGTGTTTTGCACACGGGCGACATAAAAACCCCAATCGTCCTTGACGATTACAGGCGTTTTATTCAGCGCACGCACAAAGTCAAAGGCCTTTGCTATGGTTTCCTGGGAGGTCTCCTCTCCACGAACAATTTCGACCAGTGGGACGGATTCAGCCGGAGGAAAAAAATGTAATCCAATAAAATTTTCCGGTCGTCCGGATGCGGTAGCGAGGCGGGAAATAGGAATGGAAATAGTGTTGGAAGCAAGAAATGCGTATTCGTCGAGATACAAAGCTGCCTCCCGGGTAACTTTTTCTTTTATTGGTTGGTTTTCAAAAACTGCTTCAATTACCAGGTCGCAATCGGAAAAGTCCCGGGCATCTTCAGTGGTATGCAGGGCATTGGCAAAATCTATTCCCCCTGCCGGCAAACCTTCTCCATGCTGAAGTCCTTCTTCCAGAGCACGTGCAATGAGGGCAATGCCCAGCCCGGCAATCGGTCTGGAAACATCTTTCAGCACAACTTCCATACCATTGCGCACACAGGAGAGGGCAATGCCGGAACCCATCAACCCGGCACCGATGATACCGATTTTCCTGGGCCTGAAGCGGCCAAAACCTTTGGGGCGTTCCATGCCGGCATGAATAGCGTTGGCATCAAACCAAAACGCCTGTATCATATTCTTGCAGGCCTTACTAAGCACCAGTTCCGTATAATATCGGCTTTCCAGGCGGCAGGCCGCATCGAAGGACACTTTAGATCCCTCCGCCAGAATATGCAAAATAGCCTGAGGTGCCGGGTAATTGTTGTAATACTGCCCGCCTAACGCCGCAGAAAGCTCCATAATCTGCTGTCCGACTTCGCGTTCCTTTGCCGTACCTCCGGGACTAGACCTGCCTTCCACATCCCAGGGCCTGCGCCCTTCTGCTGTGCGCAGGAGCCATTCTTTGGCCTTTTTCATCATATCCTGGGGCGATGACGCCAGCTCGTCAATAATCCCCGCCTGTAATGCAGCCCGGGGCGGGTAACGCCTGCCCTCCGAGAGGATGGAATAGGCATTGAGGATTCCCAGAAGCCACATTAGGCGGACGATACTCCCTCCGGAAGGGATCAGACCCATTTTGACTTCCGGTAGCCCCACCCGGATGGTCGGATCATCTAATACGATCCGGTGGTGGCATCCCAGTGCCACTTCAAATCCAGCAGCAATTGCATCTCCATTGATAGCGGCAACGACCGGTACGCCTGGGCTTTCCAGGTCGCGCAAAAATTTCTTTAACCCCTCCGCTTCGGAAAAGATTTCTTCTGCGTCTGTAGCCTGAAAAAGATACTCCAGGTCCCCGCCTGCCATGAAGGTTTTCTTGGCAGAAGTCAGGATAACGCCCCGCAGTTTTCCACTGGCTTTCTCTTCTTTAAGACGAGCAAGGACGGGAATAAAGGCCGACCAGATTTTCTGGTTGATGATGTTTTCACTGCGCCCCTCCATGTCGAGCGTCAGCGTAACGATATTATCTGCATCTTTTTTGTAGGCGATCATCGAAATAGTTTTGGGAAAACCTATAATTTTTCCACGATCAAGGCTGCACCGATACCTCCTTCCGCTGCCACTGCAACCAGCCCCGTCCCGATTTGCTGCCTTTCCATTTCGCAAAGAAGAAAGGCTGCCAGTATGGCTCCGCCTGCGGCGACAGATTTTCCAAAAGCAATCGCACCACCCCCTAAGTTGAGCCGCTCATCCGGAATTTCAAAACTCCGCTGAAAATAAAGGCCCACAGCAGCATAAGGCTCATTGCAACGCCATAAACCAATATCTTCCTTGCGCATCCCTGCTGCGACCAAACATTTCCGCGCCGCCTCCACGCCTCCCTGAAACATCAATGTAGGCTCTGTACAAGTATGGCTCATCGCAATGATGCGCGCCAATGGCCGGAGGCCCAGTGCTTTTCCATGGGTGCTGCTGCCTAGAAGTAATAATGCCGCACCATCGGCCCTGGGGGCGGAATTGCCGTAAGTATGGATATAATCTATCTGTTCTACCTCTGGATATCGGCCAAGGGCAATATCTTCGAAGCCAGGAGCAGGTAATGCCTGATTCATCGGCTCCATTACTGCCAGGTCTGCAGTGGTTAAAGAAGCCCAGCGCAGGGAATCTTCCTTAAGAAGAGACAACCCATTCCGGTCAGATAACGCAATCCGCGATGGGTCCAGAAGTCCCTGTTCCAAAGCAACCGAAGCCTTTTGAAAAGAACGCAGGGCATAATTATCTGCCTCATTCCGGCTAATTCCGTGTATCGTAGCCAGAAGATCGGCTGCAAGGGGTGGCGGAATATACCCTGTCTGTGCCAGCCATTCGGGATCACTGATGGGCCCAATGCCCTGAAATGGGGCAAGCGGGGTACTGCTATGCCGGTCCACACCTCCAGCAATACAAAAGCGATCTAGCCCGGCCAGGATTTTAGCCGAGGCCAGATTGATGGCCGAAAGGCTCGAAGCACCGTTCCGGTTTAGGGCAATACCGCTTACAGAGGCTGGCCAGCCTGCTTTGAGCAGCGCTGCCCGGGCAATGTTGGTGCCATAGTTCTCCCCCTGGCCCACCATGCCTATGAGTGCATCTCCTGCCTCAGAAGGCTCAAAACCACTCCTTTCCCTTAGCGCGTTCAAGGTACGTGCAAGCAGATCAACCGGCTTAATTTCCAGATAAGGGTTGTCCCCACTGCGCATATCCTGCGGCGTTCGGACAGCATCAAAAATATACACCTCGTTCATATCCAAGGAAAGCGCTTATTTTTCGGCAATTTAACAATATCTTTGTACCACACAAAAAACTGCCCGCCATGGCTCGAAAATTAAAACTCACCGGATTTGCGCGCTTTTTCCTTTTGCTCCTCATCCTCACACCCATAGCCTATATCCTCGCATCCTATGTCAATGGCGAAGATGGCCTCCGGAATATCAAACGGTTAATCGGGATAGAAGAGCAAGCCGGGCAGGAGCCAGAGGCCGGCAAGGAAGAAACGACCGTACTCCCCGGCGAAGTACCAGCAGTCGAAAGTTTACAATACCAAATTCAGGCGTTGAAAGATTCCCGGAAGGCAAAAGACCTCCAGGTCCAGGAATTGAAAAGGGAAATTCGGATCCTCAAAGGGTCCAGAGGCTAATTATTGCGTACTGGGTGTTCTGCCGCCTTTGGCGACAAAATATAATTTTTTTGAGGCTGTCTGAACATTCGGGGTTGTGTAAAAAATATTCCGCCGCCCTCGGCGGGGGAAGGAAATTTTGAACAAACACTGTTTCCCTTGATTTTGCTTTGCAAAAACAAT
>CAZGOT010000150.1:0-7226 GCA_964527495.1 uncultured Haliscomenobacter sp.
GTTTGCTCCAGGGCATTTTTGACAGCAGAAACAATGCTATTGATCGGGTCGGTCAATGCTTCCAGAATCTCGTTGCTAGAAATGGTAAAGCTACGCGGCACACCCTCCGACAGATTGCGCCCACGCACTTCCATTTCTTTGACTTCGCTGCCGGGGAAGGCAGAACCAATCTTCTTCTTTATAGCCTCGGCCGTGGGCTCGCCAATCAGCATACCGTAATTGCGCCGAATGTAACTGATGATGGACTCATCAAACTTATCGCCACCGACCCGAACACTGCCTTTGTACACCATACCGCCGAGCGAGATCACGCCCACTTCGGTGGTGCCACCGCCAATATCCACCAGGGCAACACCGGCTTCTTTCTCCTCCTCACTGAGTACCGCAAGGGCGGAGGCAATGGGCTCCAGGGTCATGTTGGCAACCTTGAGGCCCGTGCGTTCTACACAGCGGAAAATATTATTGGAAGCCGTAATTTGTCCTGTAATGATATGGAAATTGGCTTCAAGACGTACACCGGACATGCCGATGGGGTCTATGATGCCCTGCTCATTATCCACCGTATATTCCTGGGGGATAACATGCAGGATCTTGTCGCCCGGGGGCAACACCAATTTGAACATATCGCTGATGAGCTTGTCAATGTCGTCCTGGTTAATCTCGAGATGATCGTTGTGGCGCACCAGCAAGCCGCGATGTTGCAGACTTTTGATGTGCTGTCCGGCGATACCCACATGAACACTCTCAAAGCTGCCGCCGCCAAGGCCCTTGCGAACACTTTCCGTAGCCTGAGCAATGGCATTGACAGTTTTTTCGATATTGGACACTACGCCGCGCAGTACTCCCTCCGAGCTTACTTTGCCCATTCCCAGGATTTCGAGTTTGCCGTATTCATTTTTACGGCCAGCAATTGCGCAGACTTTAGTGGTGCCGATATCCAAAGCTACCGTGAAGTCTGATGGGCGATAATTAGCATCTTTCATAACCTGTTGGTTTTAGCGCAGGGTTTTGGAAACGCGTGCAGAGGGTTATCTACCTACCACCTGTCCGCGGAACCTAAGGTCAATAAAATCGTATTTTCTCCAGCCTGCATAAGGCAGGGCTTCTTTGTAAAAAATTTTCAGATTGCGCAGCTTTTCGCGTGCATCCCGGTACCCTCCGAAGAGGATTTTTTGATCGCCAAGAATAGGGGAAAGTACGATTTCCCCCTGATTGTTGATGTACATCTGCCCGATCATATCCCGAAAAAAAGGATCGCTGAGGATATCGTGTGCCAGCAGGAACAAACTCTTCAGGGTATGCCTTTTTCGCTCCAGAAAATCGGGCACATGGGGAGGGATATACCCGGAAGCTACCAGTACTCTGGCAGAAAAATGTGGCGAAAGGGGCATTTGTACGCCATCCTTGTCGAGGTAGTAGCTAAATCCGTTTTGGTCAATAACCCGCATCAACGGCTGTCGCTGCTTGACGCGGATGTGCAGGTTATTGCGGGCGTCAACAAATACATCAGCACCCAGGATGAGCGGGTCTTTTTCCAGCATGCGTTCCAGCCTTGCCACATCCAGTTCCCTGATAGCCAGGCCCTCCAGCCGGAATCCAATACTTCTGGTTATACTGTTTAAAATGTCCCCGGATTTAACCAGACTACTGCCATCTGCGAGGGGCTTAACCTCAATATCCAGGGATTCGATCCTGCTGGATTGCTTTTTATCCACCGCAGAGATAATCAGGGCTGTGCCAAAGAAAATTATACCCACCCATACCAGGCGTTTTATGCTGTTATTCCATTCTCTATGCCTCATTGCCCCTGTTTTTAGTCCTTGCCTCCAAAAGTTGCCGGATAGGTTGTACAAAAGTATCTATATCCCCCGCTCCAAGCGTCAGTAATACACCAGGATGGATAGATTTCAGCGCTCCCAGGAGCTGTTCCTTTCCGAGCAGGCGCACAGAGGGGTTTTTCATCCTTTGCCTTAACATATCAGAACTCACGCCGGGAATAGGAAGTTCCCTGGCAGGGTAAATTTCGAGTAGGATCGGCTCGTCGAGTTGATCCAGCGCCTCAGCAAAACCATCGGCAAAATCGCGGGTACGGCTGAATAGATGTGGCTGAAATACCCCCGTAAGGTGCTTGCCGGGAAATAACTCCCGTGCAGCCGCAATAGCAGCTTTCAACTCCGTGGGATGGTGGGCATAGTCGTCGAAATAGGCGATTTCCGCATCGCGATAAACGGCTTCAAACCGACGCTTGACACCCCGGAAGGACAGCAGTCCCTCCCGGATATCGCTCTCCTGTGCACCAAGCTGACGGGCGATGCTGATGGCCAGAGTAGCGTTTTCTACGTTATGCCTGCCTGGCAGCGGGAGCCGCAATTCCTTCCAGATATCCTCTGAACTATGGTAGTCAAATACGAAATGGCCGTCATCAACGTGGATATTGGAGCTATAGTACTCTCCGCCTTCCACACCGAAAGTATGTGCATCCAATCCTGGAAACTGCTCCTCGAGCCGGAATTGCAGCCAGAGGCTTCCACCTGCCTTTACTTGCCGGGCAAAAGCGCGGAAGCCCGTTTCCATCAGCACCTCCCGGTCGCCGTAAATGTCCAGATGGTCGGCATCGGTAGAGAGGATGCCTGCAATGTCTGGATGCAGGTGTAGGAACGACCGGTCGAATTCGTCGGCCTCCACGACTACCCATGCACTCTTTCCCTGGACGAAGTTGGACCCCAGATTAAGTGCAATGCCGCCGAGAAAAGCAGTGCAATCTATCCCACTGCTTCGAAGCAGGTGGGTCGTAATGGAAGAAGTAGTGGTTTTGCCGTGGGTGCCGGCGATTGCCACCGTTTTCATCCCCCTGCTGATAATCCCAAGGACTTCAGCGCGTTTTTTGGGTTCGATGCCCAGGGAGCGGAAATGCTGCAATTCCAGGTGGGATGCCGGAACAGCAGGCGTATAAACGACCAGGTCTATGCCTTCGGGCACAAGCTCCGGTGCTTCGTGGTAATGCAGGTGCATCCCTTCAGCCTCCAGGTGCTGCGTCAGCGGAGTGGCAGTACGGTCATACCCGTGGACTTCTGCACCGCGGCCCAGAAAATAGCGGGCCAGGGCACTCATCCCAATGCCACCGATTCCGATGAAATAGACTTTCTTGATGTCGTTTAGGTCCATATTCATTATTAGTACGTCATTTTCCGATGTTGCAGAGAGCGATTGCCTCATCGGCAATCGCTTCTGCCGCATTGGGTTTTGCCATCGCCCTGATATTGTCTTCCAGGCTCCGGCGCAGTTCGGTATCAGTAAGTAATGCGATAGCTTGCGGCAACATTTCTGTTGCGGCTTGCATATTTTTAACCATCCATGCCGCCTGGCGGGTAACCAGGGCACTGGCGTTTTTTGTCTGGTGGTCTTCCGCTACAAATGGCGATGGGACCAAAATAGCAGCTTTCCCCGCCATACAGAGTTCCGAAATGGTAAGGGCTCCTGCACGGCATATTACTACATCGGCAGCAGCATAGGCCATGTCCATCCGCTCCAGAAAAGGCAATAGCCTAACCTGTGGCATTCCCGCCGTCTGGCTTGACCGAAACCGTTCGTAATAGGCATTCCCACATTGCCAGATAACCTGAATATCCGGGTGTTGGGCTAGTATGGCGGCACCCCTTTCCATCGCTTCATTCAGGGCGAGGGCGCCGAGGCTGCCGCCGAAAACGAGCAGGGTAGGTTTTGTGGGGTCAAGCCCAAAAAAGGTACGCGCTTCCCCTGCTGGGATTTTTTGCTCGAAGACTTCCCTGCGCACGGGATTTCCGGTTATCCGGATTTTTTCGGCGGGGAAATACCGCTCCATGTCCGGATAGGCCACGCAGATTTTTTGCACTTTCCGGGCCAGAATCCGGTTGGTCGCCCCTGCATAGGAATTCTGTTCCTGAATTAGCGCCGGAATCCCAAGCCGGACAGCCACCTCAAGCAGTGGTCCGGAGGCATATCCGCCAACGCCGATAACCACATCGGGGCGGAAACGGCGAAGTATGGTATATGCCGATGCCAGGCTACTCAGCAATTTTATGGGAAAAAGCAAATTCCGCCAGTCAAGGGCCCGCTGAAATCCACTGATCCAAAGTCCTTTGATAGGATAACCCGCTTTGGGTACCCGCTCCATCTCCATCCTGCCTTTGGCACCGACAAAGAGCAGGTCTGCTTCCGGGTATTTCGCCCGGATGGCATCAGCAATAGCGATGGCAGGGAAGATATGCCCCCCGGTACCACCCCCGCTGATAATGACCTTTATCTTTTGTTTCGTTGCCGGCATTGCTTTACGTATTCAATGACTCAATATATCTGCTTACACTCAGGATGATCCCAAAGGCTATACAGGAGAAAAAAACCGAAGAGCCGCCCATACTGACCAAGGGAAGGGTAATCCCTGTTACTGGTATGAGGTGGACTGCAACCCCTATATTGATGAAAGCCTGTAACACCATGCTGATACTGAGACCAAGGGCAACCATGGCGCCAAAAGCCTTGGGGCTTTTGGTGACCAAACGGGTGATGCGGAAAAACAATACCAGGTACATCGCAATAATAATCGCCCCTCCAATTATCCCATACTCTTCACAAATAATCGAATAAATGAAATCGGCATAAGAGGACGGCAGGAAATTGCGCTGGATACTGTTGCCAGGCCCCAGCCCAAACCACTTCCCATTGGCTATGGCAATTTTCGCCTGCTGTACCTGGAATCCGCCATTGGGATCTCCTACGTATTCGTTGACCCTGGAAGCCCAGGTCTCTACCCGGACATAGTCTGGGAAAAAGTTGCCCACTATAATCAACATGGCAAATACCAAAACCCCGGCCATCAGTAACATACCTATATATTGCAGGGAAACCCGTCCTACAAACATCATGAGAACGGCAGTCAGGAATAACAAGATGGCAGTGGATAAATCGGCAGGGGCTATTAATCCGCAAATAAGCGCTACTGGTACGATTATCGGAATAAGCGCCTCCCGGACATCGGTAATCCGGTCCTGGCGGGAGGAAATCATCCTGGCCAGATACAGGATAAGGGCAAGTTTGGCAAAGTCCGAGGTCTGAACCGTCAATCCAAGAACTGGCAACGCAATCCATCGCCGTGCATCGTTGATGTTTACGCCAAAGACTATAGTATATAAAAGGAGTGGTACCGCAATCATCATCAGGGTCGGCGCAATCCGGCTAAAAAAGCCGTAATTGACCAGATGGATGAAATAGGCAATGGCTATCCCGAATATCAGGATAACCCCATGCTTGATGAGATAGGCCTCCGTATTGCCTTCCTGCATCTTGTAAGCAAGACTGCCAGTCGCACTATAAACGCTCAGCAGGGAGAACACGGCCAGTACGGCCATTACCGCCCAAATGGAGCGATCGCCCCGCAACTCAGCGGTCAGTCTGGCGATGAAAGTGGTCATTTCTGCTTATTTGTACCGCAAAGCGGTTGTTTTCAATTCCTGTGGTCTGTCCGGTACCTTCCAGGGACTTTATCTGTCCTGGAGTGCTATCACTGCTGCCCGAAACTGTTCGCCCCGGTCTTCGTAGTTCCGAAATAAATCAAAACTCGCACAGGCAGGGGCAAGGAGGACGACGTCCCCGCTACTTGCCAGCTCCCTGGCTACCTGTACGGCCTCCGCTGCGCTACGGATTTCCTGCATCGGAAGGCCTAAAGGTGAAAATGCCTCCAGGATTTTCCGGTTGTCCAGGCCAAGACAGATAATTGCCCTGACTTTTTCCCGAACCAAAGGCAAAAGTACCTGGTAATCATTACCTTTATCCTGTCCACCTACAATCCATATGATAGGCTTGGTCGTTGCCTGCAATGCATAGTAGGCAGATTCCACATTGGTGGCCTTGCTATCGTTGAAATATGCTACCCCGTCAATCTCCGCGATCCATTCCAGGCGATGGGGTGCGTTGATATACGTATCGAGCCCTTTTTGAATTTCCTCTGCAGCAACTCCGAGTTCAAGAGCAGCGTGGATGGCAAACAGCGCGTTCATGGCATTGTGTGCACCCCGCAGCGGGGAGGTGGACAAATCAAATGTATGGCCACCCACTTTCAGGAGATTGCCATCGAACATATGCTGATGTAGTCCAATAGCGCGGCCTGGAATGCGGGAATGTTGCACAAAGGCCATCGTATGCGGATCCGAGGCATTGTAGAGAAAAAGATCCTCCGGGCCTTGGTTTTCCATTATGCGGAGTTTTGCTGCAGCGTATTTTTCTAAGGCATAGTCGTAGCGGTCCAGATGATCGGGCGTGATGTTCAGCAACATGGCGATATTGGGGCGGAACCTCGAGATATCGTCGAGTTGAAAACTGCTCAATTCCAGGACATGGATGGCATTTGGGGCTTCCAGCACGTTCATGGCGAAGCTTTTACCTACGTTACCCCCTATTTCGGCATCTTTGCCCCCGGCACACAACAAGTGATGGGTAAGCCTTGTAGTGGTGGTTTTTCCATTGGTGCCGGTAATACCGATAATAAAAGACTGGGTAAACCAGGAAGCGAATTCAATCTCTGAGACCAGTGGTATGCCCTTGGCCCGGAGTTTTTGGACCAGAGGGGCTTTTTCCGGGATTCCCGGGCTTTTAACCACCAGTCCTGCCTCTAAAATGCGGGCTTCATCATGGCTGCCTTCTTCAAAATCAATCCCGGCATTGCTCAACTGTTCCCGGTAAATGGGCTGCAGGATTCCCAGGTCGGAAAGGAATACGTCGTATCCCTTTGCCTTGGCGAGCAGCGCAGCCCCTGCACCGCTTTCCCCGCCACCAAGTACTACCAATAATTGCCCTGTATTTTCCATAGTGTATATAGCGTAAGTTTATCGCGTTTTAAGGGTAATGATAGTAATCACCGCAAGCAGGATACCTACAATCCAGAAGCGGGTGACAATCTTGACCTCGTGCAGGCCCTTTTTCTGGTAGTGGTGATGCAGGGGTGCCATAAGGAGTATCCGTCTGCCCTCGCCAAATTTCCGCCGGGTGTATTTGAAATACCCCACCTGCAGGATTACCGAAAGGTTTTCTACGAGAAAAATTCCGCATAAAACGGGAATGAGCAGTTCCTTGCGCAGTAGCAGGGACATCGCTGCTATAATCCCTCCGAGAGCCAGGCCTCCGGTGTCGCCCATGAATACCCGGGCTGGGAAGGCATTGTACCACCACAACCCGATACAAGCCCCTACCATACC
>CAZGOT010000151.1:0-7207 GCA_964527495.1 uncultured Haliscomenobacter sp.
GTTCAGGTGGCAGCATTGCCGAAAGGGGCTAATGTCGAGATTTCCGTCATTGCTGCAGCTGGTTAATCTGGTATAGTATCGGGCCTATTGCCAGTAGCCCGGGCAAATGAAGGAATAGGGCGATCCCACGTACCAAAAGCGATAGCCCTGATGGTCAAATTCTACATCATGGACAATAGAAAAACGGTACTTTCCTGTATACAGCCCACGGGAGACATGCACTTTGGCAACTACTTCGGGGCTGTAAAAAATTGGGTGGATCTCCAGACTACCTATCGCTGTTACTACGGCGTAGTGGATTACCACGCTATGACAATGCCGTACAATCCCAAAATGCTTAGGGAATATACCTGGGAACTGATTTTCAACCTGCTTGCAACCGGAATCTCCCCGGAAAATCTCTTTGTCCAATCCCTCGTCCCCGAACATGCAGAGCTGAGCTGGATTTTCAACTGCTTCACTTCTTATGGCCAGCTTACCCGAATGACACAATTCAAGGATAAAAGCACCCAAATCTCTGAAGAATCCTTCATTTCAGCAGGCCTTTTGGATTACCCCGTTCTCCAGGCCGCAGATATCCTGATTTATCGTGCAGACTATGTACCTGTTGGAAAAGATCAGGAACAACATCTGGAATTGACACGCAATATCGCCCAGCGCTTCAACAACCAGGTAGGGAAAGAATACTTTGTCCTGCCGGAACCAATTTATACAGAAGTGCCTAAAGTGATGTCGCCTGCCGACCCAACGCGCAAAATGAGCAAAAGTGCGGGGGAAAAGCATTATATCAATGTATTTGCCGATGATGCGAGGATTCGGAAGCAAGTCCGCTCAGCCGTAACCGATACGGGGGAAGAGGTAAAGGGTGAAATGAGTGCCGGTGTTGCCAACTTATTCGAAATGCTAAAGGCGTGCGGCAAGTCAGATATCCGGGCAACCCTTCTGGCAGATTATGCCAACGGCCAGCTCAAGTATGTGGATTTAAAGGACGCAGTTGCCGATGCATTGATCGAAATCAGTATGCATGCCCGCCAGCGGCGTGCGGAAATGAGCGAACATAAGAAAGCTGTGAAAGAACAAATCCGGCAGTCTTCTGAGCAAATCCGCAAACGCGCACAGGAAACGGTTCGAGAAGTGAAGGAACTCGCAGGATTGATGAACGTGAAGTTTTGACCATGAAGATTATCTGTATCGGCCGCAATTACTCTGAGCACGCCCGTGAACTCAACAACGCGGTGCCAGAGGAACCGGTCGTGTTCATGAAGCCACCTTCTGCGCTGATTGTTGGGGATAAGCCCCTGTATTACCCGGAATTCACCACTGATCTACACTACGAAGGGGAAATAGTGCTCCAAATCGGTAAAAATGGACGCTATGTGCAGCCAGAATTTGCCGATTCCTACATTAGTGGGATTGGCTTTGGGATTGATTTCACGGCACGGGATCTTCAGCAAAAATGTAAAACCAGGGGCCTCCCCTGGGAAATCGCGAAAGCATTCGATGGCTCCGCTCCGCTCAGTACAATCTTACCTTTGGAAAAATTTCCTGACCCCGGTGCCGTCGCCTTTGAATTGTATAAAAATGGCGAAAGGGTACAGCAAGGCAACACCAGAGATATGCTTTTTTCTTTTCGGGATATCCTGGGGTATGTTTCCCGCTTCTTTAAACTGCAGATGGGCGACCTGATTTTCACGGGTACACCTGCCGGGGTCGGCCCTGTAGCTATCGGAGACCTCCTGGAAGGATTCTTATACACGAATGAAGGCAGGATAAAGATGCTGGAATGCAGGATTAAATAAAGCCTTTATCTCTAATTTGCTAAGAGTTTTCAATAAATATTATTTTTGTAGGGCTTTATACCCACCATAAAAATTAAATAAAATGGCCTACTTATTTACTTCCGAGTCGGTTTCCGAAGGACACCCAGATAAAATAGCGGATCAAATCTCCGATGCGCTTGTAGATCATTTCCTGGCTTTCGACCCTGCTGCAAAGGTAGCTTGTGAGACGCTGGTCACGACTGGTCAGGTTGTCCTCGCCGGAGAGGTAAAATCAAAAACGTATCTGGATGTCCAGCAAATTGCAAGGGATGTTATTCGACGGATTGGCTATACAAAGTCTGAATATATGTTCGAAGCCAATTCCTGCGGTATCCTCTCTGCGATTCATGAGCAATCTCCTGACATCAACCAGGGTGTAGAGCGTGAAAACCCGGAAGATCAGGGAGCTGGCGACCAGGGTATGATGTTCGGGTATGCAACAGTCGAAACAGATAACTACATGCCCCTCGCCCTCGATCTGGCCCACCGTATCCTCTGGGAACTGGCTGATATCCGGCGCAACCATACGGATTTAATGCGCTACCTGCGTCCCGATGCCAAATCCCAGGTCACTATCGAATATTCCGATGACCACAAACCTGTGCGTATTGATACCATAGTGGTCTCTACCCAGCACGATGATTTCGCCACTGATGCCCAAATGCTGCACCAGATCAGGCTCGATATCATCAATATCCTGATTCCCCGTCTGAAAGCAAAACTCCCAGCGCATATTCAGGCACTTTTTACCGACAACATAACTTACCATGTCAACCCGACAGGAAAATTTGTAATCGGGGGTCCTCATGGGGATACCGGCCTCACGGGTAGGAAAATTATTGTGGATACCTATGGTGGCAAAGGAGCCCATGGCGGCGGCGCATTTTCGGGAAAAGACCCTTCCAAGGTGGATCGTTCAGCGGCCTATGCCACCCGGCATATTGCCAAAAACCTGGTAGCCGCAGGAATCTGTGATGAGGTGCTGGTTCAGGTTTCTTATGCAATCGGTATCGCCAAGCCTACGAATATTTATATCAATACCTATGGCTCTTCAAAGGTGCCTTTTTCCGATGGCGAGATTGCTCAAAAAGTAGATCAATTGTTCGATATGCGGCCCTTCGCTATTGAGCAACGCCTGAAATTGCGTAACCCAATTTATTCTGATACAGCAGCCTATGGCCATATGGGGAGGGCTTCCGAGACCAAAGTGGTTGAATTGCGGGATGGCTCCGGTACCTATATCCGCAAAGAGGTAGAAACGTTTACCTGGGAAAAATTGGACTATGTAGCAAAGGTAAAGGCTGCGTTCGGACTGTAAATTTAAGCTTGGAATATATTCAGGGGTCGGGTAAAAAGCCCCTGGCATTTCATTTGACGGCGTAAGCCACCAAATATTGATGTTTTGCCTCATTTTGCAAAGCAAAATGAGGCAAAACATCATTCATTTAAAATTTTCTTTCGCCGCCGTAGGCGGCAGAATACTTTTTACACAACCCTATATTTATAAGCGCCTATTTTGATGATTTTGCAAAGCAAAATCATCAAAATTTATTTCCCTTTTCCCTGCAGAATTACCCACCCGGTATAGAACATGATTTTAAAATCCAGTGCAAGGGACATATTCTCTATATACAGGATATCGAATTTCAGGCGCTGAACCATCTGCTCCACGTTGGAGGCGTATCCGTATTTAACCTGTCCCCAGGAAGTAATGCCTGGACGGACTTTAAGAAGGTGCCGGTAGTGCGGTGCTTGTTGGACGATTTGGTCAATATAAAACTGGCGCTCCGGCCGTGGGCCGACAACGGACATATCGCCTTTGAGGACATTCCAAAACTGAGGGAGTTCATCCAGACGCCATTTGCGCATCAGTGCGCCCCAGGGGGTGCAGCGCTCATCTCCATCCTGGGAAAGTCGCGGCCCGTCTTGTTCAGCGTTCAGATACATAGAGCGAAACTTATAAATCTGGAAAGGTTTACCATTGCGCCCTACTCTTTCCTGAGAAAAAAAGACCGGTCCCGGAGAAGACAAGCGCACCATCAGGGCAGTATAGGCATATACCGGGGCGAGAAGTATCATGACCGTCAGAGAAAAAGCAACATCTATGAGCCTTTTGGCGATTTTTTGCCAGGTGGGGAGTAGTTCCTGCCGCACCTGAATCAGGGCCTCGCCAAAGACCTGGTTCATCTTAACACTGCCTAAAAGGATATCATACATATCAGGTATAATGCTGATGTGTACCTGTCGGTCAAAATCAAAAAGCGTGTTAAGGATACCTTTGAGTTTATTGTGTTCACTGGTCTCTACCGCGATAACGACCTCCTCCACCTGATATTTCCGGACAATAGTTGGCAGTTGGTCGAGTTTGCCGAGGCAGGGAAGGTACTGCCGGAGTTCGTTGCTGCTGCTCCCATTGGAATCAATAAAACCAACGAACCGATATCCTGGGTTGAGGGCTTTTCCCGATACGTCATTGTACAATTCCACTGCGCTGGAGTTACCTCCTATGACGAGGGTATTGAAACCGATATGCCCCTGCTTCAGGCGGTTGTGCGCCAGGGTGAGGAGTAAAGTCCTCGCACCTGCAGTAAAAAGAAAGTGAAAAGCAAAGAGCACCGCAAACGTGGTGTAATAATAGGTATAGTCGGGCACCCGGTCGTCGAGCAGGAGGGCAAAGAACAAGGAGGTTACACCAAAAAAGGTGAGTAAACAGGTATGTGCCAGCATGGCTATACGGGAAAGGCGGTAAATGTCGCGATACTGATCAAACAGGGAATACAGCACCAGCCATCCGGCAGGGATTAGGGAGATACCATACCATAGGTTGGGATCCCGGAGCAATTGTCCTGAAAGAGGTTGCCCTTCCAGGCTGGCACGAAAAAAGAAGAACAGGCACCAGGCACTTGCTGCGGCAAGGTAATCGGATGCTTTGTACACCAGGGTATGCAACTGGCGCAGACGCGTAGTGTTTTTGGGTTGCACGGCAATCCCCGGGTCAAAAGTGGACAAGTTTGATATTGTCCAGGAGGATTCGCGCATTTGTTCTGGATAGTGTACCATCGGTGTTTTTTGGTATTGCTGCTCTTAATATGACCTGGTAATCTTCCGGAACGCTGCCTGCGATTTCGGAAGAAAAGTTAAAATAAATTTTTTTCCAGGTGTTGCTGGGGTTAAAGCCACGAAGATAGCGTACGGTGACCTGCCCGCTGGCTTTATTGGTTGCTATAACACCAAAAACGACGGGTACCTCGGATTGATAATCCACTTCCAGATAAACGAAAGCGCCTTTTTCAGTAAGTCCGGAAAATTTGGTATTAGTCGCGAGTTCTACTTCTGGTCCCTGGGTATTGAGCTCAATCAATCCAGAGCCCAATCCTTCAAACGCAGTAGTCCGGTTAATTTGTATGCGGTTGCTGGTATTTCCCTTCAGTAGGAGCTGAAAGGCGTGCCCATCATTTTCAAATCCTTCGATCAGGGGAAAGCGGGTATTGGGCTGATAGGTGGTGCGGGCATTTACGGGGAGGACTTTTCCTGGAATAAGGGTGCCTCGGATTTTTATTTCCTGATAGAATGGATAAATATCGGGCGTAGAGGCTATACCATTCTCCTTTATCCCTGGGCTTACGATGATTTCCTGGATCCCGGTATCCAGTACGGCAACAGAAGCAGGAAGGGGATAAACTCCCAGGAATACGCCGTTTATCTGCACCCATGCTTCGGTAATGTTGGCCGAGGCACTTCCCTGTGAGCGGATATCGGTTGTGAGGGAGAAAGGGGCGATGCGCAGCCAGGCAGGTGCTGGGTCTGGTGGATCAATCCAGGAGCAGCCTGGCAGGAGGATAGTGCTGCAAAGGGCGACGACTAATCCGGGAATGCCGAAATCGGGCAGTTTCTTCATCAGGCAGATAGGGACGGATTTTTATGGAGTTTGGACGCGATACTGTCAATGATTTGATAGGCCAGTTTTAATGCCAGATATCCGTCCTGAATATCTACCCTGGGGCGTTCTCCGTGCAGGATACTTTCCGCTAATGCTTCCAATTCCATTTGAATGGCATTTCCGGAAGCGATGCTGGGGTTGTCTAAAAAGAGGTACTTCACTCCCCCGGCTGATGGAAATTCCATTGCTGCGTTGTTATCGGGATAGGCATCTGCCCGATCTGACAATCGCATTACCTGGGCAGTTTTATCTAAAAAGTCGAGACTGATATAGGCATCGCGTTGAAAAAGGCGCACCTTGCGCATCTGCTTGAGGGAGATACGGCTTGCGGTGAGGTTGGCGGTACAGCCATTTTCAAATTCAATCCTTGCGCTTGCAATGTCCGGAGTTTCACTCACTACCGCTACCCCATTGGCGTCTACCCTGCTGACCTGGGCATCTACCATGCTCAGTACGATGTCGAGGTCGTGAATCATGAGGTCGAGAACGACGGAAACGTCGGTACCTCTGGGATTAAACATTGCCAGGCGGTGGGCTTCGATAAACATCGGCTGCAGGCGCATATTGCCCAGTGCGAGTAATGCCGGATTGAAGCGTTCCACATGCCCAACCTGGACTTTTACTCCGTTTGCCTTGCTCATCTGTATCAGGGTTTCGGCTTCCTGAAGGGTATGGGTCAGCGGCTTTTCTATGAAAACATGCTTTTTCTCCTGGATAGCGCGCGCGGCGAGCGAAAAATGGGAAGCGGTAGGGGTAACAATATCCACCACATCTACGGCGCTGATGAGCGCCTCCGCAGAGGGATAGGCAGGTAGATCCATTGCTGCAGCAACATTGGATGCTACTGTGGGATCGGCATCATAAAATCCTACAAGTTGGTAGTACTTTTTAGCAAGTTGAATGCACTTTAAATGGATTTTGCCCAGGTGCCCCGCGCCTAATACGCCTATTTTCAGCATATCATTAATTGTTTTGTATCAGCCTATCCTGAATGTGCCTGTAGGTTATCTAAAATACATCAGAACGGCCCCAAAAAGGGTAATCAAGGCGATCAGGACGGTCGCCATTCGTATGGAATACCTCAGGTGGTTGCAAAATGTTTCGATTTCATCCCGAAATTTGGGGTAGCGGGGCAGGATTTCCTTTTCCCTGCGCGTCTGATTGAATATATGCACGGCCCCGAACTCCACCTTATTCCGGGTAAGGACCTTAAACGACTGTAGTACTTTGACGCGGAAGTACACATTGAGAAAAAGCATTGCCACGAAAAGACCAATGACAATACTCACAAGCAGGATATACATATATATATGGTGTAGGTTAATTTTAAATGAGGTTGTCTGAAAAGTATTCCGCCGCCTTCGGCGGCGAAAGAAATTTTTGAATAAACACCGGGGTTGTGTAAAAAGCCCCCGGCTTTTCATTTGGCGGCTTGCGCCGCCAAATG
>CAZGOT010000152.1:0-6064 GCA_964527495.1 uncultured Haliscomenobacter sp.
TTTACGGTTTGTGGTTTGGGCCCTGGTGTTTCCAATCCGACCCTGGACGACCGGATTACCGACGACAAGTTCTGTATCGCTTTTGACGTTACCAATGCCGAAGGGGACGAAGTAAGCAGGCTCAAGGATTTTTTTGCAAAAAGCGGGGCTTCGGAAGTGCATTCGAAGGCCATTTAAAAGATATCTGAAAACGATTGCGATGAAACCTACCATCAAGAACGCGCTGATCGTGCTGGCAACAGCAGTGGTCATTTACTCCTGCTCTCCTTCCCGTGGTGAACGCACTGGACGGGAATACATGCCGGATATGGCGCATTCCATTGCGTATGAGGTACAATCCTATTCCGGGTACCATTTCAACACCTGGGACAGTGCTTCTACTTTTGTAAGGAAAGATTTGTCTATGCCTCGATTGCCGGTAAACGGCACGATTCCAAGGGGGTATGCCGGGGTCTTCTATGCTGGTGAAGAAGGGCATGATGCGAAGCTGGCAATGTTGCACGGAGGGGGATCCCTAAATGCTGTTTCAGTGCCACTTAACGGCCATGTACCTTATTTTTATCAGGATACGGAGGAAGAACGGTTGCGGGCTACTGCGGAAATCCGCAATAACCCTTTCCCGATTACGGCAAAAGGGCTTGCAGTGGGTAAAGAGTTGTACAACATCAATTGTGCTATTTGCCATGGCGAGAAAGGGGATGGAGCCGGATACCTTGTGCGCGACCCGGATCCTGCCAAAGGGGATCCAGGAGGCAAGTATCCTGCGGCACCAGCTAATTTCCTGTTGGATACTTTCCTGCTTTCCAGTAATGGTCGCTTTTATCATTCCATCATGTATGGAAAAAATGTGATGGGTGGCTATAATGACAAACTCAATTTCGAAGAGCGGTGGCAGGTCATTCATTATATCCGGTCGCTGCAGGCAACGAGTAAGAATCTGAAATACGACGAAACGGCGAACGAACTCAATCCGGAGTTTGGCAAACCGAAAAGTCCGGCAGCAGCTGCACCGGCAGGTGCGGTTAGCGATGCGGCAGCAGCTCCGGCAGCAGCTCCACGCCAGCAGCGTTAAATGATTCCGGATTGCCCTGTAAACCTAAATTAAAAGCGAAAAAGAGATGAACGAGTTTATATTTCATTCCAGGCAGAAAAATGTCCTGTTCGGTTTTATGGCCCTTGGGCTGCTGTGTATGGTCCTGACCTTCCTCGGCGATGATGCGTTGCACACGCGTTTTTGGACCAATTACCTGCACAATACGGTTTTTTTTATAGGGATTGCCTTTATGTCCTTATTTATCCTTACTGCTTTCACCACCGCATGGGCGGGATGGTATGTGGGAATGAAAAGGGTTTGGGAGGCTTACAGCCAGTTTCTCATCGTAGGTTTGGTACTGATGCTTCCGATTATTGCCGGCCTCTGGGGCCATTTCCATCATTTGTATCACTGGTCAGATGAAGGGGAAGTAGTCAAGGATACTGTGCTGAAGGGGAAGGCCTCTTTCCTGAACAAGGGGTGGTACACCTTCGGGACTTTTGCCATCGTCGGTGTCTGGATTTTCTTTGCCAGGAAGATTCGCAGCATATCCCTCCAGGAGGATCATGCGGGTAAGGGTCTGGCAGATAATTTCTTTCACCACCGTTCAATCCGCTTCTGGTCGGCTGTTTTTTTGCCGATCGCTGGTTTCTCCAGTGCGGCGATGATCTGGCAGTGGCTGATGTCGGTAGACGCACACTGGTATAGCACACTCTTTGCGTGGTACACCGGGGCGAGCTGGTTTATCTCTGCTATGGCGCTCACTATCCTTACGCTGATTTATCTTAAAGGTCAGGGATATTTTACCAATATAACGTCCAACCACTTCCATGATCTCGGCAAGTTTCTTTTCGCGATTAGTGTTTTCTGGACATACCTCTGGTTCTCTCAGTTCATGCTGATTTGGTACGGCAACGTAGGGGAGGAAACAGTCTATTTCTTTGAGCGCCGTGAGAATTATCCGGTACTGTTTTACGGTAACCTGATATTAAACTTCTTAGTGCCTTTCTTCCTGCTGATGCGGAATGACTCCAAGCGCAAAACTGGTATTGTTGCTACTGCTGCGATTATTACCTTCTTTGGCCACTGGGTTGACTTCTTCCTCATGGTTAAGCCAGGGACACGGCACACGGCTATGGAGGCTTTGGCGCACAGCCATGGTGCCGAACATCATGCTGCCGAAGGAGCACATCATGCACTAGGTTTTGCTGCAGGGTTTACTATTCCAGGTTTGTTGGAAATCGGCACAATGTTGGGTTTTCTGGCTTTGTTCTTGTATTTCGTACTCCAGCAACTTGGCAAGGCCCCACTGGTACCTAAGAATGATCCATACATGGTGGAAAGTGGACACCATAGCGTATGGCCTTATGTAGAATGATTCTAAATAACTTATTAGTGTGAAACTTTAGGGAGGGCTTTTGTTGATTAGCATAATGCCGATTCCCATACTTGAATAAAAACTGCAATTAAATCTAATACATATGACCGGGCTTCTTGTCATTCTGAGTATTATCCTGATCGCCATCATTGCCGTACAAATCGGTAAGGTGTCCGAACTTGCGGCTAAAATCCGTGGGGAAGCGGAAATGCAGGATATCGTAAACCGTCGTCAGGCGGTGTATATGATGCTGTTTATGGTAGTTTTTCTGGTAGGTTGCACGATTTCAGGGATTTATTACAAAAACTACTACATGGGTTTCGGGCCTTGGCAGCCCGCATCTGCGCACGGAAAGGTGCTGGATGACATGTTCAAAATCACCTTATTTTTCACGGGGATTGTGTTCATTATCACCCAGATCCTGCTGTTTTATTTTGCTTTCAAATACAGGGCAAAGAAAGGGACGGTAGCACTTTTCTTACCGCACAACAATAAGCTGGAGGTTTTTTGGACCATTGTTCCTGCTGTCGTGATGACTTTCCTCGTCGTTGGTGGATTGGATGCCTGGAACGAGGTAATGGCGGATGTAAAGGATGGCGAGGACTATATCGAAATTGAGGCTACCGGCTTCCAGTTTGGCTGGAACCTGCGCTACCCTGGTCCTGATGGACAGCTCGGTGCAAAGAACTTCAGGCTGATTAGTGGCTCTAACCCGATTGGTCAGGACTGGAAAGATGAAAAGAACCTGGATGATTTCCATCCCGGAGAGATTGTATTGCCTAAAGGAAGAAAGGTACGGGTGCGTATTACTTCACAGGATGTACTGCATAACTTTTACCTTCCCCATTTCCGGGTAAAGATGGATGCTGTTCCGGGCATGCCCACATATTTCATTTTTACCCCAACGAAGACGACGGAAGAATTCCGCCAGGAGCTGAGCAATTATCCGGAGTTCAACGTACCTGCGGATCCCAAAGATCCGGCGAGCAAGATGCTCTGGGAGGTTTTTGACTATGAGCTTGCCTGTGCGGAGCTTTGTGGCAGGAGCCACTTCAGTATGCGGCGTCTTGTGCGCATTGTTGAGCCCGAGGAATATGATGTCTGGGCTGCGCAGCAGCAGTCGTATTTTTTCAGCAACGTACGGGGGAAGGAAGATGATCCCTGGAAAGACCGCGTTTTTGAATTTGAAAAGAAGGCGGAGCCCGCACCTGCTGCGGAGCCGGCTCCAGTACAGCAATAAAAATAAGATAATCGCAACGAATCTGCTTGACCACATAAAAATTCAGGCCAATGGCTAATGTAGTGACTTCTCCAAACACTTCGCATGAAGAGCAACTGATTGAACAGCTCGGCTTTGATGATCATTTTCACGAGCATCATCATGGCGACAAGTATCAGTCCAATTTCATTACGAAATACATTTTCAGCCAGGATCACAAGATTATTGCCAAGCAATTCCTGATTACAGGGATGTTCTGGGCTTTAATTGGTGCGGCTATGTCTATCGTTTTCCGACTTCAGCTCGGTTTTCCGGAAGAGAGCCTTACGTGGCTGAAGCCAGTCCTGGGAAAGTGGATTGTAGTAAACCCTGAGACAGGGATTGGCTCCCTTTCCCAGGATTTTTACTACGCACTCGTCACGATGCACGGTACGATCATCGTCTTTTTCGTGTTGACTGCGGGCTTGAGCGGTACTTTTAGTAATTTTCTGATTCCGTTGCAGGTGGGGGCGAGGGATATGGCTTCCCCGCTGCTGAATATGATGTCCTACTGGTTCTTTTTCCTGGCCAGTGTGGTTATGTTTGCATCGCTCTTCCTGAGTACGGGACCTTTTTCCGGGGGCTGGACGGCTTATCCGCCATTAAGTGCTTTGCCGCAGGCCTCGAGCGGTTCTGGAGCGGGTATGACGCTCTGGATTGTGAGCCTGGTGCTCTTCGTAGTATCGGTCTTATTGGGTGGGGTTAACTACATCACTACGGTCCTCAACTTGCGTACTAAGGGGATGAGCATGTGGCGTATGCCGCTGACCATTTGGGCGTTTTTCATTACGGCTATTATTGGCCTGCTTTCTTTCCCTGTACTGGCATCGGCTTTTTTCCTGGTTACTTTCGACCGTAGCCTTGGCACGAGCTTCTTCCTGAGCGAAATATTCATTGGAGGCAAGGCACTGGATCACGTTGGGGGTAGCCCGGTGTTATATCAGCACCTGTTCTGGTTCCTGGGGCACCCGGAGGTGTACATTATCATTCTTCCAGCCATGGGGATCGTATCAGAGGTCCTTTCAGTACATTCGCGCAAGCCGATTTTCGGATACAAGGCGATGGTTTACTCGATGCTTGCGATTGCTTTCCTTTCGTTCATCGTGTGGGCCCACCACATGTTTATGTCGGGGGTTAACCCGTTTATCTCTAATTTCTTTGTAATTTTTACATTGATTATCGCAGTGCCTTCTGCGGTGAAGGTATTCAACTGGATAGCCACGCTTTACGGGGGTAACGTTCGCTTTACTTCGGCGAATTTATTCGCAATCGGCTTTGTTTCGATGTTTATTTCGGGAGGGTTGACAGGGATTTTCCTCGGCAACTCGGCGATTGATATCCAGTTGCACGATACGTATTTCGTGGTGGCACACTTCCATATTGTTATGGGGATTGCGGCTTTCTTTGGCATGTTTGCCGGGTTATACCACTGGTTCCCTAAGATGTACGGTCGTTATATGAACGAAACCCTGGGCAGGGTGCACTTCTGGGGCACGATTATTGGTGCTTACCTGATTTTCTGGCCAATGCACTATACGGGTATGGCGGGTGTACCCCGGCGGTATTATCGCTTTGACACTTTCCAGGCATTCTCGCATTTCGATGAGTTAAATAAATTCATCACCATTGCTGCGATTATTACTTTTGCTTTTCAGATTCTGTTTGTGATTAACTTCTTTTACAGCATCTGGAAAGGAAAGAAGGTCACGCAGGCCAACCCATGGGGTGCTAATACACTGGAGTGGACAACGCCGATCCAGCCGGGTCATGGGAACTGGCCTGGCAAAATCCCTTCCGTACAGCGCTGGGCGTATGATTATGGAAAGGATGGCCGGGAGTTTGTGCCACAAATCGAACCGCTCGCCAAAGGGGAAGCGGATGAGGGCGCCCACTAAGGGGGGTACTAAGAAGTTTAAGGTATTTAATTGGAATAACAAGACCTGAACAAAGCTTTTGCAATAAGATGGACGGGAAACACAAAGAGGGCGTGAGCATGGCGGCAGGACAAGCATCTGGAACAGGGGCTTTTCAATGGCTCCGCGATTTCAAGATGCTGGTCAAGTTCCGCCTTTCCCTGACGGTAGTTTTTTCCTCTGCCATGGGGTTTCTGATTGCCAGTCCAGGGGACTGGAGTTGGTTTTCCCTTCTGATCCTTTCGCTGGGCGGGTTTCTGGTCACTGGTGCGGCAAATATTTTGAACCAGGTGCTTGAAAAGGATTTTGACCGGCTGATGGTACGTACCGCGCAGCGCCCGCTGGCTGCAGGGCGGATGCGGGTTTCTGAAGCAGTCCTGCTGGCGGGGGTAATGGCTTTGTTCGGCATTACGATGCTCGCCTGGTTCAATCCCTGGACGGCCTTTCTGGGTATGGTTGCCCTAATGTTGTATGCCTTTGTG
>CAZGOT010000152.1:6074-7155 GCA_964527495.1 uncultured Haliscomenobacter sp.
CATCGGGCCTGGAGCGGTCTTTGTGGGGGCTATACCGGGTGTATTGTCAACTTTGATAGGGGCGGCAGCTGCAGAGGGGGTTATTTCCAGCCTGGGCGCGGCATTATTTGCCATTCAGTTTTTCTGGCAGTTTCCACATTTCTGGTCTATCGCATGGCTGGGACATGAAGACTATATCCAGGCAGGGTATCGTCTTTTACCAGATGGGGGAGTAGAGCGCCATAATACCACAGGCCTGCATGCTTTCCTTTATGCGCTCCCGCTGGTATTCCTTGGCCTTACACCCTGGATGACTGGTGCCACGGGTCTGGTTTCGGGGGGGATAATTGTCCTTCTGAGCCTGGGCTATGCCGCAATGAGTTGGGGCCTTTATCGGAAGAACGACCGCAAATCGGCACTTCGGTTGATGTTTTATTCATTTGTATTTATCCCGGTAGCACTTGTTGCGCTCTGGGCGGATAAAATCTAAACTTTGATGGAAGTTGCAGTAGAAAGGACGTATAGCCGGAGCGGGATTCACCCAAAAAAATTTGCGCTGCTCCTGGCGTGTGCGAGTATGGTGATGATGTTCGCCGGTCTTACCAGTGCTTATCTGGTCCGGCAGGCTGCAGGGAACTGGCTGGAGTTTGAGCTCCCGCTCATTTTCTCTGTGAATACAGGGGTCATTCTGTTGAGCAGCCTCTTTTTACACATTGCGTACAATGGTTATCGAAAAGGGCAGGAAGGGCGATACCGTTGGTTTTTGGTTTTGGCTACGCTGTTAGGATTTGCATTCCTCGTACTGCAATATCAGGGCTGGCTTGAGTTACAAAAAATTGGGATCGAACTTTCAACAAATCCTTCAGGCTCTTTCGTGTACGCGATTTCTGGTATCCACGCCGCCCACGTACTCGGGGGTGTCGCCGCATTGGTACTGGCATTGTTGCACGCATTTACTTTGCCGTATAAGTTGACGGCGCAGCGGAAACTCCGTTTTGAACTTACGCTTATTTATTGGCATTTTGTTGATTTACTGTGGGTCTATTTGTTTGTCTTTCTGTTGATTCAACGATAAACCCGGATAAAGCACTTTTAGCCGAAC
>CAZGOT010000153.1:0-7153 GCA_964527495.1 uncultured Haliscomenobacter sp.
TTGGCGGCTTGCGCCGCCAACAATAATTTTGAATGGACATCGTTTTACCTCATTTCGCGAAGCAAAATGAGGTAAAACGATGTCCATTCAAAACTTTCTTTCGCCACCGAAGGCGGCGGAATACTTTTTACATAACTCCAAAAACAATTTGCCGTTCAGCCAGAGAGAGGACGTAATCAACGTCCTCTCTCTATAGACATACCGCTAATGGTATGTCCGAAGAACAAAGCGTTTGCAAATAGCTTGTTGGTTCCGAACCAGTGGGCGCGGAAGTTGGGGTTATCGGCCATGAAGATAATTTTACCACTACCTTCCCCGCTGACGACGATACCTGCACTTCTTTTGGGCATATCGCTCATCGAATTTTTAATATACCCACTAAGCAGGGGGTTATCCGTATAGCGCAAGGGACTTGAATAGGGATTTTTACCTGGTTCCAGGAAGAGCTCGCTATCGCGGAAAACAGGCATTTTGCCACGGCGATAACCAAACCCAAGGGGATGGGTAGGGTCTATTTCTGCTTCGAAGATAGTACCGGGGATTTCTGTGGAGGCAATATCTTCGTCCATCTGGATATAGGGCCGCTGTGCCGGCGATTTTTCCTGGTCCTTGCGCTGGCGGATTTCTACGGTTCCAATTCCCTGATTTTTGAGCCAGCTGATGGCACTTTGAATTCCGACGAGTGTGCCGCCATCCTGGACCCAGGACTTCAGTTTGGCTGCACCGGCACTTCCAATGGTAGAGTAAGCTCCGGCACCCATAACAAGGACATTGTAGCGGCTAAGATCGGCCCGGGCGATATTTCCTGCTTCGAGTTTGGTAACGACCATATTATATCGGGTATCGAGCAGGTGCCAGGCTTCACCCGAGGTACTGGGTGAAACACCTTCTCCAACCAGTATGGCGACCTGAGGAACTTGCAGGGTTGCAAAGGCGTTGCTTCCAAGATCAATTCCTTCCAGGGTATATCCTGTTGAGACCGGGATGAAAGGGACTCCGCTGGATAATGCTGCCGAGGTGACTATCTGGTGGATTTCGGCTGCAGTTTTTTCCTGATTGGCCACAGGAATCATGATAGTGCCGGGTTCATAGCGTTTACTGCCTAGAACGAAGGGTTCTCTGCCTACTTTGGCGCGGATACCGGCTTTGAGGACATGATAGAGTGCTTTAGGCGCGTAGTAGTGGTCCCATTCCATTAAGTAGGCATAGGAGCTTTTTTCCGGGGCTTCTACGGCAGGGCGCTGTGGACGCCCACCTTCAACTTTACTTCCCAACAGGCCGGAAGCCCAGTTTTTCCCAAGAGCAGCATAGGGGAGGTTGAAGGACAAGGGCAGTGTCCAGCTCGATATATCGTAGAAAATGCTATCCTCAAATGTGACCGAAGTTTCGAAGATACCTCGGATAAGGCGGTATTGTTGTTGCTCTAAGGGTACGATAAAGGAAGTGCCAGGCTCGAATTTCTTGCCTTCTGCGTCAACGGTAGATTTCAGGCCATAGACCTCTATTTGGTGGCGGCGCAGGATTTCTACGAGTTGGTCGGTACGGGCGATATCAAAGGGGTCGCCGAAAATAAATGCTTTTCGGGTATCCGCCTTTCCTTCCTGCAAGGCATCCCGGTAAAAGGAACGCTGGTGTTCCAGCAGTTGGCGGCGCAATCCCATTGCCGCTTCCTGGGTAGAGAGGGCAGTGCGTACCTGGTTGCGGATGGTAAAATGAAAGTGCAGGGGACCATTGGCAGTTTCCTGCAGATGACCGCGAGAGCTTCCCTGTTCAAAAAGAATTCCGATACATCCATTGGCATCCGGGAAAGTCGAACCTTTGCCGTAATAAAAATCATCATATCCCTCCTGGGAATAGTATAAGGAGCCTATTTCGTCCAGAAATTTGGTATGGTAGGTACCGATTTTAGCCGTAAGCTCCTGGTTTTCCTTTGGAGTGATGGGGTTGACCCGGGTAGAAACGCCCGGCATGAAAAAGAAAGTGGAGTTGGAACCCATTTCATGATGGTCGGTGAGGATGTTGGGCTTCCAGTCGTGAAAGACCTTTGACCTTGCCCTGGATTCCGGGTGCGCTCCTAGCAGCCAGTCGCGGTTGAGGTCAAACCAATAGTGGTTAAAACGTCCTCCGGGCCAGGCTTCGGAGTATTCCCGGTCTTGTGGGTCACCAGTCAGGTGTACATTTTTGTGGTAATTGGCCCAGGTAGAAAAGCGGGTAAGTCCGTCGGGATTAAAGCTGGGGTCGAAAAGGATGACGACCTCATTGAGGAGTTTTTCTATTGCAGGCCCCTGGCCGGCCGTCAGGTAGTAAGCGACCAATGGAGCGGCATTGGCACCGCTGGCTTCGTTGCCGTGAATACTGAATCCCTGGAGTAGGACGGTCGGCATATTCTCGATATTTTGCTTGCCGGATTCGGAGGCGTTGGACAGTGCCAGGTGCTGGGTACGGATATTTTCCAGGTTCTGGTGGTTTTTCTCCGAAGTAATAATTAAATGGATCAGCGGTCGGTTTTCGTATGTGCGACCGTGTTCGACTAGTTTGATGCGAGGGGAAAGTTCGGCCAGTTTGCGCATATAGGCGTACTGCTGGTCGTGGCTGATGTGCCATTCGCCGATCTGGTACCCCAGGAAAGCTTCCGGGGTAGGAATTTTGGGGTCGTAGGGGATTTCAGGGAGGTAGTAGTTCAGCGGCATTTTCTGGGCCAGCAGGGAAGAAGCCCACAAGATGGCGCTGAACAGAAGAAGCAAGCGTGATTTCATGCGGTACATTGTTTTTTGGTGTTCAGGAATAAATCCATTTTTGGTGCATAGTGCCTGTTAAACAGAGGCTAAAATAGGATTTTTCCTTAAAAAAACGGGTTTTATACAGAAAGCACTCAGACTAATTCGACGACAATTGCGGAGGCACCTCCGCCACCGTTGCAGATAGCTGCAAGGCCATATCTGCCATTTTTGTGCTGGAGGACGTTGAGCAGGGTGGCGATGATACGGGCACCGGAAGCTCCAAGGGGGTGGCCGAGGGCACATGCACCACCAAAAATGTTCATTTTTTCTTCCGGCACATCCAATTCGCGGCAGAAGGCCAACGGTACGACGGCGAAGGCTTCGTTGACTTCGAAAAAGTCTATATCGCCGATAGTCAGACCTGCCCGACGTAGGGCAAGTGGTGCGGCCAGGATGGGAGAGGTTGGGAAGGACGCAGGTGCCTGCTCTGCATCGGCATAGCTAAGAATACGGGCAATCAGGCGCAGTCCCAGCGCTTCTGCTTTTTCCTTACTGGCAAGAAGGAGCGCTGCTGCCCCGTCGTTAATAGTGGAAGCGTTGGCAGCGGTAACGGTACCATCGGGGGTAAAAGCAGGCCGCAGATTAGAGATTTTTTCAAATTCTACGCGCTTATACTCCTCATCTTCTGTGAGGAGGAGTGGTGCTCCTTTTCTTTGGGGAGCGGATATGGGTACGATTTCAGGGGCAAATAAGCCATTTTGCGTCGTGGCCGCAGCCCTTTGATAAGAGCGGATCGCAAAGGTATCTTGTTCCTGCCGGGTGAAACGGTACTGCTGGGCGGTACTATCCGCACAAACGCCCATGGCCTGGTGGTCATAAGCATCGCTGAGCCCATCCCTTGACAGTCCGTCAAGCATTTGGACATGGCCATATTTATTCCCCCAGCGGGCGGAAGGAACGTAATAGGGGATATTGGACATACTTTCCATACCTCCGGCAATTACGAGGTCTGACTGTCCGAGTTGTATTGCTTGTGCGGCATACATAACAGCCTTCATCCCGGATGCACAGACTTTGTTGACGGTGGTGCAAGTGGTATGTTCCCCGAGCCCTGCCCCAAGGGCGGCTTGCCTTGCAGGTGCCTGGCCAAGGTTTGCAGAACAAACGTTTCCCATAATAACTTCGGCTACCTGTGCGGGGTCTACCCCAGCTTTATCCATCGCTCCCTTGATAGCCATTGCCCCCAGTTGAGTGGCGCTGAATCCGCTCAGGGCTCCGCCAAAGCTACCGATAGGGGTACGTACTGCGGAGATGATAAACGTTTCTTTCATGGTTCTTTTTTATTTTGGTTTTTTGGTAAGGTGGAATCCGTCGCAACAATTTCTCTGTACTTATAAAAATAACTCTTTAACGTGAAAAAGGATTGGCGGGGCGGAAATAAAACAGGGTTGACCGAACCGAAAACCTGCATTCCCTGGATTAGGGGATTCTTAGTATATTTACAAGGTCTTTTGAAATATAAAGGATTTGATGCTTAGGTACACCATAAGAAAACGGTTGCGGAGTTTCGGGTATGCGTTTCGGGGGATTGCACTGTTGCTGCTCACCCAGCCCAATGCCCGCATCCATCTGATAGCGACGGTCGGGGTAATACTGGCAGGTAGTTATTTTAAAGTGACCGTAACAGAATGGATAGCGTTGGTGTTGGCCATGAGCCTGGTTTGGGTCGCCGAAGCATTGAATACGGCATTGGAATTTTTGACCGATCTCGTCTCTCCGGGGCACCACGATCTTGCAGGAAAGGCAAAAGACATTGCTGCCGGGGCCGTACTGCTGGCTGCGGTTAGTGCTGCGGTGACAGGAGGGATTATTTTTTTACCATATCTGGGGTTATAGCCTTCCAGAGCGCTATTGCAGATTTTAATAAACAGATGGATGCTTCGCTTTGAATGTGTTCCTTTTCAGGATTTAAGCCTGGAAACGCTTTATGCTATTCTGGCCTTGCGACAGGAAGTATTTATGATAGAACAAACCTGCTATTATCTGGATGCAGATGGTCGGGACCAGGTATCCTGGCATCTTATAGGCAGGGATGGATCGGGAAAGATAGTGGCCTATGCCCGGCTTTTACCGCCTGGGGTGCCCTTCGAGGGGCATACGTCTATTGGAAGGGTACTTACTGCGGCGGAAGTGCGCAGAACCGGAGCAGGAAAGGCGTTGCTACAAAAGGCAATTTCGGAAAGTGCCCGTATTTTTGGTAATTTTCCTATTTGTATTTCGGCCCAATCCTATTTGTTGCAGTTTTATCGCAGTTTTGGGTTTGTAGAGGAAGGGGAGGAATATCTCGAAGATGGTATTCCACATGTACATATGAAAAGGTTTTCTTAAAGGTATGGGGTCGTGTAATAAAGCCGGAGGCCATCATTTGGTGGCTGACGCCGCCAAATATTATTTTGAATGAGCGGCGTTTTGCCTCATTTTATAAAGTAAAATGAGACAAAACGTCGCTCATTCAAAATTTTCTTTCGCCGTCGAAGGCGGCGGAATACTTTTCACACAACTCCATAGCCTCGACACGCATTAAACAAACCAATGTGAAAGATACTTACCGCCATCAAGGCATGCGACGACAGTTGATTGAGGCACTCCGGGAAAGGGGTATACGCGACGAGCGGGTTCTGGAAGCGATGGAGTCCATTCCCAGGCATTATTTTCTGGATAAGGCATTCGAAGAGTGGGCATATCAGGATAAACCCTTTCCAATTGGTGCCGGTCAGACGATTTCGCAACCCTACACGGTGGCTTTTATGACGGAGCTGCTGGAGGTACGCAAGCGCGACAAAGTACTCGAGATAGGCACCGGATCAGGGTATCAGGCAGCGGTACTGATGCTTATGGGGGCAAGGGTCTTTTCGGTTGAACGACAAAAAGAGCTGTATAATGCGGCAAAGGCGTTGCTGGAGGAAATGGGTTTTTCCAGGATCCGACTTTTTCTCCGTGACGGATATAAAGGCCTGCCAGAATTTGCGCCTTTTGACCGGATAATTGTTACGGCAGGGGCTCCTGTTATTCCCGAGGCATTAAAAGAACAACTCGCAATTGGCGGGATACTGGTCATACCTGTTGGGGAGGATTATCAAACGATGTACAAAATCACGCGTGTTTCCGAAAAGGAATATCGGGAGGAGGAGAAAGGCATTTTTCGCTTCGTGCCCTTTCTTGGAGGAATTGAGTAAGAAAAGTATCATACAAATATTGGATACATGCATAATTGGTATGTAGAATCGGCATTGGTGGTGGTTTGCTTTATGCACCTCTTATTTTTCCTTGCAGTATGGACCCGGGACAATAGCTGGGCCGACGTTGGATGGGGACTTGGTTTTGCCGTGCTTTCTATTTGGGCCCACCTGAAATCTCCGCACCCAGGCAGCGCACTGCTCGCCTTGCTGACCTGTATATGGGGAGTGCGCCTGGCTGCGCATTTATTGCTCCGGAAGCTGAAAAATCCTGGCGAAGACTGGCGCTATGCGCGCTGGAGGAAAGCCTGGGGCAAAAATGTCCTTTTTCGGAGCTATTTTCAGGTATTTCTTTTGCAGGGTACTTTTATGTGGATTATCGCCCTGCCACTCTGGCTGCGTCCTGGAGGGGAAACAGGCCATTGGGTACAGTGGGTAGGTGTGTTGGTTTGGGCCATCGGCTTTCTATGGGAGACGATTGCCGACTGGCAGTTGGCACGATTCAAAGCTATTTCCGGGAATCGGGGCAAACTCCTGTGCAGCGGCCTATGGCGCTATTCCCGTCATCCGAATTATTTTGGTGAAATCGTTTTATGGTGGGGTATATTTCTGCTTGTGCTACCCTGGCAAATGGGTTATCTTTGTCTGGTGAGCCCCATAATCGTTACCTGGCTTCTTGCCTGGGTCTCCGGTGTGCCCATGCTGGAAGGAAAATACCGGGATAACCCGGAATATCATGCTTACGTACGCACTACTCCTGCGCTGTTTCCATTTATACACCGTTCAGGAAGATAATGCCTTGCCCCTGGCAGAATTTTGTATTGCAAAACCCCGTAAAATATCCTGAACAAAAAGAGTACACATGAAAGACCTCAACACCTACTGGAAAAAAAACCTGCGCTTCCTGGCCATTTTACTAACGGTTTGGTTCGCTGTTTCTTTCGGATTCGGCATCCTTTTCCGGGAGCCTCTGGATAATATCCGTATGGGCGGGTTTAAACTCGGGTTCTGGTTTGCCCAAAACGGCTCCATTTACGTGTTTATCGCCCTGATTTTTATCTACGTTTTTTGGATGAACCGGCTGGACCGGGACTATGATGTGGATGAATAAGGGTTGTGTAAAAAGTATTCCGCCGCCTACAGCGGCGAAATAAAATTTTAAACAGACGTCATTTTCATTGATTTTGCGAAGCAAAA
>CAZGOT010000154.1:0-4455 GCA_964527495.1 uncultured Haliscomenobacter sp.
CAATGAAAATGACGTCTGTTTAAAATTTTATTTCGCCGCCGTAGGCGGCGGAACATTTTTACACAACCCCATTAAAAATTATTGTTGGCGGCGCAAGCCGCCAATAGTTCCTAATATGGCTTTCGCCTTCAGGTTTTTTATATCAGCCCTTTCAGGAATCAATTTCTCTGGATAAAATTGCCCTGTTTGTTTTCGTCCAGCTCTTTGCGTTCGGTTTCGCGCATCCCGTCTTTTATTTCCTGCTCGATGCTGGAACGTGCAGCATTGAACTCTCGGATACCTTTTCCGATACCGCGCATCAACTCAGGGATTTTCTTTCCGCCGAAGAGGAGCAGGACTACGAAGAAAATGATGAAAATCTCCCACGGGCCCTGACCAAAAATAAACAACAAATGGAATGACATAGCCAAATCATTTAAGGACAGTGAAAAAATACACCTGGCAGGCATTTTCCCTGCTAAGCATATATAAAGGTACGAAGGTTTATGCACAAAGGCAAAAAAAGTGATTTGGCCTGGCCAAAAAGAATTTCACCTTCTGTGCTGGCGGGACGAAATGCCGGTCTGGCAAATGCATTATCGGGGTGGTTTATATCCGGATTGGCTCAGGAAAGCCTGGCTATCCCTTAGGGCGAGTAACTCAGGGAGTGTTGTATTGGGATGTTTTTTCATGTATGCCTTTGCGATTTTCCACCCGATCCAGTTGCCGGTCCTTCCGGGAGCTTCTGCGGGCATACCGGGTGAACTGGGGCTATATTCCACGTATTTTCGTATTTTTTGCCAATCGCTATTATATATTAGGTCTTGGCTGAGGAAAAATGCCCATATATCCTTTTCATTGGCATTGAGCCAATTGGCTTGGGTGGCAGTAACCTCCAGGAGGATACTATCGGGGGTTTCGGGAAGTAATTTTTCCAGGATGAGGAGTTGTTTTCCATTATGCACGATGTGGTCCAGCAGTTTTTCTCCTGGTGGCGGGCCGGCGAGGTCATCAATAAGGGGCAGCAGGGTTTTGAGTACCAGGTGATCCCCGTCAAAGGTGCGGGTGAGGTATTGGGAGAAGTTAGGGTTTTGGGGGTTATACTTTTGATAGGGATAATCTGCCCCCAGAAAAAAATCGAGGCCTATGGCGAGGGATTGTTCGTTATAAATAAAACTGCCGTAGGCAAACTCTGAAATAAACGTGGTGAGGTCGGGGGTCGGCAGTTTGGGAAAATAGTATTTCAGAAATTGGAAGGCCTGGGTAAACGCTTGTTCCCAGGGACGAAAATCCTGGTATTTTTCCCTACAGGATTCCCATAGTTTGCGCACATCCGGGTGGGTGATAAATCCTTTGAGGAAGGCCTCCGGGCCCTGGACGGCAATGCGAGGATCGTAGGCGGGCACAATCCGGGTGAGGTAAATTGTGGCAAATTCGCCGTATTTTGCCTGCAGTGCTTTGATGCTCTTTTCCATGTCTGTCGTATCCAGGGAAAAAAGGTCTGCTTCAAATCGTCTGATTTCTACTTTTACCGGGATATTCCGGACATCCGGGATGGGCTCTTCCTGGCTATTTTTGCAGGCAAAGAGTAGGCTCGTCAGCAAAATGGCAAGACAAACGCTTTTTTTGTGATTTATTCGGGAAAACTGCATAATTGTTAGCATGGCCATTAATTTTGTGCATACACAAAAACACTGCGACAATGAAAAAAATTGTAACCGCCCTGTTGTTTTTCCATTTGTTTTTTTTCAGCAGCTTTGCCCAGGATGGGGAGCTGCGTTTTGGCTTTCAGCTAAGTCCCTCGTTTTCCTGGATGCGGACCAACGACATCCGGATTAACCGCAGCGGGACGAACACAGGTATGAAGCTGGGGATGCTGACGGATTACTATTTCCGGGAAAACTATGCTTTTGCAACTGGTATCGGCTTCGCATTTAACCATGGTGGCACCCTTTTGTTCGATTATGGGGGGAGTTACTGGACCCGCTCTAACCTGGGCCCTGCACTTGATTCGCTTCCGGACGGAGTCAAGCTGAAGTATAATCTGCAATTCGTAGAAGTGCCCCTGATGATTAAAATGCGGACCAGCGGATCCGGCAATGCCAGATATTTTCTTGAGCCGGGCATCACCCTCGGTTTCCGCACCCAGGCACGTGGATCGGTGACAGGCCGTGGCGTCGGGGAGGAAGCCCAAAAGTTGGATATCCGTCAGGAGGTAAATGGACTTAACCTGGCCTGGGGGATCAATGGAGGAGCCGAAATCGGTATCAGCAGCAATATTGCACTGGTGGCCGGGCTTGGCTTTCAGATAGGTTTTACGGATTTGACAGATGATAAGGGAGGTGTGATTTTTGACCCCGGGCGCGGTAATCAGAAAGAAAACGCCAAAGCCTCCGCGAGTGCCCTTACACTGAAACTGGGCCTGATGTTCTGATCGGATTATATATACCGTTCCTGTGGTTCGGATAATGATAAGCGGAAAATGGAAACACTTTTGACAGCGGCAGAAGAAGGCTGGATACTTGATTTTATTCAGGCGGGTATCGAAGAAGATGCTGGTCCTGGAGATTATACTTCACGGGCGTGTATTCCCGAAAGTGCACGGGATACTGCCCGACTCCTGGTAAAAGATGCGGGTGTCCTTGCAGGAACAGCTGTGGCGGAACGCATTCTGCGCTACCTGGATCCCAACTGTGTATTCAGGCAGTGGATCCAGGATGGGGAGCGGGTGAAGCCTGGTGATATCGCTTTTGAGGTAGAAGCACACACGCGAGATCTGCTGTTAGCCGAGCGGTTGCTACTCAACACGATGCAGCGCATGAGTGGAATTGCGACGGAGACTGCGCGTTATTGTGATCAGATCAAGGATCTGCCTATACGCATTCTGGATACCCGAAAAACTACGCCCAGGCTGCGCTTTCTGGAAAAATGGGCTGTGCGTACAGGTGGTGGAGTAAACTATCGCAGCGGCCTGTACGACTGGTTTATGATCAAGGACAATCACGTGGATGCTTCCGGTGGAATGCGGCAGGCAATCGAACGCGTCCTTGCCTACCGGGAGGCCAACCATCTGCCCCTGGGCATAACGGTGGAAGTCCGCAATTTCAAAGAGCTGGAAGAGGCACTTGCGATTGGACAGTTTACCCGCATTATGTTTGATAATTTTTCTCCTGAACAACTCCGGGAAGGGATTAAAAGGGTGGATCATCGTTTTGAAACGGAGGCTTCCGGAGGCATAACGCTCGATACCCTGCGTACGTATGCGCTAACCGGCGTAGATTTTATCTCCATCGGGGCACTAACCCATTCTTTTAAAAGTCTGGACCTGAGCTTCAAAATCAGTCCTTCGCGCCATTCCTGAGCTCATACGGGGTATCCTTTCAGGCAATCCCAAAAAAGCAGGAGGAGCGAACAAAGCAACAGCCAGAACCGGATATCCCGGAACACATCGTTTGTAGTTTGTTTGATCACGATAAGCGTAGTAAGTCCCGTCCTTAATCCCGGTTATACTACCCGGACTTCAGCAGGTATGATTTTTCGCCAAATAATTTTCCAAAGAGTATCATGCAAAAATGATACCATAGCAAAAAACCATAATATGTGTTGGAGAAGGCTTAGTGCAGGAGTGCTTTGTTGATGGATTTGGGAAGTCCGGGGCCGGTGTAGATCAGTCCGGTATAGATCTGTACAAGATCTGCGCCTGCAGCGAGTTTTTCTTTTGCTTCTTTAGGGCTGCTGATACCGCCTGCTCCGATGATAGTCATACCCTGAGGGCCGTGGCTGCGCAGGTAGCGAATAATTTCCGTAGATTTTTGATGCAGGGGTGCGCCGCTGAGACCTCCCGCACCAATTTCCCGAAGGCGTTCGATGGGCGTATGGAGTCCGTTGCGTTCGATGGTGGTATTAGTAGCGACGATGCCATTAATATTGGTTTGGCGCACAATCTGGAGGATATCGTCCAGCTGGGAGTTATTAAGATCTGGAGCGATTTTCAATAAGATAGGTTTGGGGCTTGGAAAGCGGCTGTTATGCTCCTGGAGGGCATGGAGGAGTGCAGCGAGCGGAGCTTTATCCTGAAGTTCGCGCAGATCCGGCGTATTAGGGGAGCTAACATTGACGACGAAATAGTCCACCCAGGGGAAGAGGGTATTGAAGCAGGCCAGGTAGTCGGCGGTAGCCTGATCGTTGGGGGTAGATTTATTTTTGCCGATATTCCCTCCCAGGATCAGTCCCTTTGGTCTGGCTATCCTGCTGAGGCGTTGGGCGAGGGCTTTTGCTCCCTGATTATTGAAGCCCATCCTGTTGATGAGGGCTTTATCAGCGGGAAGGCGGAACATGCGGGGCAGGGGGTTTCCAGGCTGTGGTTGGGGGGTGACGGTGCCGAGTTCGACGAATCCAAAGCCCAGGGTAGCCATTTCCCTGAACGAGGTTCCATCTTTGTCGAAACCAGCTGCGAGACCGACGGGGTTAGAAAAC
>CAZGOT010000154.1:4465-7063 GCA_964527495.1 uncultured Haliscomenobacter sp.
GCCCATAACGTGGCGTTGCAGACGGGGATGGCGCAGGTTAAAAAGCTTATAGAGGAGGAAGGGAATCCCTGGAATACGGCAGATTGCCTTGAAAAGGAATAGGGTTAGGCCGTGCGCTTTTTCAGGAGGCAGGGCAAAGAGGAAAGGTTTAAGAAAGAGGCGGTAAAACATAAAGGAAAGTAAAAAAAAAGCTGAGCAATTTTACATTACCCAGCCCTAATCATAATCCCAAAAACTATTCTTAGACTTCTCCATCCGCTTTAACGAGCAACTGAAAGCCGTTGCCGTGGATATTGACGATTTCGATATTGTTGTCGCGCTTGAGATATTTGCGCAATTTAGTGACGAAAACGTCCATAGACCGGGCGGTGAAGTAGTTATCTTCGCTCCATATTTTGGTCAGTGCTTCTGACCTGGGGAGGATATCGTTTACACGCTGCGCAAAGAGCTTTAAAAGTTGGGCTTCTTTGGGCGAGAGCTTAAACTTTTCCTCTGTGCTTTCCCCGAGGCCAAAAGTAAGAATTCTTAGTGGAAAATTAAAATGGTATTTTCCAATGATAAATTCTTTTTCCTCGTCTTTTGTTTCGACTTTATGGCTACGTTTGAGAATGGCCTGAATTCTGGCGAGTAATTCGGCAGAGAGGAAGGGTTTGGTGATATAGTCATCCGCTCCGATTCGGAAGCCTTCGAGGACATCTTCCTTAAGTGCTTTTGCAGTGAGGAAGATAATCGGCATGTCTTCATCCTCTTTCCGGATTTCCTTTGCGAGGGTAAAACCATCCATTTTAGGCATCATGACATCGAAGATACAGAGGTCGAAATGGCCTTTCCGGTATTTTTCGAGGCCCTCGGCACCGTCTTTTGCCAAGGTGACGTGATAGTCATGCATATCCAGGTAGGAACGCAGTACATCTCCGAAATTTTGATCGTCCTCAACGAGGAGGATTTTATTTTTTTCCATAATGGTTTTTTTTGCGGGGGGTTCCGATGCCGGACGATAATAACCGGGGTTTCGGGAACATATTAATCCGCTTCGATGCGGAAGGGGAAAAACAGTGTAAAAGCACTGCCTTTCCCTAATTCGCTTTTAACATCAATCTGGCCTTTATGGGCTTCCATCATGGCTTTGACATAGCTTAAACCAAGGCCAAAGCCTTTAATATCGTGCAGGTTTCCTGTTGATACGCGGTAGAACTTGTCAAAAATATGTTTGAGTTCGGCTTTACTCATACCTATACCACAATCTTTGACAATAATTTCTACTCCATCGGGCCGGTTGCGCGTAAACACGCTGATTTCCGGTTTTTCCGGGGAATATTTGTTAGCATTATCCAGCAAATTATTGATAATACTGGAGACGTGGGTTAAATCAGCTTGTACGACAGGATTGGCAGCCTCCAGGAAACCCTGGGTTGTGCCCCCCCTGTTCTCTACCTGCAGGTTAATATTTTCGAGTGCTGCGGAGATGACTTCATGGAGGTTGACCTCGGATAGTTTCAGAGCAAACTCCTGTTTATCTATGAGGGCCATTTGAAGAACTTTCTCCACCTGATTATTCATACGATTATTTTCCTGTTTTATTATATTGGCGAAGCGTTTGATCTTTTCGGGATTGCCAAGGATAACCGGAGCGGTAATGGAGTCGGCGGCGAGGGAGATAGTGGCGATAGGGGTTTTAAACTCATGGGTCATATTATTGATGAAGTCGGTTTTCATTTCGGACAATTGTTTTTGTCTGAAAATGACATAGAGGGTATATCCGAAACAGAAGAGGATTATAGCGGTAAAAAAGATAGAGCCGAGGAAGTTTTGCCATAGAGAGCTCCACACAATATTATTTCGGTTGGGAAAAAAGACGCGTAGCTCCCCTGTTTTGGGTTTGTCATGGGGAAAGAGGGCTACGGCATAATCCGGATTATAGAGGTTTTTTGCTTTAAAGCCAGGTGCTGGTTTATGGCGGTCGAAATCGTCAGTGACCACAAAATGGCCGTTGGCAAATACCAGGCTTTTTCGGGCATAGGAGAAAATGCCATAGTGGAAGGCGTAGATAGGTTGTACCGGATCCATTCCCCGGTTGCGGAAAGCCTGTCGCAGGGCAGCATCCAGGAACTGTGGTTTTATGCGTTCTTCGAGCGGCCGGTTGGAAAGGGTGAGGCCATAGAGCGCATAAACAGTGGGGTCTTCCATGAGCTCGCTGAGCATGAGGGAGGTGCTGAGGGTACCTGGCTCCGGCTGTCCTGTTCGGTTACCTTCCGATATCCGCTCCTGCTGGATATAATTCGTAACAAAACCATTGAGGCTGAGGGAGGAGAATAGTTCCTCCCTGCGTTCTTCGGCTTCCAGTTGTTTGGCGACCTCGTTGAGTACATAATAGACGTTTTTGTCAAATCGCTCTTCATTGACGCGGATGGACATGCGGATTAAGTCCATCTGTAACCAGACAACGCCCATTACAGCAGCGCTCATCAATGCGACAATAGCCCAAATTGCGCTTTTTTTCATTGTTTTATTCGTGGGGGTTGTGGAAAAAGTATTCCGCCGCCTTCGGCGGCGAAAGAAAGTTTTGAAAGAGACTGACCGAAAAGTCTTTTGGCGGCT
>CAZGOT010000155.1:0-916 GCA_964527495.1 uncultured Haliscomenobacter sp.
ATGAACGATGTTTTGCCTCATTTTGCAAAGCAAAATGAGGCAAAACATCGTTCATCTAAAATTTTATTTCGCCGCCGTTGGCGGTGGATTACTTTTTACACAACCCCATATTATTTGGCGGCTGACGCCTCCAAATGAGGGCCTCCGGCCTTTTACACAATCCCAACCTTTTGGCTCAACGTCATTCCTGCGCAGCCAGTTTTTCTCCAAAAACGACCTCCTGGGAAGCTATTCTGGCACCTATTGCCTTACCCAGGCGTAGCCCTTCTTCGCAATCTATGCGATAATGAACCCCCATATATATCCGCGACAAAGCATTTTCCTGAGCCATAGCATCAAAGGAAGCATATTTTCTTGGTTCAAAATGGTATAAGCCGATGCCTGTATTTGTTCTGTCGGTAATAGCATAGGACATACCGTATATCTTGCCCAAGACAGCAGCAGCAGCGGCGCCAAAAATCGAATGCCCCGAAGGATAGGATGGAAATGCAGGATTTTCTTCCAGGGGTTGCCAATGTGGGTCTATATGCTTGCGGATAAAAGCCTCCGGCCTTTCCAGTGCGTATTTGTATTTTTCCAGCCAAGCCTTCACAGCACCGTCATTCAGCGCCATCCCTACTTTTAGATACGTCTCAAGGGCAATGCTGAGGGAGGGGGATTCCTGCCCCACTACCTGCCTTGCTATTGCGATCCACCGGGAAGCAGGGCAAAAGGAGAATTTCGGGGCATCATTGCTCCAATAGCGCGCAATTTCTGCTCTTTCCTTTATAAATGGGCTATTACTGGCATATACTTCCATGGCCTGCGCAAAAAACGGAGCATTGGGGCTTTCGGCAAAAGGCAGGGGTGCCCTGGCCTTCCCATCTGCTACCCCTACGAAGAAGGTCCGGGCTCCACCCCACCTCGGCAGTCAAGC
>CAZGOT010000155.1:926-3494 GCA_964527495.1 uncultured Haliscomenobacter sp.
AAGCACCCCGGCTATTTTGCCCGGATGGCTTCCAATGGCCGGGATTATCAACAGAAACTGGAAAAGGTTCGAAATTCGATAGATAGGCCTGGTGACCAATACTGTCCGACGCCGACCACTGAAAAATGGCTTTGGCGACCCTATCTCCATATTCCGCTGAGGCCGAGACTACCGATGCAGAAAATTTTCCTTCCAGTTGCTTTCGCCATTGACGCGCTATTTCAACCCGCTCTCGGGCTATTTTCCCCGGAGCATTGGGAAAAAATGCGCTTGCCAGTTGGGCATAAACCGCATTTAAGGCAGCCGGCGCACAAAATACAGTCTGGCTTTCCCATTCCGGCAACTGCAGTCCATCAAAACGGTCCCTAAAAGAAATCGCACCTTGCTGCCCCGGAATACTGGCTTCCCACGCGGCTAAACCTACATAGGCAAACATGCGCGCACTTACAGGCGCCTTATATCCATCCGCGTATTGTACCATATCGAGCAACAAACCGTTCCAGTCCTGCACTACCTGTATTGCCTGATGGTCCTCCGCAGTGAAAGCCCGTTTTGTATCGGAACAGTTTGGAACACCTATTACCAGGAGGGAGATCATCAATGGTTTGAGGACTTTCCTAACGACACGTGCAAAGACATTGCCCTCCAAAGGTTGTACCAATGATTCCCTGGCTGCAGTAAATTGCGAATTGCTGCCGTTCCTGGGAAAAGCGACCAAAAACTTCGTACCCTGCCCATCTACTGATTCTACTTTCAATCGAAGATGAAACAACTCGAAAATACTACGCACTAACGACAATCCGATCCCCGAGCCTTTCTGACGACTACCGCGTTTCCCTCTGTAAAATGGCTCAAAGATAAAGGGCAGGTCCTGTTCGGGAATCCCAGGACCATCATCTTCCACAACTAATGGTTGCGCTTTATCAAAATCAATGATTACCCTGGCCTTATGATCCGGAGAAAACTTGCAGCAGTTATCTATTAAATTCATAACTGCCGTGCGCAGGAGAAATTCTTCTCCACGGATGCACAACTCATGCTCATTTTCCGGCAGTTTTTTGATTAAAATATTAATGGTATAATGTGGATTGGTCCTTTGCAAGATAGCCTTGCTTTGATATACGAGTTCATCAAGCCGAATATCCGAGAACATCGCCTGCTGGCTGCCCGAATGTATCCTGGCAAGCTGCAGAAGCTTTTCTATGGTATCAGATAACTCCTGAATATCTTCGTGCAATGAGACCAATACCCGGTCGTATTCTTCTATTGTGCGTGGTTTATTGCGGGCAAGCTGCAACTGGGCATCCATCATGGCAATCGGGTTTTTCAGCTCGTGGGAGACGTTGGATATAAACCCGCGCTGCAGCTGAAAGGCGTGTTCGATCCGGTCCAGCAACTGGTTAAAAGTATCGGTAAGATGGGAGAGCTCATCCCGGTTATCGTTATGGTTCAAGCGTCGGCTCAGGTTGGAAGGGAGGATGGCCTCTACTTCGTTTACGATAAAAGAAACCGGCATCAAGGCCTGGCCGGCGTAGAACCAGCCCCCCGCTGCAACGATAGCGATGACCAGAAAAAAAGCCAGGAAGAGGATATTGCGCAATTTATCCAGCTTCGACAAATCAGGCTCCTGCTCTGCTACCACAAAAAACTGCCTGCCGGAAGGGGCCCGCTCTATTACGCCGATTGCCCTGAACTTTCCGTTCAAAAAGCGGTAAGCGCCTTTTTCCGGAATTTTTGACAAATCGCTTTCTGCGATTGCCCGAGAAACCGTATTCAGAGTAAAAACACATTTGAAACGGTCGTCATAAATGGATATATTCCCTAGCGAGGGCAGGTCGCTGTTGGCCGAACTGGATTGAAGGTTGATTGTCTCGAGCTCAAGTTCTTTTTGCAACACCATGGAAGCCGTCATCCGGCCTTTGTTTTCCAAATGGGTATAAAACTCATTTTCGACATATCGCCGGAACAACTGGAAAATAAAAATGAGGGCCATTGCAAAAATGACCACACAGATTGCAATGAACTGTAAAGTGAGCCGGTTGCGTATCTTCATGTCAGGTACCGGATTTCAAGATATATCCTACCCCAAAATGGGTATGGATGAGTTTTTTAGGAAAACCTTTGTCCACTTTATTGCGCACATAGTTAACATAAACTTCCACCACGTTGGTATTCACACCTTCGTTCAGCCCCCATACATTCTCCAGGATCTCCAGCTTGGGGATGACACGGTTGGGATTCCGTACGAAATACTCCAGCAGGGAGAATTCCCTTGGGGTGAGGGCAATTTTTTGATCTGCTCTCCAAACTTCCAGCGTGCCAAGGTCAATATGGAGATCCTCAAAAAACAACCTGGAGGAAGACACTCCCCCTTGGGATGCCCGTCTGACAAGAGCCTGGACCCGGGCAACCAATTCCTTGAAATGAAAAGGCTTGGATAAGTAATCGTCAGCGCCGGCATTTAACCCGGCTACTTTATCTTCTGGCTGATAAAGAGCGGAGAGGATTAAAATAGGCGTTGTGATGCCGGCGCCGCGCAAATGCCTGCAGAGCTCAATACCGTCCATC
>CAZGOT010000155.1:3504-7025 GCA_964527495.1 uncultured Haliscomenobacter sp.
CGGTCAGGATGATATCGTAGCGGCTTTTTAATGCGGCAGCTTTACCCGAAAATCCATCTGGAATACAATCTCCCTGTGCCTGATGGTCTTCTTCAAAATAAGTGCGAAGGGCCTGCGCAGTCTTTGGTTCATCCTCAATAATCAACATTTTCATTTCAGGGAGGCGCACGTTAAAGCGGCGTGCATTACAAAGATATTTCCTTTTGAGGTAGGCTTTCGCACATTTTTAGAATAATTAGTTGGCTCTAAGTAAATTTTTAAAAGTTTTTTTATTTATTTTTGATGTTGAAAGAAGACCTAAATCTATATTTGCAGTGGAAATAGGGCGTTGGCTTATCCCAACCTAACATTAGTTTGGAGTAAAGGTTTGAATTTCAAAGGGCTTGCGACTTATTACCACGAGAAGTAACAACAAACCGTAATCCATGAAACCGACCTTTACCATTGCGCGCCTGATCGCGCTAACCCTCGTTATTTCCGTAGCTGTCTTCAGTTGTCAAAGAGATGATGACGATGAAACGGTACTCGTTCCCGACAGTCCTGTCGCTTTAGATCCTGAGGTTGCCCTCCGCTGGAACTCCGTACTCTTGAATCTCGAGCGTTTTACACCAGGCTATCGCCCTCCGGTTTCGGGTCGGAATATCGGGTACATTGGTCTTGCAGCTTATGAGTCCATCCAGCCTGGCATGGAAGATATATACAACTCGTTTGATGGTTATTTTCCTGGCCTCGATGTGCCCGAACCCATTTCCGGGGAAAAATACCACTGGCCTTCTGTACTGAACGCAACGTATGCCCGGATAATGTCCAGGTTCTTTCCTACGGCTCCCGCTGCACAACAGTTCGAAATATTCCGCCTGGAAAGCGAGTTCAATGATCGCTTCAGCAAAGAGGTAGCCAACGATGTGTTCATCCGCTCTGTTGAATATGGCCGTCAGGTTGCTGATGCCGTCTTCCGCTGGTCGGCTACGGACAAATTAGGCCATGAGGCGTATCTGCGCAACAACGACCCAACTTATGTACCACCTTCTGGCCCGGGTCTCTGGCAACCTACTTTTCCGGATTACTCCAGCGCTTTACTGCCCTACTGGGGAAAGGTACGTACCTTTGTAGCTGATGCAACCGATGTTTGCCGGGATCCACTCCCAATTTCCTCCGCTCCTAATTCTGCTATTTACCAGCAAGCGATCGAAGTACAACGCACTGTCAACCAAATCAAAGCAGGCCGCCTTAAAGAAGAACATTGGATTGCTGACTTCTGGAGTGATGACTGCCCTATCCTGACCTTCACGCCTGCGGGGCGCTGGATTGCAGTTGCTAATCAAGTCATAGTCAATAATAAAGCTAATTTAGCTCTTGCGGTAGAAACCTACGCACGCGTAGGTATGGCCATTGGGGATGCAGGCATACGCGCCTGGCACGAAAAATACCGTTTCAACATCGAACGTCCTATTGACTATATCCGTCGGGTACTCAACGAGCCTAACTGGAATACCGTTATGTGCCCCGATGGCTCCGGACAGTTTTTCACCCCCCCATTCCCTGCTTATCCTTCTGGCCACGCGACCTTCGGTGGAGCGGCTGCCGAGGTACTCACCGGTATCTATGGCAACCAAAGCATGACGGATCGCTGTCACGAAGGCCGGACGGAATTCCGCGGTACCCCCAGAACTTTCGATTCCTTTTATGAAATGGCTGAAGAAAACGCTTACTCTCGTGTTCCAATTGGGGTACACTTCGCCATGGATTCTGAAGCCGGTGTAAATCTTGGCTATGGAATCGGTAAAAAAGTGAACAGGCTGCCCTGGCGGAAATAACAGGTCTCCACCCCGTTATTATTCGCAATTACGTAGAGTCAAGACGTTAAAATTCAGATTCCGCTACTTCATGTGAAGTAGATCATGCGATCTGGTAATTGTAACGACGCATCCCTCTTGCGCATCGTCAGTAATAAGTTTTGTTGGTTCTCATTTATTTCACACACCCATTTAAACAAAAAAATTTTAGATACTAAAACGTCAAGCTTTTTTCCACTGAATACCTGAATAAAAAATTAAAATTTTTAAAGATGAGGACTAGTAAAATACTTATTGCTCTTGTTGCAGCAACGCTTATTTGGGGTTGCCAAAGAGATGGGGATTTAGACCTGCAGCCTGAGAATAAATCGGAATTTAAGTATGATCAGATTAAACCTTCTAATGATTACAAGGCTGAATTAGCGCAACAATGGATGCAAATGGCCTATAATAGTGTAAAAGCGAGAGGGTTCTTTGCATTGGATGCCTCCAGATTGTATGCTTACACTTCTCTGGTTATGTATGAATCTATGGTGCATGGCTTCCCGAAAGGTTTGTCTATGGAAGGCCAACTAAAATCCTTCACCCAGGTGCCGAAACCGAAAGAAAATTTGAAATACGATTGGGGTATCGTACTTTGTCATGCAACGCCGATCGTCCTCAACCATATGCTGCAAAAGCCCAATACTTCTATTGTCGCAGATATTAGCAACCTGGAAAAATCGCAGGAAAGGACATTGGTCCAGGAATCAAATCTGCCCACTGATGTAATTGCCAATTCCAGAGCTTTTGGCGCAGCGTTGGCAGATTATATTATTAAATATGCCGACAGTGATGGCACGGCAGAACTGATGACCCGTCAGTATACAATGCCTTCCACTTCGGTAAATCCATCGTACTATGATGGAGTCGAACAGGCAAATCCCTTTTTCATGGCACCTTTTTGGTGGACTGCAAGAAGTTTCGTAATACCTACTGCACTTACTTGCAAGCCTTTACCTCCTTATACCTACAGCGAAGATCCTGCGAGTAGGTACTACCAGGATGTCTTGGAAGTATTGGAATCTACAAGAGACAAAGATAAAGTGGCCATTGGGCATTATTGGGCAAATAACCCCGGCCAGTCAGGTACCCCGGCAGGTTCGTGGGTAGGCATAGGGAACCAGCTCATTACCCAGTTCAAACTGGATATGTCTTCCTCGCTCAGAATGTACTTATTGCTGACACTTTCTACCAGAGATACTTTCATTGCCGTCTGGTGGACGAAATACAACTGGAACTTGCAAAGACCGGTAAGTTACATCCGGAAGGTATTAAAGCAACCAGGCTGGAACTCTCCCGTGCCAACGCCTCCCTACCCCGATTATGTATCCGGCACATCGGCAAACGCCGGTTCTTCTTCAGAAATTCTTACGACCCTCTTTGGTACCCGGTCATTCAAAGATGGTCAGCACACAGATAAAGGATTTGAGACCCAAACATTCTCAAGCTTTAAGCAAGCAGGTATCGAGGCTTTCCATTCCAGGATCTATGGTGGTGTCCATATGAGAAAGGCCTGCGAAGAAGGGTTTAAACTGGGAGAATGTGTTGGAAGGGAACTAATGTCCACCCTTAAGTTTACCGGACAATAAATACCCTCTTGTGGAAACTTTCTTTGGGCGGCTGACGCCGCCAAATAATATTTTGAAGGGGTTGTGTAAAATGCCCCCGGATTTTCATTTGGCG
>CAZGOT010000156.1:0-6991 GCA_964527495.1 uncultured Haliscomenobacter sp.
TTATGATTTGTTATTGCATGAGGCCCTCGATGAGGGCTTTTTTTTTGCATATACCCCAAATCTCTTTTTTTTAGTATTTTGCATAAAAAAAGCGCCGAAAAGGCGCGACAGAATACCAATGAAAATCTGCACGATCTGCTCTCTCGCTTTGCTGCTCTTTGCTTTTGCCCTGCGCGCACAGGAACAGCCCATCCAAATTATCCCACAACCGGTAGAAGTTCTGCCCGGTAAAGGGGTTTTAACCTTGACGAAATCCTCTACCATCGCCTACCGGGATCCCCAGGGGCGGGAAACAGCTGAATGGCTTGCCCAAAAGCTGAATACGCCCACCGGATTTGCCCTTAAGCCAATGGTAGGGAAAACGGGAACTATCCTGCTCCAGATCAACGAAACTGCGGATTCCCGTATCGGAAAGGAAGGCTACGTCCTGGATGTAGGCCCCAAAAGCGCTATTCTGTCCGCCAATGCGCCCGCCGGGCTTTTTTATGGGGTTCAGACCCTGCTCCAGCTTTTGCCCAAAGAAATCGAAAGCAAATCGGTCGTCGCTGCCAACTGGAATATTCCTGTTGTCAAAGTTACCGACTATCCCCGCTTCGGATGGCGGGGTATTATGCTCGATGTGAGCCGTCACTTCTTTACCAAAGAGGAAGTGAAAGCGTATATTGACCAACTCGCACGCTATAAATACAACACCCTCCACTGGCACCTCACCGACGATAACGGCTGGCGCATTGAAATCAAATCCCTGCCGAAACTCACCGAAGTCGGTGCCTGGCGCGTTGAGCGCGCAGGCCACTTCGGCGACCGTGCCAACCCTAAACCCGGTGAACCTGCTACATACGGCGGATTCTATACCCACGAAGACATCCGCGAAGTTGTCCAATATGCCGAAAAGCGCCACGTCACTATTGTACCGGAAATTGATGTGCCTGGCCATAGCATGGCCGCTATCGCCGCCTATCCGGAATTAAGCTGCACCGGGGATACGTCCATCCGCGTCAACCCAGGTACCCCCTTCTCGGAATGGTATGGCAACGGCACTTTTAAAATGCTGGTGGACAATACCCTCAACCCTTCCAATGAGAAAGTATATGCCTTCCTCGACAAGGTATTTACCGAGGTGGCCCAGCTCTTCCCCAACCCCTACCTCCACGTAGGGGGCGATGAGTGCTACAAAGGCTTCTGGGCCAATGACCCCGGCTGTCAGGCACTTATGAAAAAACTCAATATCCGCCACGTAGAAGATCTCCAGGGCTATTTTATGAACCGCGTAGAAAAAATCCTCAGCGCTAAAGGCAAAAAACTGCTGGGGTGGGACGAAATCCTCGAAGGCGGTATTGCCCCGGGTGCTACCGTCATGAGCTGGCGCGGCATAAAAGGAGGTATCGAAGCAGCAGAAATGGGCCATGATGTGGTCATGACGCCCACTACTTTTGCTTATCTCGATTATAACCAGGGCGAACAAACCGTGGACCCGCCCATCTATGCCGGCCTGCGCGTAAGCAAAAGCTACAGCTTCGAACCCGTACCCGATGGCGTGGACCCTAAACATATCCTCGGTGGACAGGGTAATGTATGGACCGAACAAATCCCCCATTTCCGCCATCTGGAATACATGACCTACCCTCGTGCATGGGCACTCTCAGAGGTCTATTGGTCTCCTAAAGCCGCTAAAAACTGGAATGCTTTCTCTCAGCGTATGGAAGGCCACTTTCAGCGCGCCGAACTGGCAGAAATCAACGTCAGTACCGCCGTGTACGATGCGATTGTGAAAACCCGCCTACAGCAAGGTAAATTGGAAATCGAACTCGGAACAGAAATTTCCGGACTGGATATCCACTACACAATAGATGATTCCATGCCCGACCGCTTTAGCCCTAAATTCGCCGCACCGTTTACCCTGCCCGAAGGCCCGATTACCCTGCGTGTACAAACCTTCCGCAATGGAAAACCTATCGGCCACCTCATCACCCTGAAAAGGGCTGACCTGGAACGCCGGGCAGGTAGATAAATCTAATCAACAAACCCCCGTAGAACTACCCCAAATTGTTGTAAAAAAACTTTTGCGCTTTTCCGAAAAAGTTTACCTTTGCCAAACTTTTTCGGAAACGATTTACGACAGCGATATAAAAGGAAATACTAATGAAAAGGACGTATCAGCCTTCCAGAAGGAAGCGCGCAAACAAACATGGCTTCCGCTCCCGCATGAGCACCAAGAACGGACGTAAAGTACTGGCTCGCCGCCGCGCAAGGGGTCGTCATAAGCTCACTGTATCTGATGAGCGCCGCCTTAAGTAAATTTGTTGCATGAGGCGATATGATTTCATTGTACGGTATCCCCTCTCAACATCCTATAACGTTTGCGGGCTTCGACTGCAAACGTACTGCCCGAGTATTCTATAAAGAGCTTCTCGTATAACTCTTTTGCCTTATCCTTGTTTTTCAAATATTTCTCGTTGATCTCCGCCAGTGCGAATAAAGCATTGTCCGCCCGTATGCCCTCCTGATATTTTTCGGTGATTATCGTGTACTGACGGGCTGCTTCTTCATATTTGCGCTGTTTCATGTACACTTGTGCACGCAGATAGGCAATGTCATCCTCCAGGGAATGCTCGGGAAAATCCCGTTGCAATTGGTCGAGCCGCATAAATGCTTCCGGAAAGCGGTTCTGGAAAATCAACAGATCAGCTGCCGCATATCCCTGAAGAGGAAGTGCCGTGGTATCCAACCCAAGGTTATCGGTGATGAATATGGACAGGTCAAGCGCATCATTGGAGATGAGGTTCGATGTGGAGGCTTTCAGCACGTCAAACTGCGTCTGGGCCCAGGTGAAATCCCCGGAATAATAGGAAAGCCGGGCATTCCTGAAGCGCGCCTCGTTGCCCAGTTGATCATCCTTAAAGGCCTTGTCCACCTGAGAATATAAAAGGGTGGCCTCCCAGTTTTCGCCCTGAACGAGGTACAGGTCGCCCAACATGAGCTTTGCCTCGGCAAGTTTGCGGGGGTTGAGCTGTGGATACCCCACCATCTCCTTCAACAACCCAATGGCTTTGTCCAGATCGTTGATATAATATGCCTCCAACTCAGCCAACTCCATAATAAACGAAGCCGTGTTCTGGCTATAACCCACTTCCTGCAAAAAAGAAAGATATTCTGATTCCAATACACGCAATTCCTGCAACGTGTATGCAAATCCCTCTACGAGTTTGATGCGGCGAAAGCGCAGGGAGGAGAGTTTGGCATCCAGATAAAATGGAGATTCCTTCCCTTTCTGGGAAACAATATAATCAAATGCCTCAACAGCAGGATCATAATCCGCATCTGAGGCAGCAATTTGTCCGAGTTGATAGATCCTTGCGCCGTTTTCCTTCAGACGGCGGTCCAGTGCGCGGAGTTGCCGCAGGGCATTACCATAATCTTTTTTCTGTAAAAACAGCCAGACCAACATTTCGGGGTAATGGACGGCCTGTTCGTTAGCCTGAATACGGGCATATAGCTGTCGCTGAAGTTCCACATAATCTTCCGGCGTCAGATAGCGCATGAAGATGGTCTGTACGTTGTCTATCCGCTCTGGATTGGCATCCAGGCTGTTGAGGTACTGTTCGATCATTTTAGGCCCGTTGCCCTTCCCACGGTACAACTCCCCCAGACTATATGCAAAGATATACTTGTCGTTGAGCAGCTGCACCCCCTTTTCAAAGGTTTCAATGGCGAGGTCCAGCTTGTTTAAGGCAGCAAACTGATTGGCAAGCCGCACAGTAGCATAGCGGTCCTTGGGAAGACGGTCAATGGCCTTGCGGTATTGCACATTTGCTTCCTGCTCTTTGAACTGCTGCTCGTAAGCCCTTCCCAGAAGAATATACAGCTTACCGTCCTCGGGGTTCTTGCGCTGTAATCGCACTACCGTCTTTTCCACTTCCGTATAGCGCTGTAACTGTAGCAAACAGTCCATGTACCGGTCAAAATAATACTCGTTGTTCTCCTGTTGTAAAAAGAGCTTTTCAAATAAAACAACTGCTTTTTCAAACTCGCCATCATAAAAATACTGCTGGGCGAGCTTGACGTCCTGGGCCCCAAGGGCAGTTGCAGCCATTAGAAATAAAGAGAAAAGCAAGCATTTTGCAGTTGAAAGGAATGTTTGGGCCATGGAAGTCAGATTATACGCGGCGAAAAACTATCTATGCAATAACGAACGCAAAAAGCAAAAAGTTGATTGCCTACCCGCTCAATTCCGGTAGTCCAGCGGTGGTTTTCGGCTGCCTACCAGAGATTCATAACGGAACCCCGCACCTGTGCGCGCTTGTAGCTCTGCCTTGGCAGCCTCACAGGTCTTGGGATTGTTGAATAAGTCAATAGCTGTCAGTGCAAGTGCCTTGGCTGCAACCGCCATCCCTTTAGTCCCAATACCTGTCCCCCCGGCTGCTACTGCCTGCCAGCTATGCGCAGGCGTACCCGGCACCCAGGTGGCTGTTACAAGCCCTGTAGTAGGAACCACCCAGCTAATATCCCCGACATCTGTGGAACCCCCGGATCCATTGCGCTCCTGTGGAACTTCATAGGGCTGCACCATCGCTGCCGAAGCAATACTCGCCTGCTGCGCATTCAGGGTAGGGAAAATTTGCTCTGCATAGGCCGTCTCCTCTGGTGTATAGTGTACCCCGCCAATCATTTTAAGGTTGTTGTACAACGCTTTCGTCAGGATTTCATTAGGCAGCAAATTATACACCCCATTAATAAGCTCGTACTCCATGCGGGTACCTGTACCCTGTGCAGCTCCCTCTGCCGCCTTTATGATACGGCTGAATACTTCTTTAACTTCACGCATCTCAGGATGCCGCACGTAGTAATAAACTTCGGCAAAAGCAGGAACGACATTCGGAGCTTCCCCTCCCCGCGTGATTACGTAATGTATGCGGGTATTTTGCTGTACATGCTCCCGCATAAGGTTGACCATAAAATTCATAGCCTCAACAGCATCAAGAGCCGAACGCCCGCGCTCGGGTGCGGCCGAGGCATGCGAAGCTTGTCCGTAGAAGCGGAATTTTGCAGAAATATTCGCCAGGGAAGAAGATGGACTGGCACGGTTCTCCGCAGAAGGATGCCAGTGCAGTACCGCATCTGCATCTCCGAAAAGCCCGGCACGGACCATATACACTTTTCCGCCACCGCCCTCCTCTGCAGGTGTTCCATAAAAACGCACCGTGCCCGGTTTACCACTTTTCTGTAGCCATTCTTTTACAGCAATAGCCGCAGCCGCAGATCCAGCACCGAAAAGGTGGTGTCCGCAAGCATGACCTGCTTTCACCCCCGGCCTCTCCTCCCGTTGAGGTGAAGCTGTCTGCGAAACCCCCGGAAGTGCATCAAACTCCCCCAGAATGGCGATAACTGGCTTGCCGCTGCCATACGAAGCGACGAATGCCGTAGGAATTTCCGCAACTCCAACTTCTATCTGAAAACCCGCTTTGCGCAGTTCCTCCTGCAACAAACCGGAGCTTTTATGCTCCTGATATCCTATTTCCGCCCATTCCCAAATCTGCATCGCCACTTTGGAAAAAGGCCCCGAAAGCTCGTCAATGCGGTTCAAAACAGCTTGCTTTTCCGTAGATATTCCTTCCGCTTTACCCTGCGCCAAAAGTTGGCCCGGAAAAAGCAACAGGCCTAAACCTGCAATCGTGTACAACAATGGATGTTTCATTTTTTCTCTTTCTTTTGAAATGCGCCTGACAATGTATGCAGCATTCCATGGATTTGCTAAAAAAATCAACGTGTCTTAGAGGAGTGTTTCAGGCGGTTAAACGCATTTTCCCCATTTATTGCCGATGCTGTCAGGAAAGCAGCGTTCAGCGCACCCCCGATGCCACAGGTCACAATATCCTGCCCGGTGAGATACAAATTCCTGAACGGCGTTCGGGCACTGATCGCCGTATTGGAAAAACGCTCCGGGGTATGTGCCAGCCCATAAATCTCTCCCTTGGGATAGTTGACAAAATGCCGGGTGGACAAAGGAGTAGATAATTCGCAATGGTCCAGCTTTCCTTCGAGCTGGGGCATCACCTCAAAAAACCGCTTTAGCATACGTGCGGTAATCCGGTCTTTAAGTGCCTCATACGCCTCCCCACGCTTTTTCCAGGGCATCTGCTCCCAGGCACTGAACTGGCCATAGTCCCCCAGTGTCAGCAACTCAATAGTGCTGCGCCCAGGGTAGCGGTTTTGAAAATCCGGGTCTTTGGCCGCCGGAAAAGAGGCATAAAGCAAAGGAAATTCCGCACCCTCCGGATCAGCAAGATACCGGGCACAGTTTTCATCGTGGTTGTAATGAGCGGGATAAATCCAGTAGTTCGTTTTGGGTAGCCCTAACTCCTCCGGCGTATTGCGGATCCCTATATACAGACAAAGATGGGCAGCAGAGTAGGGGACTGCTGAAAGCTTTCGCCCTTCCGCCTGCCCTGCAGGTTCATCCGCCAGCAACTGCTGGTAAGTTACCTCAACACCCGCACTGCTCACAACTATTGGAGCCAGGATTTCCAGCCCGTCTGCCATCTTTACCCCAATAGCCTTGCCCTGTCGCACCAAAATCTTTTCCACCTCTGCCGAAACATACACTGCACCCCCCGCAGCCTCAATTACAGGCTCGACCGTATCAAAAATCCGGGCAGAACCACCCACAGGGTAGGCCCCTCCATTGAGGTAGTGCCTTGCTACCGTTGCGTGCATGAGAAAACTGCTCTGTGCCGGTGGCAACCCATAATCGCCATACTGGCCGGTTAGCACACCAATCAACTCTTCATTGCGGGTAAAATTCCCTAATACCTCCCGGGTGGTCTGGCGGGCATAAGCACTTGCCTTCCTGCTCAGCCAAGGTCCCGCAATTTTTCTCGCCAACCCAGGTAACAGCCGTGTCATAAACAAACCCCGTGCACTGCCTGTTGCTTCTTGTAAACATGCCAGATACCTGTCAATTGCTTTTTGGTCTTCAAGAGCAGGGAAATAT
>CAZGOT010000157.1:0-6925 GCA_964527495.1 uncultured Haliscomenobacter sp.
GCGGTCACTCGGCGAAGTGCTCAAACCGGACACGATCCACTACCGTTCTTACAAACCGGAGCGGGACGGCCTTTTCTGTGAAAGGATTTTCGGCCCTGTGAAAGATTACGAATGTTATTGTGGTAAATATAAGCGGATCCGCTATAAAGGTATTGTCTGCGACCGCTGTGGGGTAGAGGTTACCGAGAAAAAAGTACGGCGCGAACGCATGGGCCATATCAAGCTCGTTGTCCCGGTCGTACATATCTGGTTCTTCAAATCCCTGCCAAATAAAATTGGTTATCTGCTCGGACTTTCTTCCAAAAAACTGGAATCAATCGTCTATTACGAGCGTTATGTGGTGATTCAGCCGGGTATCAAGGGTGCAGATGGGTTAAATGCAATGGATCTCCTCTCGGAAGAAGAGTATGTAGAGATAGTGGAGGCGCTTCCTCAGGATAACCTGCAGGCGGACGAATCCGATCCGAAAAAATTCATCGCTAAAATGGGGGCCGATGCCATCCGCGACCTGCTGATGCGCCTCGACCTGGACCAGCTTTCTTACGATCTGCGCCATCAGGCAGCCAGCGAGACATCCCAGCAGCGCAAATCGGAGGCACTTAAGCGCTTGCGCGTAGTCGAGGCTTTCCGCGACGGGATGACCCGAATGGAAAACCGTCCGGAGTGGACGGTCATCCAGTACCTTCCGGTCATTCCACCGGAACTCCGGCCTCTCGTGCCCCTGGATGGTGGCCGCTTCGCCAGCTCAGACCTGAATGACTTGTATCGCCGCGTGATTATCCGCAATAACCGTCTCAAGCGCCTGCTCGAGATTAAAGCGCCTGAAGTTATCCTGCGCAACGAAAAGCGGATGCTCCAGGAGGCGGTGGATTCGCTGTTCGATAATTCGCGCAAATCAAATGCGGTGAAGGCAGAAGGTGGTCGCCCACTGAAATCCCTCAGCGATATCCTGAAAGGAAAGCAGGGGCGCTTCCGTCAAAACCTATTGGGTAAGCGTGTTGATTACTCCGGCCGTTCGGTTATCGTAGTGGGCCCTACACTTAAATTACACGAGTGTGGGATTCCTAAAAATATGGCAGCCGAACTATTCAAGCCTTTCATTATCCGCAAATTAATAGAAAGGGGGATTGTCAAGACGGTGAAGTCGGCAAAGAAATTGGTGGATCGCAAGGACTCCGTTATCTGGGAAATCCTGGAAAATATCCTCAAAGGCCACCCTGTATTGCTCAACCGCGCCCCAACGCTGCACCGACTTTCCATCCAGGCTTTCCAGCCCCGTCTGATCGAAGGTAAGGCCATCCAACTCCACCCGCTGGTTTGTGGTGCCTTTAACGCAGATTTCGACGGCGACCAGATGGCTGTTCACGTGCCGCTCAGCCAGGCCTCTATCCTGGAAGCGCAGGTGCTGATGCTCTCCTCGCATAATATGCTCAACCCGCAGAATGGTACTCCGATTACGCTGCCTTCCCAGGATATGGTACTCGGTCTGTATTATATCACCAAAGAGCGCCGGTCAACGGATGCCGTCAAGGTGAAAGGGGAGAATATGAAGTTTTATTCTGCTGAAGAGGTTATCATCGCCTTTAATGAGGGCAAACTGGATTTGCATGCCAAAATCAAAGTGCGTGCAAAAGTGGAAGAAACACCGGGTACGCTGGTACATCGGCTCATTGATACAACTACAGGCCGTGTCATCTTCAACCAGGTGGTTCCGGCTACCGTGCCTTACGTCAATGAGCTACTGACCAAGAAAAACCTGAAAAAGGTTATCGGGGAAGTAATCGAGCGCACCAACTTCGCAGTGACGGCAAGTTTCCTCGATGATATTAAAGATCTCGGCTTCACCTGGGCGTTCCGGGGTGGCTTGTCCTTTAACCTTGGTGACCTGATTACGCCTTCCATCAAGGAAAAGGCACTCAACAGCGCACATGAAGAGGTAGAAGAAGTCTGGGATAACTACAACATGGGTCTTATTACCAATAATGAGCGCTACAACCAGATTATTGATAAATGGACCTACGCGGATAATAAGATTACCGATACGCTGATGCGGGAACTGGCTTCCCACAAACAGGGTTTCAATTCGGTGTTTATGATGCTCGATTCCGGGGCGAGGGGTTCCAAGCAGCAGATCAAGCAGCTCTGTGGTCTTCGCGGCCTGATGGCCAAACCGCGGAAATCTGGCGATACAGGTGGGGCAGTTATTGAAAACCCTATCTTGTCGAACTTTGTTGATGGGCTTTCGGTCCAGGAATACTTTATCTCGACCCACGGCGCACGTAAAGGTCTTGCCGATACCGCTCTCAAAACTGCGGATGCTGGTTATCTCACTCGTCGTTTAGTGGATGTAGCCCAGGATGTGGTCATCGTGGAAGATGATTGCAGTACGCTCCGCGGCCTCGAGACTAGTGCTCTGAAGGAAACAGAGAAAATTATCGAGCCACTTTCTTCGCGTATCGAAGGGCGCTATACCCTGCACGATATCTACCATCCAGTTACGGATGAGCTCATCCTGCACGCTGGCGGATACATTGATACGCGTACAGCCAGCTACATTGAAGAGATAGGGATCGAAACGATTAACATCCGCTCTGTCCTTACCTGTGAAACAAAGCGGGGGGTATGCGCTAAATGTTATGGTAAAAACCTGGCTACAGGGCGTATTGCCGAAATGGGGGATGCAGTGGGTATTATCGCAGCCCAATCCATCGGTGAACCAGGTACCCAGCTCACCCTCCGTACTTTCCACGTCGGTGGGGTCGCTTCTTTGTCAAAAACGGAATCGGAGATTCTGTCCAAGTTTGATGGGATTGTTGAATTCGACAGTATGAAAGTGACGGTCGCTTTCAATGAATCTAACGAACAGTCCTCTATTGTCCTTTCCCGTACCGGTGAAATCCGTATCGTGGACCAGGATACGGGTAAGCAGTTTGTATCTCACCACATTCCGTATGGTGCTACGCTGTATGTAGGCAACAAACAAAAGATCACAAAAGGAGATCGGATTTGTGATTGGGATCCATTTAATGCGGTGATTATCTCGGAATTCAGTGGTTTCGCACGCTTTGATAGTATTGAAGAGGGGGTTACCTATCGCCTTGAACGGGATGATCAGACTGGATTTGCGGAAAAAGTAATTATCGAAAGTAAGAATAAGCGGAAAATTCCGGTCATCTCCATTTTTTCTAAAGAGGGAGAAGAGTTAAAGAGTTATACGCTTCCTGTGGGTTCCTACCTTTCTATCGAAGACGGGCAGGATTTGTCTGCCGGGGATAAGATTGCCAAAATCCCTCGTAGCTTGGGCAAGATTCAGGATATCACGGGTGGTTTGCCAAGGGTTACGGAACTTTTCGAAGCACGTAACCCATCTAACCCTGCGGTAGTTTCTGAAATTGACGGGGTCGTGGGCTTCGGAAAAATCAAGCGGGGCAACCGCGAGATTTCTGTCACGGCAAAAGACGGGCAGGTGCATAAATACCTTATCGGTCTTTCCAAGCACATACTCGTCCAGGATGGCGACTTCGTGCGTGCAGGAACCCCGCTTTCCGATGGTTCTGTGGCACCAAGGGATATTCTGAATATCAAAGGGCCGTTTGCGGTGCAGCAATACCTTGTGAATGGCGTTCAGGAGGTGTACCGCTCCCAAGGGATCACGATCAACAATAAACACATAGAAGTGATTGTGCGTCAGATGATGCGCAGGGTGCAGATAGAGGATTCCGGGGATACCAACTTCCTTGAGGGAGAGGCAGTAGACCGCTATGATTTCCTGGAGCAGAACGACTGGATTTTCGACAAAAAGGTTATCTCGGAATCTGGGGATTCCAACCGCCTCAAGCCAGGCCAGCTAGTTACGCTGCGCCAAATCCGGGAGGAAAACTCCTTCCTCAAGCGCAACGATAAGGCTTTGGTTGTTTACAGGGATGCCGTCGCCGCTACTTCCAGCCCACTACTCCTGGGGATTACCAAATCTTCTCTGGGCACGTACAGCTGGATTTCTGCTGCTTCTTTCCAGGAAACGACCAAGGTACTCAGTACTGCAGCCATCGGGGCAAAAACAGATAACCTTTCCGGCCTGAAAGAAAATGTCATCGTCGGAAAACGTATCCCTGCTGGTACCGGACAACGGAACTTCGACCATCTGATCGTTACCCACCGCAGCCAGGCAGCAGATTTGGAAAGTCGCTTTGCCTATCTGGAGGAGGAAGAAGGAATCGAAGAAGACTTCTAAAAAGTATAAAAAAGCATATTTTGCTGCCGAAGGCAGCAGAATATGCTTTTTTGAGGTTATCTAAAAAGTATGGGGTTGTGTAAAAAGACCCTGACATTTCATTTGGCGGCTGACGCCGCCAAATGTTATTTTAAATTAACGACGTTTTACCTCATTTTGCAAAGCAAAATGAGGTAAAACGTCGTTAATTTAAAATTTTCTTTCGCCGCAGTAGGCGGCGGAATACTTTTTACACAACCTCATATTATTTTAAATAGACGTCATTTTCATTGATTTTACTTCGCAAAATCAATGAAAATGACGTCTATTTAAAATAATATTTGGTGCCGTGAGCCGCCAAATAAAAAGCCGGGGGCTTTTTACACAACCCTAAGACATTTTGAATGAACGCTGTTGTCATTAAATTTGCGAAGCAAAATCAATGACAACAGCGTCTTCAAAATATTGTTTGGCGGCGTCAGCCGCCAAATGACGACCTCTAGCCTTCTAATATTTTTGAAAGGGAAAATACAGGGCTGCATATCTGGCGATATACTTACCGATTACATCAAATTCCAGATTAACCTCCGACCCTGCCTGTAATTGGGCAAAGTTCGTATGTTCGAACGTATAGGGGATGATAGCTACTGAAAAGCGGTCTTCGGTAGGGTTTACCACCGTGAGGCTCACTCCGTTGATGCAGATAGAGCCTTTGTCCACTAAAAGATGTTCCGGGGAGGGTTGGTAGGAGAAGTGAAAATACCAGCTTCCATCGCGGGCTTCCATACTGGTGCAGGTGCAGGTAGCATCTACATGTCCCTGTACGATATGCCCATCCAACCTGCCGTCGCTGCGCATAGCGCGCTCAAGATTGACGGAGTCGCCGGTTTTGAGATTACCGAGATTTGACCGGAGCAGGGTTTCCTCGATAGCGGTTACGGTATGGGTATCTGGCCCCAGACCTACCACTGTCAGGCAAACGCCATTATGTGCAACGCTCTGGTCAATGCGCAGCGCACCTGAAATGGAGGAGGCCAGGGTGAAATGGACGTTTGATCCTTCTTTTCTAATATGGCGGATTTCGCCAAGGGCTTCAATAATTCCTGTAAACATAGCTTTATTTTCCGCTAATCAATTGGATATAGCCCGAGAGGGGCGTGGTGACCTCCCGGGGTCCTCCCAGGCGTTGTTCAAAAATGCGACAAAGATAGTAGTAAGTACCATCAGGAAGTAATGCTCCACTGAGGTTTTTGCCGTCCCAGTTTATAGAAGGATCCTTGGTTTGAAAAACGAGTTGTCCCCATCGGTTAAATACCTTGAAATCAATTTCCGCGATGAAGCAGGCCTGATAAGGGGTAAAAAGGTCATTAGAGCCGTCGTTGTTGGGGGTAAAAGCATTGGGTAGGAGGAAAATGGGGCAATTGTCTACGCAAATGGTATCCTTCAAAGGACTTTCATTGTTGAGCAGGTCGAAAGCGGTGACGGAATAGCAACCGGCCAGGCCATTTGCTGGGCGATGTTCAAAAGTCCTGTTTCCAATTCCATTAAGCGTGGTAAGTAAAGTGAGTTTCTCTCCCTTTCCTGGGGCATAATATATGCGGTAACCTGCGACATCCGTACTTGCCGGGCATGTACTTGCCGGGTTGGTCCAGGTCAGGGTATTCACAGGTGCAGGGGTATTTGAACAATCGCCTGATGTGAGACAGATATTTTTGATCGTCAGGGTCGGGGGGCAGGGCGGGACATCATCCTGCGGCACTGCACAGGTAATTTGGGAGAAGTTGATCAGTGGGCTGGGCAGGTCGGGTATTCCATAAGTTCCCAGGGCTTTGATGCGGTAACAGTATTGCCTGCCATTGACAAGGTTTTTATCCTGGAAAGTAGTGGTCTCGGTTACCCCAATAGAATCAAAGCCCCCTGCTCCGTTTTGTCTTTGGATGACATAGCGGAAGTTGTCCCAGGTAGTATTATCTTGCCAGCTAAGGTTGATGGCCCTGTCGGTTGATCCTGTGTTGAGGAAGACAGTAGAGGAAGCTTTGGTGGCACCAAAGGGCGTTACTGTATTGCCTTTGGTGAATAGGAGGACTTTATAGCTAAATGCCGTGGAAGCGGTATTGAGGCTAGCATCGAGGAAACAGGTATCATTGGCAAGAGCAAAAGAAGGAGCGGCAAAAAGTGGGCCAGTTTGTTGAAAGGCATTGGCGGCGGGGTTGAGCCCGGTGGCCCGTTGGAGCATATAGGCGTAGGGCCCTGGCTGGGCAAGGGTATCCAGGTCGGAGGGTTTGGTCCAGCAGACGCGAACTGCCCCGTTTTGAGCGCCGGTCTGTACCACATCCACCTGAAGGAGGATAGGTAAGTCGCGGTTTTGTTGCAGGCAGATTTCCCGGGAGGGGAGGCCTTCCACCAGGTTAAAGGCATAGCGACCACCGGGCGTTAGTTTGGCAAACTCTGCAATAACCCGGTAGCAATAGGTTTTTCCTGGATCTACGTTGCGGTCTGTATAGGCATAGCGGTTATTCTTGACTTCCCGAACGGCAAATTCTGTTAGTTTTTCATATCCTTTTCCTGATAGTCCGGGAGTACAGGTATCCTGGGGGAAGCTGTTGCTATTTTCCCGTCGCCAGACAGTGAATCCCAGGAAGTAATTATCGAGGGCATTAACACAAACATAGGGCTTGTTCCAGGAGACATCAATAGCACTACCTGCAGATTCGG
>CAZGOT010000158.1:0-6915 GCA_964527495.1 uncultured Haliscomenobacter sp.
CTATCAACCGCAGGGTCTACTGATAATTCCTGCTCAGCAGCTACAGCAACTCCTACTAATTGGTTGGGAGCACTGCCACCCACACTTTGCAACGGAACTACTTTTACCCTTGACGAAAGGCCATCGAAGAAACGGAAGTAGTCAGGCTCCCGGTTGGTGCCTTCGCATACAATAATAAAAAGAAAGGCATCCCGGAAGGGTTCTTTCTTTTCGTAGGTAAACTTAGCTGGCTTCGGCATACTTCTCCCAGTTTAAGTCTTTTAAATTCCCTAAAAAGGGTATACCTCCATAGCGACCATTCAAGTAGCCTTTTCTGATGTCAATGGTGTGGTGTTCTTTAAACTCACTTAATGCATATATTTCCGTAGCCCCTTCTTTATTTTTTTCAGCAAACCAGATTTCATCAGGCCGGAAAATATCCTGATCCAATAAGTTTGATTCGTGGGTGGAGAATATTAATTGCCCATGTGTTTTTTCATCATGTGAAAATTTGTTGATGAGTTCTTTAATCAACAGCGGATGAATACTTCTTTCTATTTCATCCACCAGGTACACCCGTTTTGATTTAATGGCTGCATAAAAGGCAGGTAAATAATCCAGCAAGCGCCTTGTGCCATCTGATTCTTCGGCAGCAGTAAATTTTGCCTCACCGTTATCTGTGTCATGTAAAAAGTAGAGTCGCTTAGCCACCACTTTGTTTTGCTGCAAAACAAATAATATTTCTTCATGTGCGGTTAAGAATGGTCTTATTTTATCGGGGTTCGCTTTTAGCTCTGCGGTTATGCGTTCTGCCTGTTGTTTATCATCTTCACCAAAAAAATCTTCAATGGGTATGGTATCCACATAGATTCTTTTAATACCTGTATTGAACGACTGTATAACCTGTGAAGCAAATTGATAAAATCCGGCATCCTGTTCCAGGAGTATGGTTAAGCCACTGGGCCTTGCATTGGGCATTACAGGAACCAAATCATGCGTAAACCACTGCAACGCCTTTTTGAAAGGGTCGAACACCTTATTCTTGCGGCTGGCCATGTGAAACAAGACGGGCTTGTTTCTTTCTAACACTTCATTTTTTAAAAAGAAAGGAAATACAGATGCCTCTTTATCTTCCATCACTTCTTTACAAAAGGTCAATTCCAGTTGTTTCTCTCCAGGTTTGTCTGTTCTGGAAAAAAGAACATAATCTTCTTTTTTGCCAACACCACTGTATTGGAGTTCTTCTTCTACAACAATGCCCTGGTTAACCGTGATACCGTAGTAATATGAAACTCCGTCTTTGATGAACTCCACGCCCAGGTACACATCTTTTTGGCGGCTTTCTTTATCGAACTTGAAGGTTTCTACCAACAGCTCAATAGGCAGATTGCCTGTTTCAACAAACCGGCTCAGTAAGGCCAAGGACTTGATCAAATTGCTTTTGCCCGCCCCGTTGGCTCCGTACATGGCATTAAGCTTGAGCAGCGATATGCCATCAGCCTCATATACATGGTAAGGCATGCGGTTGAACCTGCCGGGCAGCATGTTAAACTCTGTGAGCTCCTTAAAGGAAAACAGGTTCTTAACGAGGAATCTTATAAGCATTGCGTGATATTTTCACGTAAATTAAGACTAATCGAGATTAATTGCAAGTTTTACGAGTTCTTTTTTGTGTTTTATTGTGATTTTTTCACTTGTCAATCGATTTCAGCATCACCTCTCTCACCCAGGCAGACTCATCATACAGTTGCAAAATGGTCTCCTTGGTGCGGTAGCTACCGTATTTGTTTATGTCTTTGCGCTTAACGATTGGGAAGCTCAACCTCCTTTGACCAAAATTGGTTATTTCACCTCTTTTCGTACCAGGATTTTAACCCAAAACCTATCTATGAATAGCGAAATCATACTTTACCAAAATGCTGATGGTAGCATTAAAATAGATGTGCGGCTGGAAAATGAAACTGTTTGGCTTACCCAAGACCAAATGGCCACTTTGTTTGGGAAGGCCAAATCCAAAATAAATGAGCATATAAAGAATGTTTTCGAAGAGGGGGAGTTAGATGAAAAAGTGGCTGTTCGGAAATTCCGAATAACCACAAGGCATGGAGCAATATCGGGTAAAACTCAAGAAGTTGAAGTCAACGGGTATAATCTAGCTGTGATTATCTCCGTCGGCTGCCGGGTAAAAGCTCCCCAAGGCACTCAGTTTCGTATTTGGGCTACTCATCCGCTAAAAGAATACTTCATGTCAGGCTTTAGGCTGAATGAAAACCGATTTAAGTCAAACACTTCCATCCACCATTTTAACGAATTGCAGTCACACATTTTCCACACCCCCCATACCTTTTTTAGCGTACCAGGGTAAAATCACCTTTAAACGCTCCGACACTGCCGTCCAAAAACTCTACTTCCGCATAATAGACATATACTGCCGGATTTTGCATTGTCCCGCGATGGATTCCCGTCCATCCGAATGCAGGATCGTTTGGTGGGAAATCGAAATGCTCATACATCAAGATCCCCCAGCGGTTGAACAAGCGCAGGGATTTTATTCTGGAAACTTCCGGGCCACCAAAAACCATAAATACGTCATTGGTACCATCTCCGTCAGGGGAAAAGGCAGAGGGAAAATATACGCGCTGGGTACGCTCTACATATACGACTATACTATCGGCTGCTGAGCATCCATTCGTATCCAGTACGGTAGCAGCATAGGTGGTAGTTGCAACCGGGGCTATACTTACCAAGAGGGTGTTCGCCGTTTTCAGTGTGTCGGGCTTGGTCCATTGCACTTTCGCCAGGGCTCCGGGTGGAATATTTGTGAGGCCATTGAGTTGTAGGCGCTCCCCAAGTTTAATCGTAAGATCATTCCCCAGGCTTAACGTGGCGGCTATTCCGGGAAAAATGTCAAAACGCTCTGTCAATTCACAGCCCTGGGCATCCTGTAAAGTGATGCGGTAATTTCCTGGTGAAAGCCCCTTAAAATGCTGGCTTCCGGTAAAAATGGTTGATCCGCTCAGGCGATAAATAAAGGGTGGGGTACCTCCTTCTACATTTCGCACGCGCAACTGCCCATCAGATCGCCCGGCACAGGTTTCCGGAGATACTTCAACAACCAGGGAAACCGGCATATTTTGGTTCATACGCACGTTTACGCTATCCTTAGCTGTGCAACCATTGATTGGGTTAATTGCTTCAAAGAGGTAGATCCCGGGTAGCTCCAACGTGAGCACAGGTACCCTGGCCAGGATAAACCCGGTACTGGCATCGCGCCACTGATATTTCCAGCCAGGATTCAGGTTAAGGCCCTGAAGGGTAGTCTCCCGGGACAGACAGTCGAGTTCCTTATCTGCGCCTCCGTTGGCACTTGGGGGTAGTGTATCTATAAAAACGCTCGTAGTCGTAACGCCCAAACAACCATTTCGCTGATTTTGAGCCCAAAGGCTATAAATACCGGGCTTTTCGACATAGTACGTGGTATTGGAAAGGCTAAAGGCGGTCGAATCGCCTGAGGCGGCCACCCAACTGTATGACCAATTTTGTCCTGCTGTGGCCGGGGCAGCTCGTAAAGGCACACTTGAACGGCTGCAGTTCAGGGTGTCGGCTGGTAATATGGAAGGCCTGGGGGCCAGCGTGTCAATGCCTACCCGAAGGGTTCTGGCGCTGCTACAGCCGAAGAGGGTGTCGAAAACGGCTAGGGAATAATTTCCCGGAAAGGCAATCCGCGCCCTCATGGAATCACTGCTTATCCTGCTGCCCCTGGTGTCGTCCTTCCACAGATACACGATGTTTTTTCCTTTTTCAGAACCTCCCGCGTTGAGGAATACGGTGGGCGATTGGCAATTAAGACTGTCTTCAGCAAACAGGCTGATAGCCGGGGTGTAGGCCGAATCGCTCACTGTGACAAATGTCGGTAGCGAAGGACAGCCATGCACCGTATCGGTGAGGATAAGCTTATATTTCCCTGGTTTTCGAACGGTAGGAAAGGCATTGTATTGGTTCTCTGCATGAATATCAGGTCCTTCCCATCTGGATTTGAGGGCATTGGATATGCTGCCCGGAGTTGCTCCAATGGTTAACTCCCGCCGGGCACAAGTGAAAAAAGTATCCCGCCCGGCGTAAGCGACAGGTGCGGGGATAGTGACCAGCGTAATAGTGTCCTGTGCAACGCATCCGTAACTGTTGGTAACCGATACCGTATATACACCTGCGGATTGAACAGCGAGTTGCGGGCTGCGTTCTCCATTACCCCATCGAATCTGAACAAAAGTATCGGCAATACCCAATAATGCCGTCGAATCGGCACAAAGAAACGTTTTTCCAATGATTTGAGGTTCCGGTACCGGGGCAAAATCTACCCAAACACTGTCGCGGTCTGTACATCGGTTTATGGCTTCGACCTCAAGAACTTGCCAACCCGGAGTCTTTACCCATATCTGGGAATCCCTGCTCGCAACGGGTGACCAACGATAACCCGCAACTCTGGAGCTGCCACTCAGTAATACCGAATCTCCGGGACAAAAGATGCGCTTTCCCGTAATCCTGGACTCAGGTGCTGGAATAGTCAGCACCCGGACCTGGGCTTTGCCATCGCAACCGAGGTCGTCTGTTACTGTCACGCCATAAACCCCCTCCCGATTGACGAAAATCTTGTTTCCGCTTTGCCCGGTTGTCCACAAATAACTTTTAAAGCCAGCTTCTACTTCGAGCGCTATGGAATCATTAGAACAGAAAAAGCGGTCACCTTCAATGACGGGGTAGGGGATTCGCGACTGCCGCACGATCACCTCATCCGATCCTATACATCCATTCGCCCCTCGTGCGCTGACCCCATAAGGTCCAGGTTGCGTTACGGTCAGGCTGGTATCCCTGCTGGAATTACTCCATTCAAAGGAGATAAATTTTCCCGTAACTGATAGGGTGGTCGCCTCGTCCCTACATATTTCCAAATCACCAACAATTTTAACCGCTGGTGCTGGTTTTACTCCTACCGTTTTGAAAGCGGAAGCAATACACCCATTATTATCCGTTACCTGGACTCCGTATGTGCCTTCCTGTGCAATATACATGATGCTTTGCTGCTCACCTGTTGTCCACAGATAAGACGCATATTTATTGTTGGAAACGATTAAAGGTACCCTGAGACCTTGGCAAAAAGAATCCAGTCCAAAGATTTCAGGTGGGATGACGGGTATGATGGATACATTAAATGGTACGGTGGAGATGCAGAAATTACTGTCCAGTACGGTTAAAGCATATTCTCCCGCAGCAGATACATCCAGGTATGGCCGGGAACTGCCATCGGACCAGGTATAGGAAATAAAACCAGGGCCTGCCTCCAGCCGCTTCACTGTTTCCTGGCAAATCCGATAGTTGCCAGGAGTAAGCAACGGGGGTACTGGCATATCCGAGCGAACAAAGACGCTGCTGCTGCGCGAGCACCCCTCTGCAGTGGTGACAGTCACGCCGTAGTTTCCGGATTGACTTACCCGAATCAAGGAATCCCTCGATCCGGTAGTCCAGGCATATTGGGGATACCTTCCCGGAACTTTAATGGTGGTAAAGGAACCCTGACAAAACTTTAAGGGTCCCTCAATAGCTACGGGTGGGTTGTTCAAAAACTTCACGGAAAAGGAATCCCGCGCAAAACAACCGTTACTGTCTGTCGCCGTAAGAATGAACGTTCCTGGAACGGTTGTTTCTAATACAGGGGTTTTCGCACCGGTTGACCAAAGGTACTCCCGGAATGTTTCGCGTGCAGAAAGCCTGGCGGTATCCCCTTCGCAGGCCTGCTCCTTTCCTGCTATATCCACCTCCGGACGAGGAGCTGCCACAATTTCCGTGGAGGCACTCCCGCTGCACCCGTTCCGGTCAGTGACCGTAACCTCATACAAACCAGCCTGGCCCTTGCGGATGCTGGAAGTAGTGTCTCCGGTATTCCACTGATACTGTTCGAAAGTTCCCATTGTCCGGATTTCGACTTCCGAATCAGGACAGATCAATCGGGGCGAAAGTAGGGTAGGGACAGGCCGTGGCAATACGGTCACGCGAAAAGAATCTGTTGCCGTACAACCGTTGGACCCGGTAACGGTAACCTGATAAACGCCGGAGCTAAATACCTGTATATCGGGCAAAACATCCCCTGTGGACCAACGATAAAAGGTAAAATCCCCTGGACTGATTCTACCGAACTGTCCTTCGCACAAGGTTGCAGGGCCAGTAAACGCAGTTTTGGGAAGGGAGAGGGTATCCACATTTACACTTGTACTGCTGCTACAACCGGCGGTATCCTGTATAGTGACGCTGTACCTGCCGGGGCTGACCACTTGTAGCGTACTATCTCTGCCTCCTCCAGTCCAAAGATAGCTGAATAAACCAGAAGGAGCTTTTAGTAAGGTACTGCCCCCTTTGCAAAAAGTTGTTGTACCATCAATAAAAACAGCCGGGCTCTGCCGCTCGGTTAAAGAAAAATTAGCTTCTGTCTGACAGCCATCTGTATCGTTTACGGTAACGCTGTAGGTTCCAGCCTTGCTGGCCAGTAGCGTATCGGCGGTGCTGCCCGTGGACCAGCGGTAGGAAGCAAATCCATTGCTTGCCTGGAGTTTGGTGAAACTGCCAGAGCATAAAAATGCAGGTCCTGAAATAACCGGGACTATTGGCTTGACGCCTCGCACTTGCAGGGATCTAACGGTGCTGCATCCATCCTTATCGGTTACGGTAAGGAAATAGGGGCCAGGTTCAGCAATGACAGCTACTTCCACTCTGCTTCCCGTACTCCATTGGTAGGCCGCAAAACCTGGTTCTGCTGCAAGAAATGCCTGCTCTCCCGGGCATAGGACCGTATCGCCAAAAATTTTGAGTGGTGTAGGGATTTTTTCCCGGATTTCAAAGGTGGTATTGCCCAGACAACCGTTTTCTCCTGTCACAGTAACAGCA
>CAZGOT010000159.1:0-6885 GCA_964527495.1 uncultured Haliscomenobacter sp.
AAATCTGATAAATGAAATATATATTTTAATGTCATTTTATTAATAAAAAATGATTAAATTCATTCATTTTTTATTAATAAAAATAATGAATTTAGATAATACATATAAATATATAGAATATGGTTATATTTATAAAATATATTCTATAAATAATAATTATATTTATATTGGTAAAACAACAACTTTTATTAAAGATAGATTAAGACAACATATGAAAAATAAAAATAGTGTTACACTCTTCATCTGCATCTTTTTTTACTCTATGGCGAAAGGTAAGGAATCCGGTTCAATTCCCGTAAATCTGACTGCTAAAATAACGCAGGCTTTTCATTTTTCGTTCGTACATTTTTCAAGGGCTTTCCGAATTTCCCCAATCTGGACGTAGCCAAAATCATTTCCCCAGCTATGGTTGATATAATTGATAATATTGGCTATTTCAAAATCGCTGAGCTGGGGTATCCCTGCCATGGGCTGCCCGTAAGGCTTTCCATTTACGAGGATACTGTCTGCCAACCCATATCGGATCACGCAAGCCATCCCCGCAGGGTCATTTTTTACGTAATCCGATCCTGCCAGAGGGGGAATATTGCCTTTTAACCCACTACCATCAGGCATATGACAGTTGGAACAGAAATTGGCATAGAGGATTTCGCCCTGTCGGAACGTATCGTTGCCACAGGAAAGCATTCCCGCAGCGACGAATGCGACCAGGCACAGGGGGAAAATCCAGTTTCGAAAATCCTTCCAGGATGGGTTCCTGTACATGCTTTAGTAAGTTTTGGTCATGGCCGACGGGATGACCAGGATGAAATCCCCTTTGTTTTTATTCTCCTCCGAAAGCGATTCGAGGTTATCTTGTTCGACACTGGAAATGGTGACAAAAGAGGCTTGCGGCTTATATTTTTTCAGATACCAGACCGTGCCTTCTTTACCGTCGGAATGATAGGATCCGTTGTAGTGGATGAACAAGTGCCCTTTTTGGAGGTTCTGGGCAATAAAATACCCCATAGTCGCATCCTTGGAAGCCTGGGATTTAGGAAAATGTTCATTCGTGCTGCCCCCCCCATGTCCCGCCATCATTTGCATCATATTCTGATATCCCGGCAGTTTGAGATCCACCTCAATTGGAAGCGGGGCAATATAAGCCTTCCCCGCCTCAGCTACCTGCGCCAGGGCATCCATCCCACTGCGAAAAACGAGGCTGGCATAACGCCGGGGGATATTAGTGCCGATAAACGGGATTTTTTTGGCTTTGGCAAATTCTACCAGCGGTTTGTAATCGGTAGCGTAGTTTTTCCAGAGTTTTGCTTCCTCTTCAAAATTCTTTTGGGAAACCTGTCCGGAAAGGTATTCATCCAGGAGCAGTTGATCGTCGCGCTCGAACATTTCCGCACCAAGGGTCAAAGCCCCTTTCTTGAGGTCAAACAGCTCGCGCGTGAGCTCCAATTGCAACCAGTGGCAAATGGGGTTGTTATGCTGTTCTCCGAAAAAAAGGACATCCGTTTTTTGAGCTGCCTGCAATAACTCCTCGTATGTGGCTGCTTTTCCATTCGCATGGAACAAACGGTAGGCTGGTTTGTCCTGGCCGGTAAGCGAAACCGTAGCTAGCAGGAGTAGCGGCAATATCCATTTACGCATCATAATTTTTTTTACAAAAGTAGTCATTTTAAGGAAAAGCGCCCTAAACAAAAACCAATATACCCCTCCCTTGTTTATGGAATACCGGAATCAAGGAACGGAATACCCGCGGGCAATGTAAAAGTCTTTTCTTCCTTTGGTAAAGGGCATAACCGTGCCACTGGCTCACAACATACTCCCGAGGTTGGAATCCGGGATTTCTTGAAAAAAACGGAAAGGTAATAGTCATGGAGCGCAAAGCAATTGTATGGTTCAGAAATGATTTGAGGTTGCACGACAACGAAGCCCTAACGGAAGCGCTTCGGCATACCTCCGAAATATACCCCGTCTTCGTTTTCGATGAGCGCGTTTTCCTGGGAGATACCCGCTTTGGATTTCGAAAGACCGGGCCTTTCCGTGCCAGGTTTATTATCGAAAGTATCCACGACCTGCGGAAATCGTTGCGCAACCTCAATGGGGAGCTGTATGTCCGGGTCGGCAAGCCGGAGGATGTGATTGCTGCAATGATGCGCGAAACAGGTAGTAGTTGGGTGTTCTGCAACAGGGAACGGACCAGGGAAGAGGTGGAAGTCCAGGATGCCCTGGAGCGCAATATCTGGGCCCAGGGCCAGGAAATTTGTTTTTCCAGGGGCAAAATGCTGTACCATACCGCCGATTTGCCCTTCCCGGTGCCACATACCCCGGATGTTTTTACCCAATTCCGCAAAGAATTGGAGAAATTTGTCCGGGTACGCGATCCTTTACCTGCCCCTCAGAAGCGCTTCGTTCCGCCTGCTGTTAACCTTGCTCCCGGAGAAATCCCCTCCCTGTCAGATTTCGGACACGAAAGCTTCGAGGATGACCCTCGCGCGGTACTGCGTTTTACAGGGGGGGAAACTGCCGGCCTTGAACGCTTGCAATACTATCTCTGGGACAGCAATCTCATCAAAAATTATAAAGAAAGCCGCAATGGACTCCTGGGCGGCGACTATAGCTCCAAGTTCAGCCCGTGGCTCGCCAATGGTTGTCTTTCGCCCAAACGCATATATCAGGAAATAAAACGCTTTGAAAGTGAAAGGGGCGGTAATGCCTCTACCTACTGGCTATTCTTCGAGTTGATGTGGCGGGACTTCTTCCGGTTTATGGCAAAAAAACACGGCAATAAAATTTTTCTCCAGGGTGGACCAAAAGGACAATCCGATCCCCGCTGGAAAAATGATTTTACCCGCCTGCAACGCTGGATTGACGGACAAACCGGAATCCCCTTCATTGACGCTAATATGCTGGAGTTGAAATACACAGGCTTTATGTCCAACCGCGGGAGACAGAACGTAGCCAGTTTTCTGGCAAAAGACCTTCTGGTAAACTGGCAGATGGGGGCAGAATATTTCGAGTCTATGCTGGTGGACTATGATCCCTGTAGCAATTATGGCAATTGGAACTACGTGGCTGGCGTGGGCTCCGATCCCAGGGAAGACCGCTATTTCAACATTCTAACCCAGGCCCGCAAATACGATCCCGCCGGCACTTACGTCAAGCAATGGCTGCCCCAGCTCACCTCCCTCCCTCCCGATAAAGTCCACCAACCTGATTTGCTGTCTTTTCCGGAACAACAACAGCACGGCGTCCATATCGGAGGAAATTATCCCAAAGCAATTATTAATACCCGCAAATGGTAAATGCAGGATCGCCGGGATGCTTTGCTTTGCCTATCCTTGCGATTTTTTTCCCTTTTTCCGAACTACTTAGTGTCAAAAAAGCGTTTTCATAAAAAAACCGCAATCTTTGCACAAATTAGTTGTGATGGAAAAAGTATGCACTCCCTTGTTTAACAGATTGGCGATTGCCCTTGTCCTGGTCATTGTTGCCCTTTCCTGTGCGGTAAACCCCGTCACCGGAAAAAAAGAGCTGATGTTCATGAGCGAAGAGGCAGAAATTGCCATGGGCTTTCAATATGACCCTGAGGTCATCGAGACTTTTGGATTGTATGACGACGCCAAATTGCAGGCCTTCATCACAGAGAAGGGGGAGCAGATGGCTAAGGTCTCCCACCGACCGCAGCTCGCCTATCATTTCCGTGTCCTGGATTCCCCGGTGGTCAATGCTTTCGCTGTACCTGGGGGCTATGTGTATTTCACCCGCGGTATTCTGGCCCATTTTAGCAATGAGGCAGAATTCGCAGGAGTACTGGGTCATGAAATTGGCCATATTACTGCCCGCCATGGTGCCCGTCAGCAAACTACCCAAATGCTCGGACAGGTAGGACTGCTGCTGGGGGTAATCATTTCCAAAGACTTCGCTCAATTTGCCGATACCGCCGCCGACCTCATGGGGGTACTTTTCTTAAAATTTAGTCGCGAACACGAAACCGAATCTGACCGCCTTGGAGTGGAATATTCGACTAAAATCGGGTATGATGCGCACAAAATGGCGGATTTTTTTCAGACTATTAAGCGCCTGAGTGGAGACCAGGGTGGCCTGCCTAATTTCCTCTCCACCCATCCCGATCCGGTTGACCGATATAACAATGTAGGTAAGCTGGCAGACGAATGGCAACTGAAAAACAGTGGCAAAGAATTCTCCATAAACCGCGATGAATACCTGCGCTTGATTGATGGAATCGTCTATGGCGAAGATCCGCGCCAGGGTTATGTGGAAAACAATACTTTCTACCATCCTGATCTGCGGTTCCAGTTTCCTGTCCCGTCTAATTGGAAAGTCCAGAATATGCCCACTGCTGTACAAATTGCACCAGAAGACGGAAAAGCCCTGCTCCTTTTTAATTTCGCCAAGGAAAAAGACCTCGTTTCGGCGGCCCGCGCTACTATTGAGGAAGACTCCCTCAAGCTCATTGAACGCAAAGAACTTTCCGTAAATGGTCTCGATGCTATTGCCATGACAGCAGAGTTATCCAATCCACAGGAAAATACCGTCATCCGCCTGCTTATTTATGTGATTCAATACCAGAACAATATCTATCGTTTCTACGGAATGTCCTACGCCCAGGATTTTGGCAATTACCGCCTGTTGTTCCAGAACTCTATGCAGGGTTTCCGGGGACTTACCGACTATTCCAAGATTAACGTGATGCCGGAGCGGATCAAAATCCGGGAGGTCTCCGTTTCAGGTACCTTGGCGGATGTCTTCAGGGATTTCAATGTGGATCCCAAACGCTATGACGAACTGGCAATCGTGAACGGGATGGAATTGACCAGCTCGGTTTCCAGGGGTATGTTGATTAAAACGGTTGTTAAATAAACACCGCCTTCCTGCATGAAAACCGTGTTTTGTTACCTGGTACTGCTGTTGGGGGTTTTCCGCCCCCACGACCATCTGCTGGCGCGGGAACAGGGCATTATCCAGGACTCCTTTACAGTGTACCTTTTTCTGCTGGAGGATTGCAGGATAACCCAAGCCTACACAGACGATCTGGAAGGGCTTTACAGGAAATATTCCAATGACAGTATTGCTTTTCAAGGTTGTTTCCCAAATCCTATTTCCCAGGATTCAACTTTGGCAGCTTTCGTCAAAAAATACGGACTCAGCTTCCCCTGCCGGATTGAAGGGACGTATTCCCTTGCAAAAATGCTTGGCGTGACTGTCACTCCGGAAGTGGTCGTCTATAACCATTCCCGCATGGAGGTAGTGTATCAGGGAAGGATAAGTAATTTGTTTGAGCACATAGGGAAAAGGCGTAGGGTCGTCACCAGCCTCGAACTCCGGGATGCTCTCGAGGCTATCATAGCCCATGAACCTGTATCAGTCCCGCGCACTACAGCCGTCGGCTGCCTGCTGAATTGAAGCATGCAGACTTCTGCTAACCCTGGCCATTGGATGAGGCTTCCGGTTTTTCGAGAGCGAGAGCTCTACAGCACATTTTGGTGTCAGTGACGAGGTACTACTGGTCGTCATAGGCAAGCTCAAAACCTACCTGTAAGTTGCCTAAAGCCTGGCAAAAACCATGTATGCCCCGTTGAGGCAGCACTCTGATGCTCCCGGGTATCGAAATGCTGCCCTGTAGTTTTGGATTTACCTCGTAGCGCCTAGTGCTTCTACAGAAGACATTTTCTGGATAACCGAAGCGGCGATTATCTCGTTGCTATTGCTACGGTCCCGTACGATAATGCGGTTCAGGATTATGCCCTTTTTACCGGGAGCGATGACGACTTTTTCGCCAGGCAGGGGGGCATAATCCTGGCCTTTGCGCACAATGACAACATCCAGGGTATTTCCGGTCACTTGTTTGTCGTTTATCACGAAATAGTTGTCGGTGTTCCACCCATATAGAGAAAGGGACCAGTAATTGCCGGTGGTGGGGATTACGCAATGTACCCGCACCGGTCCACTGGATAAATCGTAGAATCCAAAAGAGGTGATCGTATCGGGGTTGTCGAGCGGTATTTTATCTGTTCCGGCGTTGCGCAGGGCAGCATGAAAAAGTCGGTTTACCTTTTCGGTTGCCCAGTTATCGGCGGAATTGAACACGCGGTCGAGTAGGCGATGGGTAACGATGCGGGGGAGCGCATACATAACTCCCAGGTGGAGGGCTCCGGCCAGCAGCAGGGTAGCGAGTGCCCAGAAGGCTAATTTTTTCATCTGCAACTAATTTTGGTTATAGTTGGGAGCTGGGCATTGGCAATATCAGAACTCAACGCGGGCGTTGGTCCGTAGCAGCGCAAGGCTAGTGCGAGCTTGCCCCCATTTTTGCATCCTGGCAACCAGTTAATATGTCCTGCATCCGGAGCGAGGTTGATGGTAAAGGTAAAGTTATTGGAAAATTCCGTTGTATTAGCGTTGAGCGAAAACCGGTTGATGGGGTTTGGGATGAAATGGAGGTCTTCGTAAGCAGCGATACTCCACCACCGGGCTTGTGGCTCCGGGCCTTCGATCCGGTAATGGCAGTTGCAGTCCAGCTCCAATCCCTGGCTATCTTTAAACGCAAGAAAATAGATCACTTCCGAGCTATTCAGGGCCCAGGGCGCATTAAGCGCTACCCAGGCACGTAGGTAAAGGCCAGCTTTTGAACTCCCTGTATGGTTATTGGTCTGCCAGGGGCCAATATTGATGGTGCCGACTTCTTGTCTGTTGATGGCCAGGAAACTTGCGCCAGTGGCGAGTAGTATGGCAACAGCCAGGCTGATACCTGGATACAGGAATTTTTTCATTTATTGCCGGGTTGTACAATTTCAAAATCCTCTTTTTTCTTACTGTCGGCCACCATTTTCCGAACATCTGCCAGGAGTTGTTTGGCATCAAAGATTACACCAT
>CAZGOT010000160.1:0-2191 GCA_964527495.1 uncultured Haliscomenobacter sp.
GACAAAGGGGTGAAAATCTTTGCGGTATGCGTCAAATTCCGGGAAGAAGTGGGGGATTGCTGGAAATATGTAGATGAAAACGGAACGGGCGATTGGATCCACACATCAGATCCTTACCTCATCTCCAAATATTACACTATCTATAACGTCAAAACTACCCCACAGATTTTTATTCTGGACGATAAAAAAGAAATCATTTCTAAAAGTATCGGCGCAGAACAATTAGAAGAGGTAATGGACCGTATCCTGGAAATGAAAAAAGCAGAAGAGAAGTAATGCTGCCGCCTACCAGGGGCAGCATAGAATTTTCAAGAGAAAGCGTCATTTCCTTAATTCAGTTTCATATTCCTTGCAATACGGGCATAAATCCCCGGCACAAATCGCTGGAGTAATACGCCGAGGCCCTCTTGCTTTGCTATGACCACTTCGCGCCGTTGCTTGCGGATAGCCTGGAGGGCTTTTTGGGCGAAAACATCCGGAGGAAACCCAGACCGGGTACTTTCTGCAATGACTGCGTTTGGGGTGCCATCTCCTTTCAATGCATTTGCAGTGACGTTGGTAAATACGTAACCTGGGCAAATTACGGTAACGGTAATATTATCGCGATACAATTCGGCCCTTAAGCTGTCAAAAAAACCCTGGAGGGCGTGTTTGGAAGCAGCATAAGCGGATCGGTAAGGGACACCCATTTTACCCAGAACGCTACTGATGACTACAATCTGGCCAGATTTCCGTGCCTGCATAACTGGAGCGACAACCTTCGTGATGGCAAGGGTGCCGAAATAGTTGACATCCATGATTTTTTGATCCACGGTAAGGCTTGTCTGCAGGGCAAGGTCGCGTTGGGAAATCCCCGCGTTATTTACCAAAATGTCAATCGGTCCGATTGTTTTCAAGACGTTCTCGACGATAGCCGGGATGGTATCGAGGGCGGCGACGTCCATCGGAACGATGTGCACTTCTGTCGCTTTATGGCATCCTTCCCGAACCCTGGAGAGTTCTTTTTCATTTCTGCTGGAAAGAATGAGGCGAGCACCCTCTGCCGCAAAGCCGTAGGCCAAATGCTCCCCGATACCAGAGGAAGCGCCGGTAATCCATACTATTTTATTTCTGAATTCCATATTTATGCTATTTGGCGCACAAGTTACGCTAAATTGGCGCAGTGCTACAAGGTTTTTATGTACCTTTGCGCTTCCACAAACGCTTGAAGTGATTAATTGCGTATGAAAACCGTTTTTTTTATTCGTCACGCTAAGTCGAGCTGGGATAACCCTGATGTGAGGGACATTGACAGGCCCCTTAATAAGCGCGGGAGGCATGATGCTCCAGTAATGGCAAAATTGCTCAGGGAAAAAGGCATCAAGCCCGATCGGATCGTCTCCAGTCCTGCAAAGCGCGCCCTTAGTACTGCCGAAGCTTTTGCGGCAGAAATGGGGATAGAAGATATTTATGTCGAGCCACGGATATACGAGTCCATGCCGGATGAAGTACTCCACGTTGTCCAGCAACTCGATGACTCCCTGGAGGTTGTCTTTTTTTTTGGACATAATCCTACCATCTACACGCTGGCGAGCGCTTTTTCCGATATGGACATAGAAAACGTTCCCACCTGTGGGGTTGTCGAAGTCCAGGCCGCCGTGAATTCCTGGGCTGATTTCAGTGCCCGTACCGGAAGGCTGATCCATTTCTTTTTTCCCAAACAGCTCAAACTTTTATGAAAAGGCGTGTCCTTTTACTGCTTACAGGTGCCATAATGCTGCTCCTGTCGTCGGCTTGTAGACAGCGCTTTCAGAAATTGTCCCTTTCCAATGAAAAGCTGGTCCCCATTCTGTGTGATGTGCATCTTTCCGAAGCAGCACTTCAATCTGTTCATGGGGCGTTGAAAGATAGCCTTACCGGGGTGTACCTTGCGCAGATTTGTGCAATCCATAACATCAGCAGGGAACGCCTCGATGCGTTACTCGAAGAACTCCGCAATAATCCCGATGCCATGAAGAAAGTTTACCTGGAAGTGGGTCAGCGATTGCAGGAACGGGGAGACCCGCAATAATGGCCTTTATGCGATATATTTAACATAAACTTAAACTCGTGTTTCCAGGAGCGTTGCAGGATTACCTTATTTTTAGGGTCTAATTTACTTCCTAACTCATGGATCCAATTAAAGTACTGGTAGTTGACGATGAGCCCGACA
>CAZGOT010000160.1:2201-6871 GCA_964527495.1 uncultured Haliscomenobacter sp.
TTTAAGTATTTGTTAACATTAACGTAATAAATAGCATGTTTCAGTCGCTTAGATTAGAAAAAAATTAGCATGAGTAATCAGTTGCCTAAAATTCTGATTGTAGATGATGAGGAAGATATCCTCGAGCTCATCGAGTTTAATCTTTTAAAGGAAGGTTATCAGGTTTTTACTGCCTCCGATGGTGCTGAGGGTATCCGGATCGCGGAAAAAGAACACCCAGCCCTGATCGTATTGGATATTATGATGCCCAAAATGGATGGCGTTGAAGTTTGTCGCTATCTTCGCGAGAAACAGGAGTTTGAACACACCCTCATCACTTTTCTGACGGCAATGGAAGAGGAAAACTCGCAGATTGCCGCATTTGATTTTGGGGGTGATGACTATATTACCAAACCTATCCGACCTAAAGTTTTCATCAGCCGCATAAAGGCGCTATTGCGCCGCTCTTCAGGCCGTCAGCAGGAAATGGTAGATGAGGGCATTATCCAACTCGGTAATCTATTGATTGACAAGGAAAAAATGTCTGTACGCCTTTCGGGGGAAGCGATAGACCTGGCACGAAAAGAATATGAACTTCTGGTATTGCTGGCATCGAAGCCAGGAAAAGTTTTCTCCAGAGACGAAATCTACAACAAGGTTTGGGGAACAAATGTTATTGTAGGCAACCGTACCATTGATGTGCATATCCGCAAGTTGCGCGAAAAAATTGGCGAAGACTATATTAAAACGATTAAGGGGATTGGATATAAATTCGAATTCTGAATGCTGAAAAACCCAACGCCACAACAGATTGCCCAACTGGTGGGGTTTTGTGTACTGTTGTTGGCCTCTGCAAGCTTGTTTTTTTTTGAGAAATTCCCCGGGTTTGCGCATCTTGGTGGCTATATCATTTGGGCGCTTCTTTTCTTTTTTATCGTTTTCCGCCTTGTAGTTTTTTTTCTGCAGCAATATATATACCGGAAAATCAAGCTTATATATAAAACCATCCGACAAGAGAAATTAGGGCCGCAGGAAAAACAAGTCCGTATTGATGTGACTCGCAACGTCATCGAAGAGGCAGAGCGCGAAGTGGCCGACTGGGCGGAGCGACAGCGCAGCGAACTTGATAAATACAAATCCTGGGCGGAATACCGTCGGCATTTTCTTGGGGATATTTCTCACGAGCTTAAAACGCCGTTGTTTAATATTCAGGGTTACCTGGATTCCCTGCTCGAGGGGGGGGTCCATGATGACAAGGTCAATGTTGCTTTTCTGCAACGTGCCTCCAAAAATGTGGACCGGCTTCAAACCATCATTCTGGACCTGGAGACTATTACCCGCCTGGAATCCGGTCAGCTACTGCTCGAAATCCAAACTTTTGATGCTCAAGAACTTGCCAGGGAAGTGATGGAAGAAATGGAAAGCCGGGCGGCTGAAAAAAATATTACCTTGGCATTCAAAGGAAAAGCTTCGGTACATTCCAAAGTCCGTGCAGACAGGGAAAAAATCCGGCAGGTGTTTATCAATCTGATACAGAATTCTATTAAATACGGGGTACAACATGGTAGGACGAAGATAGGTTTTTACGATATGGACCACATGATCCTCATCGAAGTGGCGGATAATGGCATTGGAATCCCGCGTGAACACCTCAACCATGTCTTCGACCGTTTTTACCGCGTGGATAAAAGCCGTTCCCGTGACCAGGGCGGCTCAGGACTGGGCTTATCTATCGTCAAGCATATAATTGAAGCCCATAAACAAACTATCAACGTGCGCAGCACACCAAACTTCGGCTCCACGTTCGGTTTTACTCTCGAAAAAGCGTGAAAATGCGTATTTTTGCCCCCTCATTTTTTGATTAATGCGAATCCATGATTACCGTTGAAAATGTATATGTGCAGTTTGGCCATCGGATCCTGCTGAACCGGGTAAATCTGGTCGTTGGGTCACAGGACAAAATTGGTCTGGTGGGTAGAAATGGTGCAGGAAAATCTACCCTTCTCAAAATAATAGCAGGAGAATTGAGCCCGCATGAGGGTAGGATAGCACGGCCCTCCGGTAGTACCCTTGCATTCCTCCATCAGGAGATAGAAATACCTAAAGGCCGCACCATCCTCGACGAAGCGATGACGGCTTTTGCAGATATTCAGGGCCTTGAACGCAAGCTCGCAGAGATGCAGCACGAAATTGCAGAAAGGACAGATTATGAAAGCGAATCTTACCACGACCTTCTCGATGCGTTTTCTACCCTCAATGACCGTCTTGCCTACATGGGCGGGTTAAACATTCAGGCGCAAACGGAGCGCGTCCTTAAAGGATTGGGATTCAAACCGTCCGATTTGGGGCGTCTGGTGGACGAGTTCAGCGGTGGCTGGCAAATGCGGGTAGAGCTTGCCAAAATGTTGCTCCGCCAACCCGATTATCTGCTCCTCGACGAACCTACCAACCACCTCGATATCGAATCTATCCTCTGGCTCGAAAGCTTCCTGAAGGATTATCCCCGTGTGCTTATCCTCATTTCCCACGATAAAGAATTCCTCAATAGCGTCACTACGCGTACCGTAGAAGTTGAGCTAGGCAAACTCTCCGATTACAAAGCCCCCTACAAGGCTTTTGTCGAACTGCGCCAGGAACGCCGGGAAAAACAGCGTGCTACTTTCGAAAACCAGCAGCGGGTTATTGCAGACCGTGAGCGTACCATCAACCGCTTTATGGCCAAAGCATCCAAGACCAAAATGGCCCAGTCAATGCAAAAACAACTCAATAAAATGGATCGGGTAGAAGTGGAGGAGGAAGATGTTGCGGTAATGAACCTTCGATTTCCTCCCGCACCGCGTTCCGGGCAAATTGTCATCGAGGGGAAGGGCATTGTTAAGCGATATGGGAACCTGGAAGTGCTTAATCAGGTGGACCTCCATGTAGAAAGAGGTCAGCGGGTAGGTTTTGTAGGGCAAAATGGCCAGGGTAAATCGACTCTTGCCAAAATCCTCGTCGGTGAAATCCCTGCCACTGATGGCCAGATTAAGGCTGGCCATAATGTGATGATCGGATACTATGCCCAAAATCAATCAGATGTGCTGAGCTCAGGGCTGACGGTCCTGCAGACTATGGAACAGGAGGCTCCGGCAGAGGTCCGCCCTAAAGTGCGGCATATCCTCGGTACGTTTATGTTCAGCGGTGAAGATGTGGAAAAAAAGGTATCGGTATTATCCGGTGGTGAGCGCGCCCGCCTCGCCCTGGCCTGCCTGCTGCTCAAGCCGTTTAACCTGCTTGTTCTCGACGAACCTACCAACCACCTCGATATTTTGTCCAAAGACGTACTGAAGCAGGCACTGATGGAATATGATGGGGCACTGATTGTCGTTTCTCACGACCGGGAATTCCTGGAAGGGCTTTGCGATCGCACCATCGAGTTCAGAGACCAGCAATTGTACGAATACCTGGGCGATGTAAATTATTTTCTCGAAAAAAGACAGCTGGATAATATGCGGCAGGTAGAAGCCCAGACTGCTTCTGTCCAGCAGGAACAGCCGCAGCGCGTGCCTGTCAGCAGAGAAGAGCGGAAGCAACTTCAGCGTGCTGTCCAGCAGGCGGAGAAAAAGATTGAACGCCTGGAAGCAGAAATAGCGGCAGTGGAAGCCTTAATGGCCGACGTCCATTTTTACAGCCGACCCGATGCAGGAAAGGTCACACAGGCCTATTCGGAAATGAAGGTCAGCTTGGAGCGGGCAATGGAAGAGTGGGAAGTAGCACAGACAACCCTGGAAAGCATGGAATAAATGCAGAAAATTCCCTTTTTTCCATAGTATAGGGTTCTAGCGACTGAAGCACCCTTCAAAATTCTGCAAAGCCCGTTTTGGTTTGTACTTTTGGTTTATCTACATATTCCACGCTGATTACGTCGCTGTCGCTTTCCAAGGTCAATTTGAGTTGGTTGGGTTGGACGCGCGAGGGATCAAAGCGCATAAGCCAGGAGTTGTTGCCCTCAGGGAGCGATTTTACGCGGTCCATACCGGCGTCATAATATTTGGCAATCCAATAATCTGGGTTGACATTGGGTTGGAGTCTTATTTTGAATAGACTGTTGTATTTTCCGGAGGGGATGTCATAGGAAAATTCTTGCTGGCTTTTCCATTCCGGCTGTCCTGGGTCGGATAATTGCAGGAGAAGGCTCTCCAGTGCCTGGATTTCCGGTGGGAATTGTTGCCCGATGACCCGCTTAGAGAATTCCTTTTCATAGACAAAAATTTCGGGAATGGCATAATTGGGGTCGGGGGCGGGATAGCTTTCCGGGCTTGCCCAGATATTGGCCGATTCGATCGCCTGGCGCAGGTTTTGCCATTCGGGTTCAGGGAGTTTTCGGGAGTAGAGGCCCATGAGGGAGGTATAAGCTTCCCCCTGGTATTGGAGGGTGCCGTCGGAAAAAACAGAAAACTGGAATTTGGGACACGGCAGGTTTCCGCACATCAGTTTGTATTGGAGTATCTTGACAGGTGCCTGTGCCTTCTGGGCGAAGGGGATCGTATCGCAGGACGAGAACACCGAAGTAAAAGCGAGTGTGATACTAAGGGTTTTCAGCATTGGGAAAAAGGTGTTAGCTGGCATAGGAAGGGGGATTTTAATAGTTAATTCCGTTGCATGCTTGCGCTGGTCAGCGTCCTTGGTACGAGGATGATTTCTGTTCTGCG
>CAZGOT010000161.1:0-6771 GCA_964527495.1 uncultured Haliscomenobacter sp.
GATTGGGGAAGAACTGGCGTATGCCCTTGCGCGTAAGGGTAGTTTATGCTGGCTCATCATTTTCGCGTTTGCCCTGGGCTTTTCGACTACCATAGCGGAGCCTGCGCTGATTGCCATTGCTGACCAGGCAGCAAAGACTTTTGCGGAAAGTAATTTGATTGAAAACAACCCGGAAGCGAGGGCGGCATACGCCATGGGCGTACGGCTGACCGTTGCTGTATCGGTAGGGATTTCGATCGTAGTGGGCGTAATACGTATCCTGAAGGGATGGCCGGTGCAATATGTCATTATAAGTGGTTCTGCCGCTGTGATCGGGATGACCTTTTTTGCTCGGGAGGAGATTATCGGGCTGGCTTATGATTCCGGGGCGGTGACCACTTCTACGATTACCGTCCCTTTGGTAATGGCTTTGGGGGTGGGGCTGGCCAATGTGATTAAAGGGCGGAGTGCCTTATTAGATGGCTTTGGGCTAATTGCCTTTGCTTCCCTGTTGCCGATGATATTTGTAATGGGGTTTGGTATTTTCGTGTTTGGGATAAAATAGTGCATATGCAAGGATTTATCCGGGACTTTTTCCAATTATTTGTCAGTACCCTCTGGGACTTGGCGCCCATCACGGTATTGGTGGTATTTTTTCAGATTTTTGTGTTGAAGCAGCCGATCCCACAGCTCAGGCGGGTATTGGTGGGCATGGTATATGTAGTCCTGGGGCTTGTTTTTTTTCTGATGGGCTTGGAAAAGGCATTGTTCCCGATTGGCGATATTATGGCAGCACAGCTGGCCGACCCTGGTTTTGTGAACAATGGTCAATTTAACGATTATGATTGGCGTGCGTATTACTGGATATATGTATTTGCGGCCATGACGGGGTTTTCTGCAGCCATTGCTGAGCCGGCGCTGATCGCAGTAGCTTTTAAAGCGAGGGAAGTGTCAGCTGGCACGATAGATCAGCTCGGATTGCGGATTACCGTGGCCATAGGGGTCGCCTTTGCCCTTGCCCTGGGCACTTTTCGCATTGTCAGTGGTTTCCCCTTATATCTGTTTATCCTGATTGGGTATTGTTTGGTAATCCTGCAGACCCTTTTTGCCCCCAGGGAGATTGTTGCCCTGGCCTACGATTCCGGAGGAGTCACAACCTCTACGGTCACAGTGCCGATTGTCGCTGCATTAGGCCTTGGGCTGTCCGGTTCGGTACCAGGACGAAATCCGGCGATTGACGGTTTCGGGCTCATCGCCCTGGCTTGTTTATTCCCCATTATTTCCGTTTTGGGCTATGCCCAGATTGTGCAATGGCGCGTTCGCAAATCAAAACCTAAAGCACCATGAAGTTCAAGATCATTATGGCCTTCGTCAAACCCCATGTTACGGATCAGATTGTAGATGCGGCGAAAGAAGCCGGCGCTACCGGGGCTACGATTATCCCTGCACGAGGGACTGGTATCCATGAGGCGAAATCTTTTTTTGGCCTGAGCATCGTCAACCACACCGACATCGTTGTTTTTCTTGTGGAGGCGCATATTGTGGATGAGTTGCTCAAAGCCATTCATACCGCAGGTAAATTTGACGAACCGGGTACCGGGATTGCATTCGTTGTACCGATTGAACACGTTATCGGTTTGGAAAGTCAGATGCAAAAATTCCGGGAACAAGCCCGGGACCAGTATTTTTAATCCATTTGATTTTTTAATCAACATAATAAAGATGCCATGTACCCATCGAAGCGGGCATTTCAAAGCGCCCGGGACGTGATGTCCCCAAAAATTATTTTCATTGACGGGATGGCAACTGCCAGAGAAGCCGTCGAACTTATGCGCCTTGAGAAAGTGGAAGCCCTCATCGTAAAAAAACGCCGACCGGGAGACGCTTTTGGCATTGTCGTCATCAAGGACCTTATTCGTGGAGTTATTATCCCCGATATGGGCTCGGAGGAAGTCAATGTTTATGAAATTATGACCAAGCCCGCCATCAGCGTACCTGCAGCTATGGACGTCCGCTACGTCGCGAGTCTGATGATGCGGGCCAACCTGCGCATTGCACCAGTAGAAGACCAGGGGGAATATATCGGTATGATCTCCCTTTCCACCCTTATCATAGACAACGTGTTGTTTTAATCCTATTTGTTGCCCATACAAATGATTATATTCCAGTAAATTAAACTGATCTTTTCCTTCAAAATGCCCCCTTTACCCGGTGGAACAATCCTTGTAAAACCGGTATTTTTTGCTATCAAAAGGCATCGTACCTTGCGGCATGCGTAAAACTAAACCTTCTTCGCACGATGCCTTTTTCAAAGCCCTGATCGAGGATATGGATCGGGCAAAGGTTTTCCTGTCGCGTTTATTGCCCGGGGAGCTCACCGGGCACTTTGACATGGATACCCTGACCCGGGAAAATACCTCCTTCATCAGTCCGTCTCTAAGGGGAACTTTTTCCAGATTTGGGCTGTTTATTTCAATAAATCAGTTTCTCTAGCACCAGAAGGATTTTCCCAACTCATAGAAAATTTGCCATCAGATTTAAATCCGGATGTTATGATCTCTTTATATGACCAACTCATAGAAAAAGGCCGCCGAGAAGGACTGGAACAAGGACTGGAGAAAGGACTGGAACATGGCTTACAGGAAGGCTTGCTGGAAGGACATGAAATGGCCAAAAGAGAGACTATCCTCGTAGGATATAAACATGGTATTCCTTTAGATGTACTTTGCTTGCAGACTGGCTATTCCAAAGAAAGGGTTTGGCAGGTCCTCTTTGAGGAAGGACAGGTATAAAGGTTATTTAAATGACGCAAAAGGCCTGTTTAAATAATGTTTCCTTTGTATAACACCTCCTTTGTGGGTTTCTGCAACCCAAATATAGTCTTATCAGATGGAACCTCTACGGGAAGCTATTTAGTATGCCTGGCATCCACCTCATAGAGTGCGTCCACTACCTCATCACCGAAATCTTTTAGCAGATACACTTTAGCAGGATACTTTTTAGTAACCGGCGGGGCAGCCATAAGTTCTCCTTTTTTTTGGTCGAAGTAGTTCCACTGGGCTTTATAATCCCCGGTGAGCAAGTTATAACTGGAGAATCCTGAGCCATCATTAACGGCATTGCCGAATTGTTCATTATCATACCCAATCAGGCGTATGGCTTTAAGCCTGGTATCATACCGAAATTTAAAGGTATTGGAAGCCCGCATGAACACACAATGATAAATCACCACGTTGCCCTTCAGCTCGAGGTAGGTCTGGTCGGCATAGCTTCCCCCCTTACTGGTAATTGTTTTATTGCCTTGTGAAGTCAATGCATAGGATAACTTACCGTCTTTAATCTGAAAAACATCGGCTTTTTTGTCCCCATCAAAATCAAAAGCAATTTTTTGCTTCCCTTCCTGAGCCGAGGCCAGGGAAACCGAAAGAAGCAAAAGAAATAATAGAATCCTGGTATTCAATGTGTTTCGTTTTGTAGTTTATGTTGTGTTGCAAATTAATCTGAAATAGGCAAACATTCAAATAAATCCATTGATAATTATCATTGGCATACCGTGCGGGTGCCGGTACATTTACCCCACAAAACGCAACCGGACATGACGGCCAATACACTTGTTCTTGCCCCTGAAGCGGCTAATGGCACCAAGGTGACCGAAACCAACTGCTCACATTGCGGGGAGCCCTGCCTGCCCGGACACATCGCTTTCGACGAAAAGGCTTTTTGCTGCGAAGGCTGCAGGACCGTTTACGATATTTTAAAAAACAACGGCCTTTGTAAGTATTACGAAATAGACGAAAAGGCCGGGATTAGTCTGAAGGGTAAAAAGATCGAAGGTTATGCCTATCTGGACGATCCGGAGGTCAAAAGCAAGTTAGTGGATTTCAGCGATGGCCAGCAGGCCAAGGCTACTTTTTTCCTGCCGCAGGTACATTGCGCCTCTTGTATATGGCTATTGGAAAACCTCTACAAGCTCAGTGACGGTATCCTTTCTTCGAAAGTCCATTTTCTTAAAAAAGAGGTCACCATTACCTATGCAGAGGCCCGCACCAACCTGCGTGCAGTTGTCGAGTTGCTTGCTAGTATTGGATATGCCCCTGCGATCAACCTGGGAAGTCTGGACGAGGATAAGCGACCGGTGACCGACCGAAGTTTTGCCTATAAATTTGGAGTTGCAGGGTTTGCATTCGGAAACATCATGCTGCTCAGTTTTCCCGAATACCTTGGCCTGGGAGAAGAAACCGACCCGATGTTTTTCCGCTTATTTGGATACCTCAATATACTGCTGGCTATTCCTGTTGTTTTCTACAGCGCTGCCGATTATTTCAAAGCTGCCTGGTTGGGTGTACAGCAGCGGATGCTGACGATTGATTTCCCGCTTGCGCTGGGTATACTCGTCTATTTTCTGCGTAGCGTATATGAAATTTATACCCGTAGCGACGCGGGGTATATGGACAGTCTTGCAGGTCTCGTTTTTTTTCTCCTTGCGGGAAAATGGTTTCAGCAACGCACCTACCACCATATTTCTTTTGAACGGGACTACCGCTCCTATTTTCCTATAGCAGCGAACAAAAAAGCAAATGGTGGGGAATTGCCCGTAAGCCTGGATCGGTTAAAAGCCGGGGATATTATCGTCGTGCGCAACGGAGAGCTCATCCCTGCCGATGCTGTTTTGCTCAGGGGAACAGGCAAGATTGATTATAGCTTTGTCACCGGGGAGGCCGTACCGGTCGAAGTCAGGGAAGGGGAAGCGGTATTTGCAGGTGGCCGTCAGCAAGGGCCTGGTATCGAACTGAGCCTGACAAAGAAAGTATCTCAAAGCTATCTTACGCAGTTGTGGAACGAGTCGGCTTTTTCCAAAAAGCAGGAACTACAGAGTAGCCAAATTGCCAATTCCATTGGAAAATATTTCACAACAGCCATCCTGCTCATCGGGTTCGGAGCATTTTTTTATTGGCTCCCGTCCGATACCGGCAAGGCCGTCAATGCTTTTACTGCTGTACTTATCGTAGCCTGCCCCTGTGCGGTTGCACTGGCGATTCCGTTTATTTTTGGCAACGTGCTCCGGCATTTGGGCAAATACCGCTTTTATCTCAAAAACACCCAGGTAATCGAAGCCATCCATGCTGCAGACGCCATTGTAGTAGATAAAACCGGAACTATCACAACCCGGCAAAAGGGGGAATATACCTTCTTGGGGCAACCACTCGATGCATTAACCCGGCAAGCCGTACTTACCCTCGCCGTACAGTCCCAGCATCCGATGAGCCAGGTCCTGCGCACGCGCCTGGAGGCAGAAGGCGTAGTGCCTGTGCCGGGTTCAGAACTGCAGGACTGGAAGGAAACGGTGGGAAAAGGCATTTGTGCGGTAATAGGCGGAAAAACTTACCGCCTTGGGTCGCGCGAGTGGATGGAGAGCCCTCCGGACCTTCCCGATGCAAAGGAGGAAGGCGTTTGGCTCCAGGCCGGAAGCCAGGTAATGGGGGTTTTCGTCGTGGAGCAGTACTTGCGCCCTCATACCCCTGAAGTATTGGCGGCTTTCCGCTCGCTGGGCGAGCTCCACCTGCTTTCCGGAGACAACGAGCGGGAAAAAGCCTTGCTATCCCCCTTTTTTGCGGAAAGCTCCAATATGCACTTTCGCAAAAGTCCTTTGGAAAAGCTACAATTCATAAAAGAATTACAGCAGCGGCATTTGCGCGTCCTCATGTTTGGGGACGGTCTCAATGATGCCGGAGCGCTAAAGCAAAGCGACGTCGGAATTGTAATTACAGACGATGCCTCCAATTTCACCCCTGCCTCCGATGCGATCCTGCATGCAGAAAGCTACCCCCTGCTCCCCCAGCTGTTATCCTTTGCAGACAAAAGTGTACGACTGGTATTCGGTGCATATGGCCTGGCCCTTATCTATAATATTATAGGTTTGAGTTTTGCCGTACAGGGTACCCTATCCCCACTGGTTGCAGCCATACTCATGCCCTTGAGTTCGGTTTCCACGGTTTTATTTGGACTGATTGGCAGTAATTGGCTTGCCAGGAAGATGCTGTCTGAAAAGATTCTGCCACCTTCGGCGGCAGAATAAAGTTTTTTAAAATATTCTTTGGCGGCTTGGGCTGCCAAAAGACTTTTCGGACAACCCCATACTTTTGATCTACCGCCCTCTTTTTACAAAACTCCATGACTTCGGCAAAGTGACATAAATCACCGTACAGGTGAAACAAACATCATTCCCCCCGGAAGCCCCCCTGGCTATCTTGCAGCCAAATTACAGCGGAATGACCATTATTTTTATCCTTATCCTCATCAGCCTCATCGTGGCACTGACGTTTTTAGGCGCATTTCTGTGGGCGGTAAAAAGCGGACAATACGATGACGATTACACCCCCTCCGTCCGGATTTTATTTGATGATAAACAGACAAATAACGATTAAATATTTTACCCAATGGCACAAGTTGAGAAATTTAGTTACGACAACGCCATCGTCCGTAATTTTGCATACGCTACCATGTTGTGGGGATTGGTGGGCATGTTGGTCGGGTTAATTATTGCCCTGCAATTAATTTTTCCCCAGTTAAACCTCGGGATAGCAGAAGTTAGCTACGGGCGGTTAAGGCCTTTGCATACGAATGCTGTGATTTTTGCGTTTGTCGGGAACGGTATCTTCACCGGGGTATATTATTCCTTACAACGCTTGCTCAAAACCCGGATGGCGAGCGACTTCCTCAGCAATCTGCACTTCTGGGGCTGGCAGTCCATCATTGTTGCTGCGGCGCTCACACTACCCTTTGGGATTACCA
>CAZGOT010000162.1:0-6764 GCA_964527495.1 uncultured Haliscomenobacter sp.
ACTCGGAAATAATCGGGCGGCTTTTGGCAAAAGTACTGGATGTGCCCTTTTATTTTTATAACCGCTTCGCCTATATCGAGCATACGTTGATTGTTGCTGGAGATAGTTCCTACCTAACGTATCATTGGTACAATGATTTATCCGAGATAAAAAATGGACAGGTCGTTTTTGCCCTGAACCACAACTGGACCAGGCCTGCAAAAATCACACCGGATATCATTGGGCAGATGGCGCAGCAATACCGCTACCCCTGGGATGGCGGAGGTACGCAATTCTGGGTAGATAATGATCAGGAGAAGGTCAAGGTCGAAGTGACACCTGCGGATAACCGGTCCGCCGAAGAAATTGCCTCGGAAATCTTTGAAACGCAGTTTCTCCCTGTAGATATGCAGGACCTACTGGATTTTTATGCAGAAAAAAAGCCGTATCTAAAGGGTATTGGGGAACGCTGCGGTACCACCCGCTTTGAATTTGCCATAGAAAGCCCGGTACCAGGCACTGTTCTCGAATAGTATTGAGGCGATACCTGGCCGATGGGGATATAGTCCATTAGAGGGCCTCCCTGCGCAAGTTAAAGGAATCCGAATGGGAAGTGCACCGAACCCTGGTCCTGGCGTTCTCCAAAGGGGATGATACGGACATTCGGGTATTGCCCCTTTAAGTATTTTTCTTGCGGGCAAACTCCTGGCAGACAGGAAATCAGGTGATGGTAAAGCTTAATCTTCCGTTTTATACTTGATTGCGCTCATGCCGGAAATAGAGCACTACTTCAAAAAGGGTATAGAAAAAAATTCCTCCCCAAATCCAACCGGGCTGAAATACGAGGATTGCCGCCCATTGCAAAAGTAAAAAGGTCCGCACAGTGCAGCTTATGGCAAATAGCGAAGCGGCCTGGTCCTGATTTTTCACTTTTGCCGCGTGCCATTGCCCGAAAAGGGCAAAAGCGGTGGCCAGAACCCATGCAGTCCAGGCGGCAATACCTGCTTTTGATAAAAAAGGTGCGAATACCCCGATAGCTGCTATAGCCAGCAGATGACCTGCCTGCACCGTGGCACTCCAGTTGGATAATGGCCTTTCTGGTGCTGAAATCCGGTCTGTATCTGTCTGGAAACAATCCGTCAGGGCTTGACCGAAGCCGTAGGCGAGGAAAAAGGGGGGGAAGGCCAGCAATAACCTCGTGGGGGAAACATCCGGATATCGTTCATATCCAACCGCCATGCCCATCAACCCGGCAGCGCCGGATACGAAGAGCAGGTAGGGGCGCATCTGGATTAAATAGTAATACCAGAAATTCAATTGGAATGGATGGTAGGGTACCATATTGCCAGGTTTGAATAAGTGTTAAATTGCATGTTGTACCACCGATAGTGCGCGTGGCAGGATAGAACAGTTTATATCGGATGCCAGGACGACTTCGCCGTCCAGTTCCAGTGCAAGTAATCGCCCCAGCGTATCTATCTGCACCTGGCGGACGTATTCTGCAATACGCCCGGGTTTTCCGGAAAAAGTAGCGTGGCTAAGGTCTACAAGAACGCGGAGGAGCTGCCAACGGCTCATCCTGCTACAAATATTGAGCCCCAGAAGCCCGTCGTCAAAGCTAAGGTGCTGGTCGTACTGGAAAGCACCGGAAACATGGACGTTTTTGAGGATGGCCACGTTGGCGAAAAGACCATTACCACAATAGGGTTCTGCTTCGATTTGCAACGGGAAGTTTCGATGCGCATCATGGGTTTCGGGGTCCGGCCTATGGCCATCATCGAAACGTCGAGGACTTTGCCGTGATTGGTATCCCCACCCAGCAGATAGGCCTTGTGCTGGGTACAGGCCTCCCGGATACCCCTGCTGAGCTCCAGTCGCGCAGGTTCGGAAAAATCAGGAGGTAGTTGCAGCAGCAGCAGCATGCCAATCGGTTCTGCTCCCACTGCCGCCAGGTCGCTTAGCGTGGCATTGACGGCTGTCCACCCGATCACATAAGGATCTTCGTAAAGCTTAGCCTGGATTTCATCTGCAAGTCCGTCTACTTTCAGGACGAGGACTTCGCCCCGCAGGATTTCGGGGGAGATCAACTCTGCATCGGATTCGTTCAGGCCGTTGAGTTGTTCGGGGCAACGGGCAAAACTTCCGGCAATACTTTTTACCAAAACGTTTTCCAGCATCATAGTATCCCTGTTTTCGCAGGTAAGGTAGCCGCGATTATTGGGAGTTGAACTGACAGAAGGCACTTTAGGGTGGGGATATTTGTCACCCGGAGGGAGAATTCAGGGAAGCTTTGGTTTGCGGGCAGGCGGATTCAGCTCAGACTTTTATTTTCTTTTCCAAATTGCCAAAGAAACGTATTATGTTTTATATTTATATGATTTGTGTCCTTTAAAGTCTAGAGGACAAATATTACAAAATAAAGAAATGCATTTACTTTTTCCTGGATAAACAGGGTGCCTTTCAACTTTATTTTAGATTTTCCATATAGAAATCCTGGAATTTTGTTTTATTTGACAGTCCTATTTACTTTTATGATACTATGGCAGAACAACCTTTTTCCAACTCCTTTATCCCTTTTCGGCGGGTACAACCTTTAGTCCGGGATACCCGATTTTTTAAGGAGTTAGTTTTTCGTATTTGTTTTGACGACTTTGGTGCTTACCTGAAGGTATGCGATAAAAAGGGAAAGGAAATCGAGACCAGTTACCTGCATTACAGTGGTCCTGTCCGCAATGTGCTGCATGCACTGGAGCAAATCCGCAATAAGCAGGATTTTATCATTGAGTGGGAAAAATCACAGGGTAATATATATTTGGGCGAATACCCCTTTTTGATGGAAGCACTCCGGCCTTGTGACAACCTCCAGGATGAGGACGGCAAAAGCATCGTTTTTTCCCCACACGCAGGCCAGATAATTGCACATATTCATCCTGGCCCTGGCGATAATCTTCTCCAGGCTAAAATGCTGCTCCAAAGCTCGAACCTGTCAACAGAAACCTTCGAGCTGGTCACTGAACAATTTGCCTTAGCCGATAATGTGTTGGTAGAAATTCCACCTTCCAATGTGGAAACCAGCGCATTGTCCTATTTCAATATGCAATTTGACCGCAGGGACCTTACCCTTTTTCTTTCTCTGCTTTTTTCCAGCCTTGGGCATGTCAGACTGCAATTCGAAGAATATAGGGAAATTGATTTTCCTGAAGAAAATATCCAGGCGAGGCCATGTCTGATATTCGAAAAAATTGACGAAGCAAACGCGCTTTACCTGCGCGTAGTACAGCAATTGCCCGATCTTGCCGTTGATGCCCTGGAACAGTTCAATCTTTACCGGTATGCCGATATCAACGAACTGGAAAAACGCATCTCTGTGCGCTATATAGACCAGGAGCCGATTGAGTTGCTTAGTGGGCATGTTCTGGGGCTATTGAATAAATTCAGCGGAAAAAAGGGCAAAGGAGATACGCCGATTGTAGAGGGCAGCCTCATCGTAGTGCCGGAATCCATTGCTGCCCCCTTTATCTACCAGGAGCTTCCTAAGCTATTGACCCAATTCACCGTGCTGGGTGCCGAAAAACTGCGCAGCTACAAAATCCGTGCGGTCCAACCCAGGCTTGAAGTATCGCTGAGCCATAAAATAGACTTTTTTGAGGGTAGTGCGGAATTGGATTTCGAAGGGGAAAAAATAAACCTGTTTGATGCTATCCAGCAATACCATAAAAACCGGTATGTGCTGTTGAGCGATGGCTCACATGCCCTGCTCAACGAGGGCTATGTAAAGCGCCTGGAGCGTTTGTTTAAGAAAAAAGGGCAATCGGCCCGTGTATCCTTTTTTGATTATCCATTCCTCGATGATGTTATCGGAGAAGTTGCTCAGGAAAAGACATTTCAAAAATCCCGGGCCCTTTTTGAAGGGTTTAACCAACTCGATAAAGCCAAGGCCAGGCTGCCTGTGGTGCATGCCCAACTGCGCCCCTATCAGGTACAGGGGTATAAATGGTTGAAGTATTTATACGAGAACCAGGTCGGCGGATGCCTGGCGGATGATATGGGACTCGGAAAAACCTTGCAGACCCTTGCCTTGCTGGCGTTGATTTATCCCAAACAAACCAAGCCCAGCCTTATCGTCATGCCCAAAAGCCTGCTATTTAATTGGGAGCGAGAGGTCCGGCGTTTTGCGCCCCAGCTTACTACCTATACGTTTTATGGCAACAACCGCGAAATTGCACAGATGCGTAGCGTACACCTGGTCTTCACGACCTATGCCACCATGCGCAATGCCATCGAGGATTTGAAGGAAGAATCCTTTTTTTATGTTATCCTTGACGAGTCCCAAAATATTAAAAACTTCAATGCGCAGACAACCAAAGCGGTGATGTTGTTGCGCAGCGAACATCGTCTTGCGCTCAGCGGTACCCCTATTGAAAATAATCTGGGCGAGCTTTATTCCCTTTTTCATTTTCTCAACCCGGCACTTTTCGGCAGCTTGTCGCAGTTTATGGATGATTTTCTCCATCCTATACAGAAAAACAACGATAAAGACGCTATCCGCCACCTGCGTCGCAAGATTTACCCCTTTGTGTTGCGCCGCCTCAAACGGGAAGTCTTGCAGGAACTACCCGATAAAGTAGAGCAGACTATCTTCGTGCCAATGGGGGAAGATCAAAAGCGCTTGTACGAACAGCGCAGGCAGTACTATGCTGCCGAAATACCCCGGCAAATCCAGGAAAAGGGGATTGCGGGGTCTCAGTTTTATGTTTTTCAGGCGTTGAACGAGTTGAGGCAAATTGCGACTATCCCCGAGGCGGTCAGTGAGGGGCGTATCGAAAGTGCAAAATGTGAATTACTGGTAGAACAGCTCCTCGATGCGCTCGCCAATGGCCATAAAGCGCTGGTTTTTGTCAATTTCCTTGCAGCTATCGAAAGTATCAGTGCCCGCCTGGAGGAAGCGGGAGTGGGTTATGTGACAATGACTGGCGCCACCCGCGACCGGCAGACGCTCGTGGACCGCTTCCAGAACGATTCCGATTGCCGGGTATTCCTGCTTACCCTCAAAACCGGGGGCTCGGGCCTCCACCTCACCGCTGCCGATACGATCTTTTTATATGACCCCTGGTGGAATGCAGCAGCAGAAAATCAGGCCATAGACCGCGCACACCGGATCGGTCAATCCAACAAGGTGCATGCGTACAAGCTGATTGCCGAAGGTAGTATCGAAGAAAAAATACTGCAATTACAGGAGTTGAAAAAAGAGCTCTTCGACAACATCATCTCCGCCGATGGCGCTTCCCTAAAATCCCTTTCTGAAGACGATATCAAAATGTTATTGGCAAAATGAGAGAGGTAAGAAAGAAACATACGATTATTTGCCTGGCACTGGAAAGGCACATGACGAAAGAGTTCCTGCAAAAATATTATCTGCCACTGGTAAAATCTATTCTTCCACAATGCGATAACACCTTGCGCAAGTTGGGGCTGGGAGAATTTATTCCGAAGGACCTAAGTGAACTTTCGTCCAAAAATAAGCGGGAGATGGCCGATGCTGTTGCTTTACTTTTTGTTGATATTCAGCCTTATCGGTATTTTCGTCAGGCGCTGGATAAAGAAGCTCTGGTTCTTTGGGATGCATTGGTTTTTAATGAAAAGATTGGATTTGATCAAGCGGATTTGGAATACCATTTATCAGTAGAATATCCTAAATCAAATACTTATCGCAATTATAGGGAACCTGATGTCCATCCGCAATTCCAGCTTTTTCCACGCAAATCAGAAATTTGGTCTTACCTCGGACGCGCCGAACATTTTTTTCTGCCCCAAGCCCTTCGGGAATTTATTGTGCGTTTTTACGAAGTCCCGGATTGGGCTAAGTTGACCCCCATAAAAGCACTTCCAGACAAGGCCATGGTTTATTCCGATGCCGAAAGTAGGTTTTTTTCAGACTATACCCGGCTCAAGATTTACTTTGAGCAAGGCGAAATCAATTATTCTGCAAAATTACGGCCCATGGCCAATGGGCTGGCTAAGGTGCAGAAGATGGTTCAGATTGGGGAATTCTTTCCGGATGCCGATATCAAACGTCATAAGGTGTTACGGACCAATATCCTTTCAACGGTAATCCCGTATCTGGTGGTGATAGAGAGCAAATACCCGGAGCTGCATAATGCCCTGCGCGAATTTTTTAGTACTGTATATAGTGTTGGTTTTGCTTCGCCGCCAGCCTTATTGCCCGATATCAAAGGGCTGGGCAATATTGATAACGACGATTTTTCCCCTTTCGAAGGGAAGTTATTCCATTTGCTCAAAGCACTTCCCGCAAATAGTTTCGTTTCTGTGGATAACCTGCTCGGCTATTGTAAGTATAATCTCATCGAAGCGGCGGCGATAAACCGGGGGCTGGCAGCCCAGAAGTTGGGTATTGATGGGGCTGGGAATTTTTCCTATTCGCCCGGGATCAACTTTAAGGATTACAAAAAGGCCATTCAGCTGCCCTTGATCCGTGGTTCCTTTTTTTTATTTGCAGCGTTGGGGCTTTGTGAACTTGTTTATGACAAATTGGACAGCAAAGACTTTGGATTTACAAAATTCTCCCCCTGGGACGGCCTTATCGCGGTCAAGCGGACTCCCCTGGGCGATTATGTCTGCGGGCTGACGGATGCATACGAGCCTTTTGCTGAGGTAAAGGAGGGTTTTACGCTTTCTGACAAGGCGCTGCTCATCAAACTCGAAAGTGCCGAAAGCCCCTTTGTAAGTTCTCTCAGCATTTTTGCCGAGCAGATCAGCCCACTGTC
>CAZGOT010000163.1:0-3907 GCA_964527495.1 uncultured Haliscomenobacter sp.
TTTGCCTCATTTTGCTTTGCAAAATGAGGCAAAATGTCGTTCATTCAAAATTTTATTCCGCCGCCGCAGGCGGCGGAATAAAATCCCAACAACCTTTAATCTTTCCAAAGGAACGGGAAAAGGATAAGCCCCATACCGAGGAGCAGGAGGTCAATTGCTCCAAGGGTGAGGACATCTTTTGCCCAACTGGTATCATTGAGCAGGCGCAACGAAATAGCGGATATCTTTACCAGGGTCATCACCATAGGTATTACGAGGGGAAAGCTCAGGATGGACAATAACGTAGCGTTGTTGCCCGCCTTGCCCGAGATGGCAGAGAGGAAGGTGAAGGCAATCGCGAGGCCGCTGCTGCCCAGGAACATCGCCAGAAGGAACAGGCCTGCATCCCGTACGGGGTTGCCTGCGACAAAAGACATGAACCCCCAGATTAATCCGCTTAGGAGGAATAAGAAAAGGGTGTTGTATAAAATTTTGGCCAGCAGGGCTGCAATAGGGTTTACTAAGGTGTAATAATACAGGGCCCGGCCACCACTTTCCTGTACAAAGCTTTTGGTGATCGCATTTACAGCAGCAAATAAAAGGACGATCCAGAACAGGATATTCCAGGTAGGGGACGGAAGCTGTACGAACGAAGAAAAAACAATAAATACCGTGGACAAAACGTATAGCAATATGCCTCCTAAGGCATAGCCCATGCGCAACTCCAGCATCAATTCTTTTCGCAGCAGATGCAAAATTTCTTTCGCTAAATTCATGGCGGTAAAAATACAAATGTTTATCTTTAGGGGCATGATACGCAAAATATTAATCCTCTTTTGCGGCATAACCCCGGCGTGTCTGTTTGCAACCGCCCCACCTGCCGATCTCCTGAAGGTCACCGCCCTTGCCGGCGATGGCATACATTCCCTTTTGCGCCGCTATCAACTTGCTGGCCACTCCTGCAATTATGAGGAGTTTTACCAGATCAACAATCTGTCCAAAAATGCGCAATTGGTGAAGGACAGGCAATATCTCCTGCCTATCGAAACGCATCCTTTTGACGGAAAAACTATCCGCAGCTCAGTCGGTATCAGCGATTATGGCCAGGCACTGCGCATTCAACGCTATAACGAAGCAATGCTCCAGGCCGGACTTCGGAAAAAGCCCTTTCAGGAAGATATGTTGCTCTGGGTACCCCACCACCTGCTATACTGCGGCCCCCCCGACCTCTCCGGTGTAGATCTTACACCTGCTGAAAACCCGGAAAGCCAGCTCAATCTGGGGAATAAACCGACTATCCCGGGAAACCGGGTGTTTCCTATTTTTGGGGAGGCACTGCAATATACCCCCCTGAAAAGCAATGCACTGGCCGGGCATATCTTCTACCTGGTGAGTGGACATGGTGGCCCCGACCCCGGGGCAATAGCTACCCAACAAGGGATCTCCCTGTGTGAGGACGAATATGCCTATGATGTGACCCTGCGCCTTTGCAGGAAACTCCTCGAATACGGAGCCATCGCCTATATGATCGTACGCGACCCCAATGATGGTATCCGCCAGGGCAGCCTGCTCCCTTGTGACCAGGATGAAATTAACTGGGGCGATCAGGCTATAGACCTTAACCAGTTGCCTCGCCTTCAGGAACGCACCGACCTCGTCAATGGGCTTTTTTATCAAAATCTCCGACAGGGGTTCACCAAGCAATCCGCCATTGAAATACATGTGGATTCCCGTAACCATAGAGAACAGGTTGACCTGTTTTTTTACTACCAGGCTACAAGTTCAGCATCTAAGGAAATGGCAGAAAAAATGCACAGCACGTTCCGTGAAAAATATAAATTCAACCGTGCCAATGGCAACTACCATGGGACCGTATCGGCAAGGGACCTTTATTCCCTCCGTACCTTGAAACCTCCTACTGTTTATATCGAAATGGGCAATATCCGCAACAGTTTTGACCAAAAGCGCATCCTGCTGGAAAGCAACCGCGAAGCTATCGCCTCCTGGCTGCTCCAAGCCCTCCTGAAATAGCTTTCAAAACGCAGTTTTTATTCCTCCCCTTGCCCTAAAAGTTTACTTTTGTAGTTCCGGCTGAGCAGGAAACTCCCCGCAGCAGCTGACTAATCTTATTTTAATCCGCTTGAATACAAGTATGCATGGAAACAGTTGAACTGCGCGAACTTAGCCCGGATGATTACGAGGACCTCAAATCTTCTATGATCGAAGCATATCCCAACTGGCCTGGCGTACACTGGCGGGAACGGCATATCGAAACCCTCCTCAAGGTTTTTCCCGAGGGCCAGTTTGTCGTGGTGGTGGACGGCAAGGTCGCAGGGTGTGCATTAGCCATCATCGTCAAATACGATCTTTTTGGCGATGCACATTCTTTTGCCCAAATAACCGGCAACTACACCTTCACTACCCACAACCCCAAAGGCGATGTGCTTTATGGGATAGATATTTTTGTGCGGCCGGAATTTCGCGAAATGCGCCTTGGCAGAAGGCTGTACGATGCCCGCAAAGAGCTCTGTGAACGCCTCAACCTCCGGGCTATCATTTACGGTGGCCGTATTCCCAACTACCACCTCCACGCCGAAAACCTTCAGCCCTGGGAGTATATCCAAAAAGTCAAATACAAGGAAATTTATGACCCAGTCCTGACTTTCCAGCTCGCCAACGATTTCCACGGTAAGAAAATTTTGGAGGGCTATATGCCCCGCGACCAGGAATCCAAAGCGGTGGCCGTTTTGATGGAATGGGACAATATCTTTTACAAACAGCCCCAGGGGAAACTTTCCACTTTTAAATCTATCGTGCGGCTTGGATTGATCCAATGGCAGATGCGACCCTATCAGGGGCTCGACGAGCTCTTCGAACAAGTGGAGTACTTCATTGATGCCGTCGCTGCCTATAATGCTGATTTTGCCCTCTTTCCCGAGTTTTTTAACGCGCCCCTCATGGCGCAGTACAACCACCTGGAAGAGTCGGAAGCGATCCGTAAGCTCGCAGAATATACCACGGAAATCCGGGAACGGTTCGTACAACTCGCTATCGGTTACAATGTCAATATCATCACCGGATCCATGCCCTACCTCGATGGGGAAAGGTTGCTCAATATCGGATACCTGTGCCGCCGCAACGGCTCCTGGGAAAGCTATGAAAAATTGCACGTCACCCCCGATGAAGCCAAATTCTGGGGTATGGTCGGAGGCGAAAAAATCGGCGTTTATGAAACCGACTGCGGACCAATCGGCATCCTCATCTGCTACGATGTGGAATTTCCCGAACTGCCCCGACTGCAGGCCGAACAGGGCATGAAAATCCTCTTCGTCCCTTTTCTCACGGACACCCAAAACGGGTACTCGCGCGTACGCTATTGCGCCAGGGCGAGGGCAATTGAAAACGAATGCTATGTCGCTATCGCAGGTAGCGTAGGCAACCTGCCCAAAGTCCATAATATGGATATCCAGTATGCCCAGTCTGTCGTTTTCACCCCCTGTGATTTCTCCTTTCCCTCCAGAGGTATTAAAGCAGAAGCTACGCCGAATACGGAGATGATTCTCGTTGCCGATGTGGACCTCGACCTGCTGCGGGAACTGCATGCGTATGGCAGTGTACGCAACTTAAAAGACCGGCGTACGGACATTTACGAATTGCGTAAGAAACAGGAATAGTGCAGGTCGGCACTCAGAAATGCAGCAGCCGGGTAGAGTAGGAGGCCGGGTGCAGGAGGTTCCGCGTATCCGCCTTGGAAGGGAGAAACTGCCAGGGCGTCACTTGGGAGGCCCAATCGAACGCGTTTTTCTCCAAATAGCGTTTTCGATATTCTACGGGCGTACAGGAACGGTATTTTTTGAAAAGCCGGTTGAAATTGGCGAGGTTGTTGAAACCAGACTTTACACTTATCTGGGCAATCGTATCATCGGTG
>CAZGOT010000163.1:3917-6749 GCA_964527495.1 uncultured Haliscomenobacter sp.
CCACCAAAAACTGGGTGAAGCTGCGAAAGGCATATTTTTTGAAAAAATGACTGAACGCAGACTCGCTCATGTGCACCTGAGCTGCGACATCCCCAATTTTGAGGTCCGGGTTGGTCAGGTATTTCAAAATATAGGCATAAGCCACCTGAATCCGGTTGCTCTCCGACCTGGCAGCCTGCGGGGCAAAAGCCCCACTGGCCAATAGCGTCTTCTCACTGGAATTGGACAATACATCCAGCAATTGAAAAAATTCGATAATGTTGGCAAAGCCTTTATCCTCTGTAAGGCTAACCATTAGCCGCATAGCTCCTTCAAAAGTCTTGCCGTGGAATTTAATCCCCCTGCTGCTCTCCTGAAGCAATTGACGGATTTTGAAAAACCGTTCCTTTTGAAACATCTGCCCGCTCATCAAGTCCATCGCAAATTGGATGGTAATCACCCTGTAGCTCTGCCCGCTTTCCTGTAAGTGCCTATCTCCATCCCATTTGTGGTATAGATACGGGCCCAGCAAAACCAGGTCATAGTCGGTGTAGCGTTCAGTCGAATCCCCGGCAATCCGACGACCCGACATGCCCATCACCAGGTTTAGCTCATACTCCGAATGGTTGTGGATAGGATAATCAAATCCGTTTTTTACGGAGTCCAGCACAACAAAAACATCCTGCTGCTTGAGCGGGGTCAACTCCCGAAAAATATGCATAAAAGAAATTTTATTTGTCGAAAGAAAGCAAACGGCACATCCTGTATGGGTGTCAACGCCTTTACCTGAAATATACGAAATCAACCATTCACAAAAATACTATTCTTTTGCTTAATGATACCATAATGATATTGCCCTAATTCCCAAATTTGCTACCAGAATAAAACCGAAGTGCCCATGCGTTTTATATACACTCTCGCTTTTTTTGTATTGTATTTCCCCCAAAATGCTAAAGCTCAAAACTTTACAGTAAAGGGCGTCGTCTTGTCCAATGAGGATAGCAGCCCGCTGATAGGGGCTACGGTGGTGGAGCAAGGTACTGCTAACGGAACTACTACAGATCTGGATGGGAAATTCAGCCTGCAAGTCACCTCTGGCACAGCGGTATTGGAAATCAGCTATGTGGGTTTCGAAAGGTTGACCGTTCCTGTGCAGGGGAGGAAAGAAATCGAGATCAAGCTGGCCCCTGAATCAAATCTTATTGAAGAGATTATCGTCACCGGATACCGGAGTGAGATTCGCAGCGATATTTCTTCTGCTATTGCTACTGTCAAGGGCAAGGACATTGGCAAATTGGTAGTCAGCGGCCTGGACCAGGCATTACAAGGACAGGCTCCGGGGGTTATGGTGACGCAGGTTACCGGTTCGCCAGGCGACGACATCGCTGTGCGCATCCGTGGAGTTGGAACGCTGGGCAACAACAACCCGCTATTCGTCATTGATGGAATCCCTACTACAGGCGGCCTCAATATGTTTTCCCTTTCGGATATCGAGTCCATCGAAGTGTTAAAAGATGCAGCGGCAGCAGCGGTATATGGTGCACGGGCCGCAAATGGGGTTGTGCTGATCACGACGAAACGTGGAAAAGCGGGGGTCCAGTCCTTTAATTTTGAAGCATTCAGTGGGATTCAGGAGCCGGTGAATTTGCCGGAGCTACTTAATGCTGAAGAATATCTGCTCCTGCGCAACGAAGGAATTGCCAATGCGAACGTCAATAGAACCTCTTTCAACCAGATTCCCACCTATAATCCATCTATCCTGGATACCCTGCCCGACGTCAACTGGCTGGATGAAGTTTTTTCTCCGGCAGGGATTCAACGCTATGCCCTTTCGGCCTCCGCAGGCAATGAGCAGGGCAGTTTTTATATCTCCGGCGAATACTTTACCCAGGACGGCATTTTTATGGGCCAGGGGTTCGACAGGTACCAGTTGCGCATGAATGGCGATATCGGGAAACGCTGGTTTAAAACCGGGATAAACTTTTCCTTTGCCCATACCGACCGCGATGTTATTAATGGTTCGGGCGATGGTTTCGGCCCTGGGAATGAGCTCAGTGGTATTCGCTATGCACTAATTGCCGCACCAGTATTTCCCGTGCGCCATCCCGATGGCAGTTTTGTGAACGTAAGTTCTGAATTAGGCGATCCTATCCTTTTTGGCGATGGGAATGCCAATCCGGTAGTTTTTGTGCGGAATACGGACTGGAACCAGAGGCGATACCGCATCTTTGGGAATGCTTTTGCACAGATTTCGCTTTGGCAAGATAAATTAAAGTTTCGGTCCACCCTTGGAGGCGATTTCCGTTTCGACCTGGAAAAGCGCTTCAAGGAAAAATTATCCGTTGCGATTTATGATCCTACTTCCCTGACCGAAGGCAGGGTATTCGACCAAACGCTGGTTTGGAACAATACCCTGGATTTCCGGCATACCATTGGCGGGCACCGCATTTCTTTGCTTGCCGGTATGGAGGCCATAGACAACCACACAGATTACCTTGGGGCCGCCGTGAATAACTTCCGGCGCACCGACCCGCTCTTCCGCTATGTTGATGCCAGCATACCGCAGGACATAAAAAACGTTAGCGCTTCGGGGATTGCTACCGAATGGGCATTGCTTTCGTGGTTTGGGCAACTGGGGTATTCTTTCAAAAACCGGTATGTTTTTAGTGCTGCCATACGCCGTGATGGCTCCAGCCGCTTTGGGTCGGGTAACCGATGGGGCACATTCCCCTCTGTTTCTTTTGCCTGGAATGTTTCCAACGAACCTTTTTTCAAAAATATCCGGGCGATTTCCAGCTTGAAATTCAGGGGTAGCTGGGGCCAGTTGGGCAACCAGGAAATCGGTATTTACCC
>CAZGOT010000164.1:0-6726 GCA_964527495.1 uncultured Haliscomenobacter sp.
GGGGACTTTTCACACAACTTCTGCATAAAATCAAATCCATTCAAATATACATAAAAAGCAGCAAAAAGGGGGATTTTTTACGATGAAAAGCGTCGCACTTTCGTCCGGTGCCATCCTTTTTTCAGACGGTCCGATCTTCTATTTTCAGGAATTTTTCGATTTCCTGTTCCAGGTAGAGTGCCCCTGATGCATCGGTAAATCCGGGAACAAGCCGTACATCTTTTCCATTTTTCGTTTTGACACGAAGCGCAAAGGTAAAATCCGGGCGTCCGTTGGTGCGACTGGGTACATACTCTTCTACATAAAACTGTTCGATATCCTGGGCAGGGATAAAGTGCCTGGGCGTAAAGGGCACAGGTATAGGCGTATGCCGGACATCAATTCCGCTACCATCCACGCGGATTTTCGTCGAGTTAATCCAGAGTGCGAGCACATAAATAGTAATACCTACCGCAACGGCAAAATGCAGGCTAATGAAGATGGCCACTTCCGTATTTCCCGAAAGCGCCGTTATAATAAAAGGAATCAGGAATAAGTCCCACAGTACAGCAAAGAGGGTCATAAACCATTTGCTGCGCACGGCACGCCAGGCAACAGAAAGCTGAAGGGTGGATAATTCCCTGTACACCTCAAAGCCATTTGGCAAAACAAGGGGCAATGCAGGTTTGGGCACCTGGGGCAGTGTTTCCGGCAACATGGAAGCGAAGCGGAACACATGGGCGCAGGCAGGACAGGCAGCAGCCATCTCCTGGACGTTGATCCGGTCGGGAGGGATAGGTGTGCTACAATTTGGACAGGTGAGTTTTCCGGTCATTTTTCAGGTAAAGAAAAAATAAATTGGCCACAGAAACAATACACTTTTAGAAGTACCTTGTTTTAAAGTGTATTTTTACCGGCCAAAAGTTTAATATCCAAGAAATGGAATACGTCAAACTAGGTACCAGCAGCCTTTCTGTGAGCAAGATATGCCTGGGCACCATGACCTTCGGGCAGCAGAATACCGAAGCAGAAGGCCACGAGCAGATGGATTTTGCCTTTGGCGAAGGGGTCAATTTTTTCGATACAGCCGAGATGTACCCCATCCCCTCCCGAAAAGAGACCCAGGGAAGTACAGAAGTAATTATCGGCACCTGGATGAAACAACGCGGCTTGCGGGATAAAATCATCCTGGCTTCCAAGATTACCGGCCCTTCCCCAGCCATGCTGCACATTCGCAACCCACTCGATTTTTCCAGGCAGCAGATCCTGGAAGCACTGGACGGTAGTCTCCGAAGGCTTCAGACCGATTATATTGATCTGTACCAGCTCCATTGGCCCGAAAGACAGATGAACATGTTCGGAAAAAGGGGGTTTGAGTACGATTCTTCCGACCCCTGGCAGGATAATTTCGCCGAAGTCCTCGCTGTTCTACAGGACCTTATCCAGGCCGGAAAAATCCGCTACATAGGCCTTTCCAACGAAGCGCCCTGGGGGTTGATGCGGGTATTACACCTGTCAGAAACACTGGGACTGCCGCGCCCGGTCAGCATCCAGAACCCTTACAGCCTCCTCAACCGCATGTTTGAAATTGGGCTGGCGGAGATTTCCCTGCGCGAAAACGTTGGTCTGCTGGCATATTCGCCCCTGGGATTCGGCGTCCTTTCCGGAAAATATTTGCGGGGAGGAGCAGAACCTGGCTCCCGCCTCAACCAGTTTCGGCAGTATCTGCGCTACAGCGGGACAACAGCGCAGAAGGCCGCACAGGAATACCTGCGCATAGCAGACGAATTTGGTTTCTCCCCTGCCCAGATGGCACTAGCCTTCGTCAATGGCCGGCCCTTTGTGGCCAGCAATATCATTGGGGCCACTTCAATGGAGCAATTAAAAGAAAACATAGGCAGCATGATGGTCGCACTGGGTCCGGACGTACTCAAAGCCATAGAAAGTGTCCACCAACAAATACCGGATCCCGCACCATAACTACTTAAAATTCGCACAATAAGCTTTGTGCATTTTATTCAACCTGTATTGAAAATTTGAACATAACCTATTTGTGGGATATATACAATCTCCTTTTTATCCCCGAATACGCTCTTAACCAACTGCCCTCAAAATATGCGGCTCAAAGATTTACAGGATGCCCTTGCGGCGTACCGCGAACAACTCCACAAAAAAGCCTTTCCAGAATGGGCTTTCCTCTGGGAAACCCAGCGCATTTTCCAGGAAAACTGGGACCTGGAGGCCGCCGACCTTGCGGCCATGTTCGACCGAAGCCTGGAAAGTACCCAGCCCCGGCGTTTATGGAACCGCGACAACTATTATCCCAAACGCATGATGCTCCAATTCATGCGCCAGCAACAGGACTTTACCCGCCAAATATTCGAGGGGCTTTTCCGGGAAGACAAATCTATCGAAGGGCGGGCCAGCCGGTTTGTCCACTACTGTGATGAGCTTCTCCAGGACCACCTGGAGCGGAACCCACAGGAAAAAGTATTTGCCCATTACCACGATGACGGATACCAGATGGTTTTTCTTTATCTTGCCTTACGCTGGCCCCAGCAATACACCTATTACCACTTCGATGCCTTCAAGGCGACACTAAAACGCATTGGCGCTACCGAAATCCCCTTGACCCATGATCTGGAACGCTTTGTCAAGGTAAGCAGGACGATCTTTCAGTTCATGCAGAAGGATCCTGTGCTCCTGGAAGCCCACCAAAAGCGGCTTGACCCATCCAGAGATTATATGGGCCCGAGTATGCTCCTGGTTTTTGAATTCATGCAATCCCATTTATAGGCTGTGAAAATATTGATAGTCCGTTTTTCCTCCATCGGGGATATCGTCCTCACTTCCCCTGTGATTCGATGCATCCGGCAACAGACCGGGGCAGAGGTACACTTTCTCACTAAAGAAACGTTCAAAGGCATATTAGAGACAAATCCTTATGTCGCCAAAGTATTTACTATTCGCAGCAGGATTGGGGAAGTAGCGGAAGAGCTGCGGCGCGAGCGCTATGATGCCGTGGTTGACCTGCACAACAACCTAAGGTCATGGCAACTACGTGTTTCTATGCCAGGAACGCCCTTTCATTCTTTTGACAAGGCAAATCTCCGGAAGTGGTTGATGGTGCGATTCAAAAAAATGGATAGTCCTATTCCCCATATTGTACACCGATACCTGGAAGCAGCACAACCTTTGGGGGTACAGGATGACCATGGAGGCCTGGATTATTTTATCCCTGCCGGACAGGAAATGGACCTCAGGGAAGTCTCTAAGTTCTTCCCCCTGGAAAGTAAAAGCGCAGAACTAGTGCTCCGCGGGGCTTATTTTGCTTTCGCCATTGGTGCTGCACATGCTACCAAGCGACTGCCGGCAGAAAAAATTGCTGAAATCTGTAGGCGACTCGATGCTCCGGTAATCTTGTTGGGAGGCCCTGGCGATGTGGTAGCTGCAGGGCGGATAGTCGAACTATGTGGGGCAGAATCCGTGGCTTCTGCCTGCGGTACCCTCTCCCTGCATCAGTCCGCTTCGCTCGTCCGTCAGGCTTTCAGGGTCATTGCGCACGACACCGGGCTTATGCATATTGCCGCCGCGTTCCAGAAGGAGATTATTTCTATTTGGGGCAATACGGTACCCGAATTCGGCATGTCGCCTTATTACCCGGTGGACAACGCTGTTTTTCAGCAGTGCATCCAGGTACAGGGGCTTGCCTGTAGGCCTTGCTCCAAAATCGGCTTTGAACACTGTCCCAAAGGTCATTTTCGGTGTATGCAGGAAATTTCTGCAGATGCAGTAGCCCTTGCCGCAAAGGCCCACAGTACCCAAAAGCACCCGATGTAGCAAGCTGGCTTTTCTTTCCGGAGTCCATCGCAACAACTCTAATGAAAAAACACTATTTTTGAACCGGACATCCGCTTCCCTCCATGCCTTTCGGAAAAAGGACTATCTTTCAGGCAGGAATACCGGATTTTCGCAAAATATGTTTTTTGTGCCGGCGTTGAAAAATGCAGAGGTCCAGATATCCTGAGATTGCAGGCCAGAAAAAATTCGGCTTCAGCAGGTACAGACCAGTCGGGGCCAATATTCAAAAAAACCGTTGCAACACAGCCTAACAAACCACCATCAATCCTCCAAAACCTATGAAAATTCGTTTTTACCTTTTCGTTGCACTTTTAGGGACCACAGCACCTGCTTTCAGTCAGGATTTGCATTTCAGCATGTTCAACATGTCGCCACTGACCCTGAACCCGGCATTCACCGGAGCCTTTGAAGGTACTGCCCGCATTGGAGGTATTTACCGGGATCAGTGGGCCAGTTTTTTGCAGAACCAGTTTACCACTCCCTCCTTTTACCTCGACGTACCCCTTATGCGGGGCCTCCGCAAACAGGATTGGATAGGGGTTGGCGCGGTAATGTTTAATGACAGAGCTGGCACAGCAGAAATGAAGTATGTGGGGTCCCTGCTTTCCGCTTCCTACCACATGGGCCTGGGTAAAGATGGGCGCAGCCTGCTCACTTTTGGGTTACAGGGAGGCAGCAGCCAGCGCAGCATTGACCTGATGGCCGATGGCCTCAAGTTTGCAGATGAATTGGATAAAAAAGTTGGTGGCGGTGGCCTGGGTATCGGCAATGGCCTCGACCGCCAGGCCGGAGAGGAGGTCAGCTTCCTGGATTTTAGCTTCGGCGCTATGCTCCGCTCCCGGATTAATGATAAGGACCAGCTCGAAATGGGGGTTTCTTTTAACCACATCAGTCGGCCCAGATATGGCTTTATTGGCAGTAGCCAAGGCCAGGGTCAGGGACAAGGCCAGGGTCAGGGTCAGGGAAACAAGGACGGCGCCCGCCGGCCCATGCGCTCTGCTCTACACGGCCGCCTCGTGCACCGCATGTCGGAACTCCTCTACCTGGAACCTTCCTTTCTCTTTCAGACTACCGGGGGGGCAATGGAATTTGGCGTACAGGCCCTTGCAGGATTGAAAATCAACAATGACTTTACCTTGCGTGCAGGGCCCGGCCTGCGCCTTGGCGATGCAGCCCAAATCATGATTGGTGGCGACTACCAGGACCTGCGCGTCGGTCTAAGCTATGACCTCAATATCTCGCCCCTGAGCGAAGTGAGTAATTTCCAGGGCGGATTTGAACTCGCAGCGCAGTATATCATCAAAATTTACAAAAAACCCAAAATCAGCCCCGCAATCCTATGCCCGCAGCTTTGATGCAGGGCAATCCATTTTTTGCTAATTCTGAAAAATAATCCTCCTATGAGACGTATTCTTTGGCTCCTCATAGTCATAACCTGCCCTTTAACCGTCCTTTTTGCCCAGCCCACGGGAAAATCATCGTATGAAACCCGCGTGGCCGTTGCAGGCGAAAAAATGGCGGAAAAAGATTATTACAACGCCGTCATCCTGTATGAAGAAGCCTTTGAGGAACGCCAGGACGAAAGCCTGCTCCCCATGATTGCCAGCCTGCACCTCAAACTACGGGATTACCTCAAAGCCCAACGTGCTTTTGCACGCCTGTTGCGCCGCGACAAAAACGACAAGTTCATCTCCCTGCGCCTCGACTATGCCAGAGCACTTAAAATGACCGGCAATTATGCAGAAGCCATCCCGGAATTCAAAAAATTCCTGGAATCCGCCCCCGGGGATTCCCTTGGTGAAATCGTACAGAATGAACTCACAGGCGCAGAACTCGGCCTGCAATGGACAGACCAGACACCTAAACTGGAAATCAAGGCCATTGAAAAAAATGTAAACTCTCCCTTCTCTGAATACTCCCCTGCTTTCAGCCGCGGAGGAAAGCTATATTTTGGCGGTTTTAATAAGTCCGAAGTGATTATTGTCAAAGAAGATAACCAGGATGAAATTTACGCCAAAATCTATACCTCCCAGCGCGATGATAAAGGCGGCTGGGGGAAACCCGATTCCCTGGACCAAAAGATCAACAGGCCCGGTTTCCACACTGGTAATGTCGCGTTTTCACCCGACGGAAACCGCATGTATTTCACCCGGGCAAAATTGCAGGGCAATGAAATCGTGGAAAGCCAGATTATGCTCAGTGTCGGTGGAGATGGCGCATGGGGCGCTGCAGAGGAACTGGTAGGCATAAACGGCGCATATATTGCCAAACATCCCGCCGTGGGTGAGCTCTTCGGTAGAGAAGTCCTCTTCTTCAGCGCAAATATCGAAGGAGGATACGGAGGCTTCGATATCTATTATGCCACCCTAAAAAGTGAAGGTGTGTATGCCGACCCCGTCAACCTAGGTCCTAAAATCAATACCAGCGGCGACGAGGGCACTCCGTTTTTCTTTAATGGCACCCTCTATTTCAGCTCAAATGGCCATCCCGGAATCGGAGGGCTCGATATTTTTTATACCGTTTGGAACGGCACCCTTTGGAGTGAACCCCGCAATATGGGCATAGGCTTCAACTCCCCGCAGGACGATCAATACTTCACCCTGGATAAAGAAGGATATAATGGTGCCCTCACGTCTAACCGCCCTGGTGGAAAATCTGTCTATGCACGTACCTGCTGTGATGATATCTTCACCTTTACTATCGAAAAAATCAAAGCAGACCTCGTCGTCGGTATCTTTGATGCCAACGGAAAACAGCTCAATGGCGGCTCCGTCTCCGTTTCGGTCGTGGATGCTCTTGGAGAAGGAAGCCCCAAGACAATAGCTAATCCCAATGGCAACCGCTTCGATTTTCCCCTGGAACTGGAAAAATCCTATATCATAAGGG
>CAZGOT010000165.1:0-363 GCA_964527495.1 uncultured Haliscomenobacter sp.
GTTTGAAGTGCGCTTTGACGAAAACCGGCAGTTTTTTACCGAGGGCACGGAGTTATTCAACAAAGGGGGGCTTTTTTATTCCAGGCGTATTGGTGGCCAGCCCTTGCATTATCAGAAGCCTTTCCAATCGCTGGCCCCGGGCGAAAAAATCATCAGCAACCCCAGGCAGGCTCAACTTTACAACGCCACCAAAATTTCCGGCCGCAACAGCAAGGGCCTTGGAATGGGCTTTTTCAACGCTACTGCAGGGAGGATGACCGCACAAATTGAAAATGCAGAAGGGGGGCTCCGGGAAGTGGAAACGAATCCGCTGACGAATTACAACGTTTTTGTCCTGGACCAAAACCTCAAAAACAATTCCTA
>CAZGOT010000165.1:373-6680 GCA_964527495.1 uncultured Haliscomenobacter sp.
CACAACGGTGCTGAGGGAAGGCAAAGACTATGATGCCAACGTCAGCGGAGCAGTCTTTGAGTTGCGGAACAAATCCAACCAATACAGCATTACCGGAAATGGCAAATTCAGCCAGCTTTTCTATCCCGACAGGATGGATGCCGGCCATGCCTACTCGCTGGGCTTCAATAAAATCAGTGGCAAATTCAATTTCGGCTTTTCCCAGAATATCGAAAGCGACCGCTTCAATCCCAATGACCTGGGATTTCTTTTCAATAATAACGAACGGAGCTGGAACCTGGAAGCCAGTTATGCGGCTTTCAAGCCATTCTGGAAATTCAATCGCGGGAGGGTTGGTATTGAAAGCAGCTATGGGCGTTTGTACAAGCCCAATGTGTATTCCGAAGCAGAGGTATCGCTATGGGGCTGGGGCCAATTGAAAAACTTCTGGGAGCTCAATGCCTGGGCGGGTTATCAACCGCAGTCGCATGACTATTTTGAGGCTCGTGAAACGGGAAGGGTATTCCTGATACCTACTTTATACAATGCTGGGTTCTGGCTGGGAAGTGATGAGCGCAAACGCCTCCGACTTTCTGTCAATGGCTCCTTTACTGATTTTCAGGAAGCAGGACGCACATCCCTGCGTTGGTCGCTTCAGCCCCGCTTCAGGGTCAACGACCGGCTCAATTTTACCTGGGTAGCTTCCAACCGTTTCTCCCGTAACAATCCAGGTTTTGTAGCCAAGCGGAATGTACAACCCGAAGGCAGCCCCGAGGCACAACGGCAAATCATTTTCGGATATCGCGATATTACCAATATCGAAAACCTCCTCAATATCAACTATTCCTTTAGCTCCACCATGACCGTGAACCTGCGTCTCCGGCACAACTGGACAAAAGTAGATTACAACGGCTATCACCTGCTGCAGAAGGACGGCATGTTGGAATCTTCCAATTATGCCGGTAACCACAACGCCAATTTCAATGCATTCAACATAGATATGGTGTATCGGTGGCGTTTTGCTCCAGGCAGTGACTTGTTTTTTATTTGGAAAAATGCTATCTTCAACGTTCAGCAGCAGCTGGCAACGAATTATTTTAACAATCTCGATGGATTGTTTGAGCTGCCACAAAATAATAGTTTGTCCCTAAAGATCATTTATTTTCTGGATTATGCCTCTATCGCACAGCAAAAAGGATAGCGATGCGGAAAACCATTTGTGCTAAAAGCCCGGAAGGGCCTAAGTTTACCTGGATAGATATCGAGCAGCCAGATATGGCAGAACTTTCGGAACTGGCCCAGGAGTTTGACCTGAGTCGGCATGTGGTAGAGGATTGCCTGCAACCTGACCATTTGCCCAAGGTGGAGGAGGGGATAAATGTGGATTTTATTCTGCTGCGCCAGCATCTTTGGCCATTAGGGGAAGAAGATGATACGATTCAGGAAATCAGTACAAAAGTTGCCATTTTTTATAATGCTGAGTTGCTCATCACCATACACCGGAGGCCTCAGCCCTTCCTGGAAAGGATTTATCATCGGTTGATTGCCAAACCCCATAAGCTGGTCGTCAGCGAAATCATCACCCGGATATTGGGGGAGGTGGTGGACTCCTACGAAGTGCCGCTTGCAGAGATGTCCGCCAAGCTTGAGGAACTGGAAGATGATCTTTTCCTTCGCCAAAAGACTCCTCTCCGCATTCAGGAGGATTTGTACTACATGAAGCGAAAAGCGGCGAAGGTAAAAAAATTGCTTTATCTTACTGCTCAGGTAGCCCGCAAGCACCACCCTAATGCCCGGGACAAGCATATTCTGAACAACATCCTGGATACTCTTCAAAAGTTGGAATTTGAAACTGACCAGGTACACGACAACGCCTCTAATCTCCTGAATACCTACCTGGCCATTGCTACGCACCGCACGAACGAAATCATGCGGGTGCTAACACTTTTTTCCGTTTTTTTCTTACCCCTCACGTTCATTGTGGGTATTTATGGTATGAATTTTGACTACATGCCCGAGTTGAAATGGCCGCTTGGCTACCCCTTTGCCCTCGCGGTGATGCTTGGGATAAGTATTACTATTTTCCTGTGGTTCAGGCGAAAAAAGTGGATGTAGCAGGTGTTGGGCGTCCTGCATCCTACTCCTGGAAGGCTTTTGGTAAATCTCTTGAATATAGATATATTTGAATCACGGTTTGAATCCTATTAACCCTTAAATGTCGAACGATGGCTGAATTAGCCCGTCTTTTCCGGGGCCTGCTGGTCTTTTCCGTTTTAATCGCTGTCTTTTGCCCTGCTCTGGCACAGGAGGCGCGTTTGCTGCGCCAACCCTCGCTTAGTTCAGCACATATTGCCTTCATCTATGCCGCTGATCTTTGGATCGCGGATAAAGCAGGTGGGGATGCTCGTCGGCTTACAAGCACGGCTGCTGTGGAAGGCGACCCGCATTTTTCCCCTGATGGCAAGCAGATTGCCTTCACTTCCAATCGTTCGGGCACGAATGCCGTCTATGTGCTGCCTATTGAGGGAGGTACTCCAAAGCGGTTGACCTGGTATCCGGCAGCATCGCTGGCCAGGGGCTGGACGCCTGATGGGAAGGAAGTCTTGTATGCCAGCTCCCGGGAAACGGCCCCAACGGCATTTAACCGCTTATGGACTGTACCCACGGCAGGAGGGCCTTCTACGCTACTGCCCGCTCCCTGGGCGAACGATGGCGCCTATGCAACGGATGGCAAGCGCATCGTCCTTGACCGGATGAGCCGCTGGGACGTAGAATGGCGTGCTTACCGCGGTGGGCAAAATACTCCGCTTACCATTTTAGACCTCGACAAACTGCAGGAGGTGCAAATACCCAATGGTGACAGAAGTACCGATATCCAACCGATATGGATAGGTAATACGATCTATTTCCTTTCCGACCGCGACTGGACCATGAATATCTGGGCCTATACTCCGGCTAATGGGGCGCTCAGGCAGGTGAGCAAATTTTCGGGTTCAGATATTAAATGGCTGGGAGGCTTTCAAAATACACTCGTTTTCGAGCGCGAGGGATACTTACACACGCTGGATCCTGCTTCTGGAGCACATAAACAACTTTCTATCCGCATCCAGGGGGATTTCCCCTGGGCAGAAACGCGGTGGGAGAACGTTAGTAGCCGGGCAGGGGGGGCAGTGCTGTCCCCAACAGGCAAAAGAATTGCCCTGGAAGCCAGGGGAGAGATTTTCACTGTGCCGGTAGAAAATGGAGACCCCCGAAATCTGACCCGCAGCTCAGGTACTGCCGACCGCGCCCCTTCCTGGTCACCCGACGGTACCCGGATCGCCTGGTTTTCTGATGCTGGCGGGGAGGGATATGGATTGATGATTACTCACCAGGACGGAATGTCGTCTCCTCGCAGGATTCCAATAGGCGAATCAAAGATGGCCTGGGAGCCAGTGTGGTCGCCGGATTCTAAATATCTGGCTTTTGTTGATGACGACGTGCGCGTGCGTGTGGTCAACGTCGAAGCAGGAACAATACGAACAGCAGATACGGGGGGGACGAATATCGAGCGGGGCAGCATGGACTTGAGCTGGTCGCCCGATTCCCGCTTCCTTTCCTATGCCAAAACTGCACCCAATTATTTCCGAAGGGTAACGGTATGGTCGCTGGAAAGCGGAGTAGCCCAGGCCCTTACCAGTCCTTTAGCTGATGCGTTTTCGCCATGCTGGGACCGCGATGGCCGGCACCTGTATTTTCTGGCAAGTACCGATGTGGCCCTTGGCGCTGGTTGGGCAAACACGAGTTCTATGCAGGCTAGCCCCAACTATGGGGCCTATGTTGTAGTGTTGAGTAGAGATAGTCCGACACCTTTTCCTCTCAAAAGTGATGAAGAACCTGATACGGCCAAAGTAAAAAAAGAGGTGCCTCCTGCCGAAAAAGCCTCGAATGGAAACCTGGCTGCTCAGGCCACCCCTGCGGTCCGAATTGACTGGGAAGGTATCGAACGACGCACCCTGGCCCTGCCAATCCCTCTGCGTAGCTATGTCTCTATGATCAGCGGACCTAAAGGGTCGGTTTTTATGGGAGAGAGTAACCGGAATACGCCTGGTCTGACTTTGCATAAATTCAGTCTGGAAGGGCGCAAAGCGGAGGAATTTGCTACGGGTGTCCAGCAGGCTTCCATTTCTGCCAATGGGGAAAAAATCCTGCTCCAGTCGGGGGGCAGGTGGCGGGTAGTATCCGCAGCCAAACAACCAGGACCAACAGAAGGTTTCTTCAACTTTACCTTGCGCATGGAGCTTGACCGCCTGGCGGAATGGAAGCAGATGTTTACAGAAGCGTGGAGGTATGAACGCGATTTTTTCTATGATCCGGCCCTGCATGGCCGCGATTGGGAGAAAGTATGGGAGCGTTATGCTCCACTCCTGCCCCCTGTCCGTCACCGTAGCGACCCGAGCTATTTTTTGGATCAAATCAAAGGGGGGCGTTCGGTGGGGCATAGCTTTGTGTTTGGTGGCGATTTTCCTGCGGTGGACACCGTTCGGGTGGGATTACCAGGTGCAGACCTTGTAGCGGAAAACGGTGCCTGGCGGATAAAGCGCATTTTAACTGCGGAAAGCTGGAACCCCGGTTTGATCGCGCCTCTTGACCAGCCAGGTCTCAAGGTGGCAGAAGGCGACTACCTGGTAGGTGTTGAGGGATGGCCGATTCTATCTTCCGACGATCCCTATCGCTTTTTCGACGGTACCGCAGGAAAGCAGATTGTCCTGCATATTAACAAGCGCCCTGGGATGGATAGTGCGTGGACGATTATCATACAGCCAGTGGCCAGTGAAAGTGCGCTGCGCCAACGCGCCTGGGTAGAGGACAACCGTCGCCGTGTAGACGAACTCTCTAAAGGCAGGCTCGCCTATGTTTGGGTGCCTAATACCAGTACCCCGGGTTTTGTTTCCTTTAACCGATATTATTTTGCCCAGCAAGATAAAGCGGGCGCTGTCATTGACGAGCGCTTCAATGGGGGTGGCCTGCTCGATGATTATATGGTGGACCTTATGACCCGGCGTCTGCGGGCAGCACTGACCAACGAGGTGCCCGATGGTCAGCCCATGCGGCTTCCGGCAGGTATCCTTGGGCCAAAAGTTTTGTTGATCAACGAGCTTGCCGGATCGGGCGGTGACTTTTTTCCCTGGGTATTCCGCCAGCAGAAAGCCGGGCCTCTGATTGGAGCCCGGACGTGGGGTGGACTGGTTAAATCTTCTGTGCATTATGCCCTGGTGGATGGCGGTGCCCTCACGGCCCCGGACAATGCGGTTTTTGACCCAATCAATAAAAAATGGGTAGCAGAAAATGAAGGGGTAGCTCCAGATATCGAAGTGTACCTCGATGCAGCAACGGTGGCCCAGGGGCGTGATCCCCAGCTTGAACGCGCAGTACAGGAAGCGCTTCGGCTGCTGGAACAAGCACCTATGCCTAAAGTTGCCCCTCCTCCCTTTTCTAAACCTGCTGCTAAAGGAAACTAATGCCAAAACGATCTTGATACTGCCAGACCTTTCCGGACATTGGGCCTTGAAATGGGCAATAGCGATATTCTTGCTCTGGGCGATCGGTAACCTGCTGACAGGACCGTTGCAACATTGGTTTATCTTCCGGCCTAAAAAGTTGCCTCAGGATTACACCTACCAATTTACTGCTCCGCCCGAAGAAATTTGGCTCAATACGCTGCAGGGGGGGCGGCTCAACGCGCTTTGGTTCAAACGTGGCGGTGAAGTTTCGAAAAAAGGGGTCATTCTTTTTTTTCATGGCAACGCGGGTAATTTGGCGCGGTGGGGTCACTTGCATTATTACTTCGCCCGTCTGGGCTATGACTATTTTGTGTATGATTACCGGGGCTACGGAAAAAGTACGGGTCGGCGCAATGAGGACCTCCTATACGCAGATGCACTTGCAGCGTACGACTCCATCGCAAAATTTTACCCGTCTGGTCAAATTGTACTCTATGGGCGCTCTCTAGGTTCAACCTTTGCGGCGCATGTAGCTGCGGCGCGTCAGGCCAGGCTGTTGATTCTCGAAACTCCCTTTTACAGCATGCGGGATTTGTTTTATACATACTACCCTTTTCTTCCGCGACTTTTCTTTTTTCGTTATGGCTTTCCTTCCCACGCCTATCTTTGCAAGGCGCGTATGCCGGTGGCGATTTTTCAGGGAACGGCAGACCGTATTGTCCCTTTTGCCAGTGCGGAGCGTCTGCAGAGCTGTTTGGGGCCAGGCGATGTCTTTTACACGGTTCCCGGTGCCAGCCATAACAACTTATTGTTTTACGATATCTATAACCATGCCATAGCGCAAT
>CAZGOT010000166.1:0-6672 GCA_964527495.1 uncultured Haliscomenobacter sp.
ACCCGTCATACTGGGGTGCAACCCGAAGCGGTCCTGCAGTTTGAGGACTTTATCCTGTGGCACGAGGATATTCGCACGCAGGTTGGCCAGCTTATCGTACTGGTCAATGGGGATGACCATATTGAGCCCATCGTTGCCACCGTTACACTGGATAATAACCAGGACTTTATCAGAGTTGGGATCTGTTCCGCCAAAGAGCGCGGACTGACCCATTGCGGAGAGTTGTACGCCGTTAAGGAAGAAAGGAATAGTTGCTGCGCTGCCTGCTTTTTGTATAAATGTTCGCCTTTTCATGGAAGCGGATTAAGGGTAACCAAAAAATGATTAGCTCAGGTAGAATTCTGCCATACTAAAGAATGCCTTGAACAAGTTGCGCAGTTTTCCTTCCACGGCATTTTTCAATGCCGTATCATTTGGCCTGTTGAGGTGTAGGTTGTATTCTATCGTCCATTCGTAATCCGGCAAGCCGGGTATCAAAATTTCTTTCAACTCCTTAACCTGCTCACCAGTGAGCGGCTGTGGGAGCAGCAGTAGTGCAAGTTCTTCCAGGAGACTGATCGGATCTTCGGGGTTTTCGAGTTTTTTGATCAAGCCCAGGGCATCCAGTCGGATGAGGAAATTGTTATATCGGTGGCCATCCAGGGCGAAGCGGTCGGAAAATTTCATGCGTTCGCCGAGGGTAGTAGCATTGATCCAGATGCGATAGTAGGCAGGTTCCTGGTAATAAGCTTTCCAGCCTGCAACGTCCGGTGGATTGAGATATTCCATTTGCTGCAGGGCAACGGTGCGGAATAAGGTCATGAGGACGTTATACTTCAGGCTTTGTGTTGTGGGTAGGGCGACCTGGGTCTGTCGCAGCAGGCCCAGGGTGAAATCAATGGGGTTTTTGATTAGGGGCCCCATGTTGAGCCTGTCGAAGAAATGGGCGCTGCCCAACAGGGCCAGCAAAGCAGGTTTGATTTCGTAGTTGCTGTCGCGCAGGATTTTAGCCATCGGCTCTATGACGTCCCTTTCGGTTTCCGGAGAGATTTGGTAATACACAAACCAGCGGTACAGCTTGCGGCAGATGAATCTGGAGACCTCTGCTTCGCGGAAAATAATATCCACTACTGTTTTGTATTCGCCATCGTTCTGGTTGGAAATTGTCGCATTACCAAAACGTGGGGAGAGGGTCTTGATGCCGGTATCATGCAGCGATGCGGTAAAATAAGAGCCTGGCTTAACGGCAGGATTCGTGAAGTTGTATCCTGCGTCCCGCCAGCCAGTAAGCGCACGGGCAATTTCACTGACGTCTTTTTCGGTATAAAAGGTATAATCGCCAGGTCCTGCAAGGGCCCCTTTTCCTATAGTGAAGAGTTCCAGCAACTCGCGGGCATAGTTTTCATTCTTTCCCGTCCGGGTATTTTGATTGCCATTGAGGAACCTGAGCATGAGCGGATCAACAGTCATGCGTTTGACGAGTTCTTTGAAATTGCCCCAGGCAAAGGTGCGCAGGAGGTTGAGGTGGTGGTATTGGAAAATAGGGTCAACCACGTCACTGGTAGCAAAATGGTTATGCCAGAATAACGTGAGCTTTTCACGGATAGACATGCCATCCTGCAGGATGAGGTCATAGAGCCAGGCGCGCAGGCTTACGTTGCGGTAGTTGAGGACCCCGGCATCCGCCGAATTGTAGGGTTGATCCACCCAGGTTTGACCAATCGGCACATAGGTATCCTTGGTGTAGTCGAGGTTGACCGGCCTGGCGGGCGCCGGATACTCCACGAACAAGGTCTGCAAGGTTTGTTTCAGACCTATGGATTCTGATAAGCGGATATCGGCAATCGTTGGGCCAAAGGTGGCACGGCGCAGCAGGTGTGCAGCCTGGGTTTTGGTCCAGGGACCAGTATAAGGCTCCAGGCCACCGCTGGTGGGAGGAAAAAAATCTTCCGTGTTGCCTGTAGGACCGTTCTGAACGGGGTGCTCCTTTTTTGCGCCCAGGAAGAGGGAGAGAGTGGTTCTTCTATCCATATTAACAGGTGCTTATGAAATCAATGGATTAGAGTAGGGGCTTAATTTAGGGGTAGCCGGTAGTGAAGGTAAAAAGAAAATTCCTTGATTCCAGCAGGAATTTTTTTCTTGAACATACATTTAAAACCGATTTTCACTTTGCTGAATTTGGTTTTTGATGCAGATGCAGTAGAAAATTTAATGCCGGATAGCGAGATTTGACTTTTTGTATTACCCCTGGGGATAGTGGTATATTGCCGGACAAATGGGATAACTATAGGTTAGACGGCATAAATATAGGAAGTTTAATGCCTTTTCAAAAAAAATCGCGTACTTTTGACCTGACGAGGAAAATGTGGTATGATTAGCGCATGCATCTTTGATTTAGAAGGGGTAATCCTGGAGCCTGGCCGCCTGGATGCACCTTTGGATTTTATTTCCTGGACGCCTGGAGGACCGGAGGATATCCGGTGGCTGAAAGAAATTCACCAGCTCATGCCCGATGATCTGCGGGATGGGGTATTTATTTTCATCAAAGAACTCAAGAATAAAGGCTTGAATCTGGCGGCGGTGGGCTGTTGTCCGCACCTTAGGGAAATTTTGAACCGTTTGCAGGTGCGCCACTACTTTCATGTCTTTTTAGAAAGTACTACCCACGCTCCTGAACGTGGATTGTACCTGCGTGCTGCTGAAGCCCTGGGGGTGACTCCCTCGCGGACTATTGTGTTTTCGGCAAGTGCTGCGGGTATTGAGGCGGCAGTGGAAGCAGGTTGCCGGACCGTTGGAGTTGGCCAGGGAGAAGGTCTGGACCGTGCCGACCTGCAGCTCCCCACTCTTGATCGGGTCCGCTTTTTAAGGATCCTGGCGGCTATTGGGGAAGAAGAGGAATGATATGATCCTGTAACCATTGACCCGTGGCAAATCCTTCAACTGACGGCTGGAAAATCATAGATAGTGGCTTTGATCCCAGGCAACAGCTCTGGGCAGAAAGCGTATTTAGCTTAAGCAATGGCCTGATGGGGCACCGGGCTTCTTTCGAAGAACAATACAGCGGAGAAACGCTCCCGGCTAATTATCTGAGCGGTTTGTTCGTGGAGGAACCTATAGCTCTCCGGGATCTGCAGCCCGGTTATCCCACCCACCGTACCTTTCTGGCGGATGCACCCTCCTGGATTGATCTGGAACTGGAGTTCGACGGCGAAGCCCTGGACCTCGCACGCTGTGAAATACTGCATTTCGAAAGGGTGCTGCACATGAAGGAGGCGTTCCTGGAGCGAAGCTTTACTGCCCGCATGCCCTCTGGCCGAAAAGTCGCAGTAACTGCCCGGCGCTTTTGTAGCGCAGTAAACCGCGAACTTGGCGTGTTACAGTATATCGTTCAGCCGCTGGATTTCTCTGGTACGCTTGCCCTGGTGACCGGTGTGGATGCCAATGCCAATACCGAAACGGCATCCCAGGAGCTATCCACCCATTGGGCAGAGATAGAATCGCGACAAAGCCGTACACAAGCTTATTTGCTTGCTGAAATTAAAGAGGCGGATTTTCAGATTTGTACGGGTATGAAACTCGATATCCGTTCCAATGATACGGCTATTCATTACCATTCTTTCCACATACAGCGAAACCGATATGCTGGACTGAGCGTGGATATGCCCTGTAAAAAAGGGGACCGTATCGAGATCGTCAAGTATGCGGTTTCTATGGCTTCCCACCAGGATAAAGATCCTGCCGCCTTGTTCGGGCGCTGTCGCAGGCTCCTGCGCCAGGCGGCAAAAAAAGGGTTTGCCGCTTTGCTTGGGGAACATGCCCTTGCCTGGGCTGGCTTATGGGGCCATGCAGATATCCGGATTGAAGGCGATGCCGAAGCGCAAAAGGCAGTGCGTTTTAATATTTTTCACCTCTTGCAGGCCTATTCCGGTCAGGATGAACGCCTGCATATTGGCCTGCGGGGCCTCACTGGTGAAAATACGGGCGGGGCGGCTTATTGGTCCTCAGATATTTTCCTGCCTCCTTTTTATGCTGCAGCCGGAAACCCCCAGGCGGCACGCAACCTCCTGCTCAGCCGATACCGCCAGCTTCCAAAAGCCAAAATGGCTGCCTCGCGCATGGGTATCGGGTCGGGTGCAGCCCTTTTTCCCATGGCAACCCTGGATGGGGATGAAACGGTCGGCCAGTGGGAGTCCACTTTCGAAGCAATACATCGGAACGGAGCCATAGCCTGGGCCATAAGCCAATATTTTATTCAAACCGGCGATAAAGAGTTTCACTATTCCTTTGGGCTGGAAATGCTCACGGCAATTGCCCGGTTTTGGGCCCGGCGCACAGAATGGAATGACGTATCCGGATATTACGAACTGCAGGGCGTCACTGGTCCGGGAGAATACGAAGTAAACGTCAACAATAACTGGTTTACCAACTTTATGGCCGCCTGGTGCCTGCGCTATGCCGCAGAGGTTGCCCTTGATGCGGATAATGCCCGGGCCCAGAGTGAGAATCCTGGTATTGAATTGCCTGGGCAGGAAGAAATTGCCCAATGGAAAGATATCAGCAGCAAAATGTGGCTTCCCGAAGATTCCGCACGTGGGCTTTTTCTACAGCAGGATGGTTTCCTTCGCAAAACCCTTGTAACGAGGTCCCAACTCGACCCTGGCGAGCTTCCGCTGTGGAAGCACTGGACCTGGGACCGTATCCTGCGCTCCCCCTTTTCCCGTCACCCCGACCTGCTTCTGGGATTCTATTTGTTCGAAGAGGATTTTTCCAGAGAACAACTGGAACGGCATTTCGACTTCTATGAGCCTTTCACTGTTTTTGAATCCGGCTCTTCTTTTGCCGTTCATGCCCTCCTCGCCTCCCGGCTGGGCAGGCGCGAGATGGCTTTCGGACTCACCCTTCAGGCGCTTCGGCTGGACCTCGACAATATCCTGGGGGAAACGGAAAAGGGGTGTAATATCCCTGCTATGGGTGCTGCCTGGCGTGCAATAATCCACGGCATTGCAGGTCTTTCTTTTGGCGAAAAAGGCTTTTCTTTGCGTCCGGTTCTTCCTTTTGACTGGAAATCTTTGTGTTTTGCACTAAGCTACCGAAATTGCCGCCTGCAAATCCATACTACTAAGACCCAGTGTCACCTGGTAAACCTCAGCGGACAGGAACTGGAAGTTCAGGTGTTTCAGAAACCTTACCACCTCCCGCCCTGGGGAGAGGTCATTGCAGTAAACGTTGATCCAATGCAAACAACAGATTAATCTATAACCAAATGTCATGAAAATGCGTACATGCTGTATTCCTTTACTCTTTTTAGCAATAGGGCTTTTTTCCTGTAAAAAAGACAACAAACCTACCAATGCAGGTGCCGGTGCAATTGGGGAAAATGCACAAAACCCGATGGGTAATACCGTAGGCTCCGCCGCACCTCCTCTGGCACAACCCAATTCCCGGGAGACCCAGCTGCTCACCCGCAATATCTGGGTCGCAGAGTTTTATGTCCTGCCCGGAGCTGCTGAAGGCCAACTCATCCCTTCTTTTGAAAATAAAGGCCTGTGGTGGCAGTTTAATATGGATGGTACCTATGCCGCCGGGCAATGGGAAAAGCAACTGGACTATGGTACCTGGAACTGGAAGCCGGGATCAAGCCAATACGACAAAAACGGCGTGCTCTTCGTAGATTCGGCCACCGATGACATGCGCGATGCCGAATATCAGGTCCAGGGTATCGAAGCTACCGGGGATGTAATGTCGTGGGTGAAAACTGGAAATTATGGCAATCGGGAAGCAGCCATGCTGAAAGTAATCCAGATGCTTAGCCTGCCATCCAAAAAACAGTTTGGCGTAGAGTAAAACAGTCCTGATTCAAATGTTTCAAAAAATTAAGTATATGCAAGTAATCACCAGGAAACAGTTTATCGCCTTCTTCACTGCGGCAATGCTGGCTGTGAGTTTATGGGGTTGCAAGAAAAACCCGGTCACAGGGGCCGATACCCTTTCAGAAAGCCCGCGGGAATGGCTTAAAGGTGCGAATATCTACGAGGTCAATATCCGGCAGTATTCTTCCGAAGGAAATTTTGCAGGGGTTACACAGCAATTGCCCCGCCTTCAGGAAATGCAAGTGGACATCCTCTGGCTGATGCCTATTTTTCCTATCAGCAAAACGAATCGCAAAGGAACGCTGGGCAGCTATTATGCCGTCTCCGATTATACGAAAGTGAACCCTGAATTCGGGACTTTAGAAGACTTCAGAACTTTGGTGGACCAGGCGCACGCCAAAGGGATGCGTGTTATCCTGGACTGGGTGCCCAACCATACAGGCTGGGACCACGTCTGGATGAAGAAAAACCCCAAGTTTTACACACGCAACACAAAGGGAAAAGTTACCGACCCACTGAATCCGGAAACAGGCGAGAGCATGGGCTGGACGGATGTTGCCGACCTGAATTACGATGTACCGGAATTGCGCAAAGCTATGACAGAGGCCATGCTTTACTGGGTCAGGGATTTACAGGTAGATGGTTTCAGGATGGATGTTGCGGAATTGGTGCCCATGGACTTTTGGCGGGAAGTCATCCCCAAACTCCGGGCAGCTAACCCGGAGTTGCTTATGCTCGCCGAATCCGAGTACCCACCTCACCGCAATGAAGGGCTCTTCGATATGACCTATGGCTGGTCGCTGCACCACCTGATGAAGGATAT
>CAZGOT010000167.1:0-6648 GCA_964527495.1 uncultured Haliscomenobacter sp.
ATATTTAAGATCTTTTGACATGGTTTGAGCCTTACGGCATTTTATTGATTTTGGATTAAGTTTTCAGGATTATACCCTGAAATGGGCGAAGGCGCGGTTGGATTCTGCCATACGGTGCGTATCTTCTTTCCTTTTAACTGCACCGCCTTCCCCTTTGCTTGCTGCGATAATTTCAGCTGCAAGTTTTTCAGCCATACCTTTACCACTGCGCTGCCGGGAAAACTTTATCAGCCACTTCATGCCGATGGAAGTCTTGCGCTTTGCGCGGATTTCGGTAGGGATTTGGAAAGTAGCGCCACCGATTCTGCGGCTGCGCACTTCGACCTGTGGCATAATGTTGTTCAAGGCTTTTTTCCAAAGGCCGTGCTCCTCTTGCTTGGTGCGATCTGCAACAATATCGAGCGCGTCGTAGAAAATCGTCAAGGCAGTACTTTTTTTGCCTTCCCACATAAGATGGTTGACGAACTGCGTCACCATCGGGTCTTTATATTTTGGATCGGGCAGGATAACCCTTGCTTTTGGCTTTCTCTTTCTCATTTTAATGCACTTAGGAGATTCCTTGGTGAAAATGGTTTATTTCTTCGGCGCCTTTGTTCCGTAGAGGGACCGGCTTTTCTTCCGGTTGTTCACCCCTGCGGTATCCAATGCACCACGTACAATCGTGTAACGAACGCCTGGAAGGTCTTTTACCCTGCCTCCGCGTACCAGCACGATAGAGTGCTCCTGCAGATTGTGCCCTTCACCGGGAATATAGGCAATCACTTCGATCTGGTTAGTAAGACGCACTTTGGCGACCTTGCGCAGGGCGGAGTTTGGCTTTTTGGGCGTCGTCGTGTATACCCGGGTACAAACACCACGGCGCTGAGGGCAAGAGTCCAGTGCTCTGGATTTGCTCTTGTACTCTACTTTCTCCCTTCCTTTGCGCACCAATTGGTTGATGGTTGGCATAAAAATCAACGGTTTTTAACGTTATAGCTAAAGGTTATTCAACCTGTTTTTTCAAAACGCTTGCAAAGGTAATGATACTTACAAAAAAATCCAAATCTGGCAGCAGAATAATATTTATTCTCTCCAGATCAGGATAATCCCTTTGCACTCCCTGTCACGAATGGGCCCATTCTGCATTTTCGCGAAGCGGGGCCTTGACCAGGAGCGGCGCAAAGGTAAAAAGGTTTTTTAATAAAAAAAATAAAATTGAGAAAATAAAAGAATTTGGAGAGAAAAGCGTTTGCTTGTTCCAACTCCATTTTGGCCGCAGGGATTAGCACACACACGCGACATCCGCAAGCTTTCAGCCGGTAACAATCCGGGATTTACCGGAATATATATTACAGGCCTGACCGCGAAGGAACCCTACCAGGGTCATCTGTGCTGATTCAGCGAGCTCGACGGCAAGGGAAGAGGGCGCCCCAACGGCGGCAAGGACAGAAATTCCCGCCATAAGGGCTTTTTGCACTATTTCAAAGCCAGCACGGCCACTCACCAGCAGGAGGGTATCATCGAGAGGAAACTCGTCTTTTTTCATCATGGCCCCAATGAGCTTATCCAGGGCATTGTGCCGGCCTACATCTTCCCGGACACAAAGTAGTTTTCCGCCTACATCGAATAAAGCAGCCGCATGCACCCCACCAGTCTGGGAGAAAAGCGTCTGGACAGGGCGGAGCATCTCCGGAAGGCTGGTAAGTAAGGACAATGGGACGCGGGGGAATTCCGGTCGCAAAAGGAAGGAACTATGGCAGTGGATAGATTCCAGGGAAGATTTTCCACATACGCCACAACTGGAACCTGCATAAAAATGACGCCTAAAGCGCTCCATATCCAGCATTACCGCAGGGTGCAGTTCAGCAAGGACGACATGCTCCCCCTCTCCGCCCAGAAAGCGGAATTGCACGACATCCGCCTTTTTACTGATAATACCTTCGGTAAAAAGAAAGCCCACAGCCAGGTCAAAATCATTGCCCGGGGTGCGCATAGTTACCGCCAGGGATTCCCTTTTCCGACGGCCTTCAGGCCCAAATCCCAGGCGGATTTCCAACGGCTCCTCAATAGCCAGCCAATCCGAAGCATCTTCCTGTTCAGTACCGAAGCCGCGCGATACCGGCAATTGCTTTTTACCAGCAGATATCCATTCCATAGTCGCAAAACACCCCCTTGCCCCTCATTGTTCAGTGCCAACGCCCGGACCATGTAAGCGGATTTCTTTCTCCTGCCTGCCTTTGATATAGCCATCTCCATGAGAGAGCTTAGTACCCAGGTATCCTGATACCAGTAGCAGTATAAAGATGGCTACCGTAATGAAATTCCTCCAAACATCTACCTGCCAGCTCCCGACTTCCCGCCCGCTAAAGCGCCAGGCTATAATGGTGAGGACCGTCAGGGCAACGCTGAGCCACTGGTGCCACAAAAGACCGCTTCGCTCATAGTCTCCCTCACCTGCAAGGATAAAACCAGAGAGGCAAGCCAGTACAGCAAACCCTGAAGCGATTAGCAATATCATAGGTACCACAGTTCTGAAAACAGCCCTCCTGGGTTTTCTGCCCATACGCTGAAAAACCAACGCAAGCAGCATCATTCCAATGGGAAGATGGACCAGAAGCAGATGTGCCTCTCCAAAATACAACAGTAATTGTTCCATACAAGCAGGGTTTTTGGCTCCGCTAAATTAATATTTTCCCCCTTATGCCACAATGTTGACCAAAATCATTGTCTTCAATGACTGGAATCATCCCTCGGAGGCTCAATAGCTGGTAACTTTCCTTCGGAAACAGGAAGTTGTTTCAATAGGCTTTTTTCAGGACGCCCAACCGGGCAAAAAACCAAGCTTATGTTATCCAACATCACCTTCAACTCTAGCCAGGTAGCCGGTGCAGTGTTACTTGGTTTGATGGTAATTGCCGGCATTATTTTTTTTGCCAGGCGACATTTTGATCTTAAATCCAGAGAAGACCTAACAGCCAAATATAAAGGCAGGCGCTGGCCCTCACCACTTGAAGCACGAAACAAGTACCCGGATGTCAATGTCTTTAAATGGCAACCCGTTTTTTTTAAGCTGGGCCTGACCTTGGCTCTTGGAGCCTGCTTCGGGGTTTTTAATATTACCTCCAGCGAGCAAGCTGCCCAGAATGACCAGTTCCAATTCTCAGTGGATGAAGATCTGGAAATAGAAGTGCCACGTAGCCAGGAAGCCCTGCCACCTCCTCCTCCTCCGCCACCGCCTGCTGTTCAGGAAGTAGCTATGGTGGATATCCTGGATGAAAAAGAAGAAATCAGTTTTGTGGATCAGTCTGTTGATGCCGGCACGGCCGTACAGGCCCCGGTTCCAGTTGCCCGCGAACGTGCGTTACCTCCTCCGCCTCCTCCCCCACCCAGTCGGGAAGACGATATCCGGGAGATTTTTGTAGTTGTGGAAGATATGCCCAGGTTTCCGGGCTGCGAGGATCTGCCAGGTGACAACAAGATGAAAAAGGCATGTTCCGACAAAAAACTCATGGACTTTATCTACACGAATATCCATTACCCGTCTGTCGCAAGGGAAAATGGCGTAGAGGGCAACGTAGTCGTACAGTTTGTCGTCAATACCGATGGAAGCGTAACAGACTATAAGGTTATCCGCGACATTGGGGGCGGATGTGGCGAAGAAGCTCTGCGCGTAGTGAGCCTCATGAATACCCTTTCGGAAAAATGGGTGCCTGGGAAACAGCGGGGTCGCCCGGTAAGGGTTATGTTTACCCTTCCTATACGGTTTAAGCTGCAGACTTCCTGATGTTTGTCCCTGGAAGCGGATTCAACTATCTAAAATCTGTAGTTTGGCAAACTTCAGCATGATGCGGCGCTCGGGGTTGTCAATATCCTTAAAAAAGATGGAGGCTACCCTATTATCTTTGGGTCCGTCAATGCTGAGTACTTTCCCTTCGCCGAAGTGGAGGTGCAGGATTTTCATCCCTACCTGGATTTTGTCGGAGGGGCTGGGCTGGAAGTTTGCTGGATTGACTTTTGGCTTATGGTGCTGGGGGTTTGTGCGGTTGGAAAATGCACCGGTGACCCTAGCCCCTGAAGGTGTCGTTCCTTCCTGGGCTTCGCGGATACCGCCTTTGGGGGCGGCAGGGCTTTCGAGGCATTCCTGGGGAAGTTCGCTCAGAAACCGGCTTGGCTCATGATAGCGGACCTGGCCAAAGCGATAGCGGCTGGCAGCATACGTTAAAGTAAGCATTTGTTCGGCCCTGGTAATGGCTACGTAGAACAATCGCCGCTCTTCATCGGTACCCTCCCGGGATTCCATTGCCATGATGGAAGGGAAAAGATGCTCCTCGAGGCCAGCGAGAAAAACAGATTTGAACTCGAGCCCTTTTGCGGAGTGAACGGACATCAGGGTTACATGGTCGCCGGCTGTTTTGTCGCTCTCGTCGAGGTCAGTGAGGAGGGCGATATTTTGCAAATAGGCAGACAGTGATTTATCCTGGGCACCGGAAAGGTTTTCGACTTCATCTTCTTCGGTGAAGGATTTTATCCCATCGAGCAGGTTGCCCAGGTTTTCCAGTTTGGACTGCCCTTCAAAGCTGGTATCGGAACGCAGCAATGCAACCATTCCGGACTTTTCAGCGGCTGCCAGGGCTACTTCATAGGCATTTCCGCTTTGTGCAAGCATACCAAGCTCCTGGATCAAGGCAACAAAAGCATCTATGGACTGTTGAGTACGGCCGCCAATCTGGGTGCGGAGCAGGCCCTCCCAGAGTGGAATGCCCTGGCTTGAGGCATAGGCGGAGATTTTGTCTACCGTAGTATCTCCGATATTCCTTTTAGGGAAATTTATTACCCTTCTCAACGCTTCGTCGTCGAAGGGGTTTATGGCAAGCCGGAGATAGGCCACGAGATCCTTGACTTCTTTCCGCTGGTAAAAAGATTGCCCCCCATAAATCCGGTAGGGTATACTGTAGCGGAGGAGAAATTCCTCGAAGATTCGGGACTGGGCATTGGTACGGTAGAGGATAGCAATATCTTTGTTTTGGAGGTGGTGTCGGTTTTTTTGTTCCAGTATCGTATCTGCGACCCGCTTACCTTCTTCACTATCCGTAATGGCTTTAATAATGCGGATTTTCTGGCCCTCCCCTTTTTCTGACCGGATCTCCTTGGGGATTTGGTTTTTATTCTGTCGGATAACCGCATTTGCGGCCTCCACGATATACTGTGTGGAGCGATAGTTTTGTTCCAATTTATACACCCGGATACCAAAAGGCTTGAAATCCTGTTCGAAATCCAGGATATTCTGAATGGTTGCCCCCCTGAACCCATAAATGCTCTGTGCATCGTCACCCACCACGCAAAAATTCCGGGGGCTTTCGGGATATTGGACCAGTTTCAGGGCTATAGCGTATTGCAGGTGGTTGGTATCTTGAAACTCATCCACCATGACATAGCGGAACTTATTGCGGTATTTTTCCAGTACCCCGTCGGGGTTGCGGTGCAGGAGTTCATAGAAGCGATAAAGCAGATCGTCGAAGTCCATGGCCCCTGAGCGCTTGCAGCGTTCGGCGTACTGCTGGTAGATCAGATGGAACTGTGGCCTGTTCGAGGCCCGATCCTGGCGCATAAGTGCTTCGTTTTCGGCATACAAGGTAGGGGTAATCAGGGAGCTCTTTGCAGAAGATATGCGCCCAAGCAAGACGTTGGGGGCATAATCCGATTTATCCAGGTGCATTTCCTTGACGATAGCACTTAACAGGTTTTTGGAATCCTCGGTATCATAGATGGTAAAATCTTTTGGGTAGCCGATTTTATCCGCTTCGGCACGCAGGATGCGGGCGAAAATAGCATGAAAAGTCCCTGCCCAGACTTCGTGTGCACGCGGACCTACTACTTTTTCGATCCGGTTTTTCATTTCCCTGGCAGACTTATTGGTGAAAGTCAGGGCCAGGATTTCCCGGGGCGGCACATTTTGTTCGAGCAGATAGGCGATGCGGTAGGTGAGCACCCTGGTTTTTCCGGAACCAGGCCCGGCCACGACCAGGACTGGGCCGTCCATCGCCGTTGCTGCCTGCCGCTGTACTGGGTTCAGCTCATCAAGATAGTGCTGTTGTGTCATCATACTTTTGCTTATTGGGGGAATGGAAGTATAGTAAAAGTTAAGGCTACCCCAACGTTGTGCCTTCCTGTGCCCCGGTACGGCTATTTTCCAGCGCTTCCCAGAATTCAACGGCACGGCGGGTATGCGGGATACAAATCGAGCCGCCAACCAGGTTGGCGATGGCAAAAACTTCGAAAACCTCCTCTTTGGACACCCCTATCTCGAAGCAAGTACCGAGATGATAGCGGACGCAATCGTCGCAGCGAAGGACCATAGAAGCTACCAGACCTAAGAGTTCTTTGGTTTTTTTATCCAAAGCACCATCCTGATAGGCATTGGTATCCAGGTTAAAAAAGCGTTTTAGCACCAAATTGTTTTGTCCCAGGATTTTTTCGTTCATCCTGGAACGATACGCGTTAAATTCTTCGACAATAGACATCTTTATTGGATTGGAAGGTTTAAAACTGATAATGCGCGATACAAATAAACGACCTTCCATGGCTTTGTGCAAAAAAAAGTAGGGCGCCGTTGGCGCCCCACCACAAATCCTCGTTAAGAAACCCTTTCACTTTAGCTTTTTAGCTATG
>CAZGOT010000168.1:0-6602 GCA_964527495.1 uncultured Haliscomenobacter sp.
GGCCACTACGAAAACACTGCCACAAACCAGGACGAGGTCCTCTTGCTTTGCACGTCGCTTTGCTGCCTGAAGGGCACGTCGTACAGAACGGTAGGCTTTCCCTTGTAGTCCAAAGCCAGCGGCTTCTTCGCGTAGTTTTTCAGCATCCATAGACCTGGGCACATCGGCGCGTGCAAAATAGTAAGTAGCTGCAGTCGGCAGAATCCTGAAAACTGCTGCCAGGTCTTTATCACTGACCATTCCAATGACGATATGTAAATGCTGAAAGGGGATTTTGTGTAGGTGTGCGATAACTGCCTGGATCCCGCTTTCGTTGTGGGCACTATCAGCAAGGACCCTCGGATGTTCTTGAAGGAGCTCCCAGCGCCCGGTAAGTCGCGTCCGTTTTTTGACCTGTGAAAGGCCATCCCGAATCCCTGCCTCTGTCAGGTTATAAATTGGCTTTAGCAATTCTGCTGCTTGTAGAACGGTTTGTACATTGAGTTGTTGGTACCCACCGCTCAGATTGACCTCTAAGTCTGGTAGCACGAGGGCATCGTCTTTATACACGTCAAAAGTGGTGCAGTGGAAATGCTCTTCCCGGGCGACCGCCCTGAAATGTGCATCGGCAAAGTAGAGTGGTGCCCCCATTTCTTTAGCTTTAGCCACAAATACAGGAGCAGACTCCGGATGGGTTTCTCCGATGACCACGGGAATACCTTTTTTGATGATACCTGCTTTTTCAAAAGCGATTTCCGGCAGGGTATTCCCAAGGAGGTGGACATGATCGTAGCTGATATTCGTGATTACACTGAGGATGGGGTTGATGACATTGGTACTATCCAGGCGCCCGCCGAGGCCAACTTCCATAATCGCAGCACCGACCTGGTTTTGGGCAAAATATTCCAAAGCCATTGCGGTGGTCATCTCGAAAAAAGAAGGCTGCACTTCTTCGATAAGAGGTGCTATGCGTGCTATAAAGTCCACGACGAAAGCTTTTTCGACAAGTTCGCCGTTCAGCTTAATGCGTTCGCGGTAATCGCGGTAGTGGGGGGAGATAAAGAGGCCGGTTTTTATCCCATGGGCCTGGAGGATAGCCCCCAGCATATGGGCGGTAGAACCCTTGCCGTTGGTGCCCCCTACATGGATACAGGTGCAGTGATCCTGGGGGTTACCCAGGAATTCCAGCAGGCGCCGGATATTTTGCATATCCTTTTTATAGGCTATGACACCAATGCGGTGGTACATCGGTAGCCTGCTGAACATAAATTCTACGGTCTTTCGGTATCGCCGGGCGAGCGACGCTTTCATAAGGTGTGCATTTTAGGCGGTTAGAGGGCAAGGTGAAAAAGAGCATCGCCCTGGCTGACGATGGAGTTATTGTTGTGGCCAATGATATAGCCATCATGAGAGGCCTTGATAATAGTTTTTTCAAGGCCATAGGGATCGGTAATCATGCCAATGGGTTCGGCTTTCATAACTTTTTGCCCGCCACTTTTAGTCCATTGGAAAATTCCGGCCCTGGGCGCGCGCTGGCGGGTAGTTTTGGAGAAAAAAAGACCAGGATCCATTGTAAAGGCAGGTTTTTCCAGCATTTCCAGGTGTGCGAGTACGCGTTGTATGCCTTCCACGCCTTTTTCGATGGAGAAACCGTCGAGGCGGTTGTTTTCGCCGCCTTCAAAAACGAGCATAGGCTTACCGGCATCAAGTGCGGTTTTGCGCAGGGATTTGGGGATTGTCTTGAATGCAAGCGTGAGAGGGGCGGAGAAAGCAGCTGCAAGGGCTTGGCTCGGGGTATGTCCTTCTGTGTAGCGGATCTGGGGATAATTGTAATGGCCCCTGCCACCAGAGTGAAAATCGAGGCCGTAGTCTATATGAGGTAGGATTTCTTTCGTGAGCATACCGGCAATCCGGGCAGCCAGAGAGCCGCGCGCACTGCCGGGAAAGCTGCGGTTGATATCCTTACCATCTGGCACATCGCGGGTTGCAGTAATAAATCCATAGACATTTAGTACGGGAATGGCAATCACCATGCCGCTTTGGATTTGTGAGAAGAACCCATTTTCGATGCTCCTGCGGATAATTTCGATGCCATAGATCTCATCCCCATGAACACCGCCAAGGGCAAGAACGGACGGACCCGGTTTCCTGCTGCGGAATACGTGCGCTTTTATTATAATTTGTGTTCCGGAAGGAAAACGGCCGACGGGAATGCTCACGAGCGCATTCTCTCCGGCACCGATCCAGGAGTTATAAATACGCAACGGCTTAGTCAAAAACCTTTGGGATTTTCCCATATGCAATCAATGTTCGGACATCCTGATCCGGGACCGGGCGCTGACCTTTCGTTCGATGAATTGGATGATTTTTCCTGCCACGTCAATACCTGTGGTGGTTTCAATACCTTCCAGGCCAGGGGACGCGTTGGCTTCGATAACCAGTGGGCCCCGCTTACTGCGGAGCATATCCACGCCGGCAATATCAAGACCCATTACCCGGGCCGACCGGACGGCAACGGCATGTTCTTGTTCGTTGAGGCGCACAGGGACGGCATAGCCTCCGCAGTGCAGATTGGATCGAAACTCTCCTTCCCGCGCAATGCGCTGCATAGCTGCCACAGGACGGCCATTGACAATTACAACCCGAATATCTGTACCATGGGATTCGCGGATATATTCCTGCAGGATTACCTGAGTTTTGAGCTTTTGAAAAGCGTCGAGGGTTGCTTTTACGCTTTGTGGGGTTTCGGCAAGCATGACCCCGATGCCATGGGTACTGGCTGTCATTTTAATAATCAGGGGTAGTCCGCCGAGGCTTTCAATTAAAGGAGGAAGGATTGCGCCTTCACAAGGATAAATGGTGTTCGGTGCCGGGATTCCATGTCCTTGCATCTTTTGCAGGGCACGGAGCTTATCGCGGGCATTCCAGAGAGCCAGGGAGCGGGTGGTAGTGAAAATGCCCATCATTTCCAGGTGTCCGATGATAGAAATCCCCTCCTGGGTAACGGAGGTGCCAATCCTGGGAATAACTGCATCAAGTTCGGAAAGCGGGTTGCCCTCGTATAAAACCTCCATTTTTCCTTGGCTCATACACAGGCTGCAGCGCGTCAGATCAATTACCTGCATGGCATGACCGCGGGCCTCTCCGGCCCGCAACAGGCTTTGGGTGGAGTACAGAAACGGGCCACGGGACAAAATTGCGATTTTCATGGTTCGATATATAGCGTTTGGCAGGGCATCTTTTGGCGTCCGAAAATACAATTATTTTAAATCTGTAACGGGCAAAACTCGTTTTGTGGGAAAAAATGCTGGCCGCGCGCCATAGTTTTTACCCTAAATCCCTATTTTGCAGGTGAAACAAAAAACACCTATGCGACCTGCAACTTCCGTTCCCCTGGACCAGCCCGGGATTATCCGTGCCTGGACCTTCTTCGACTGGGCTAATTCTGCTTTCTCCCTGGTCATCACTACGGCCATTTTTCCAGCATATTTCCTGGCAGTTACAGAGGATGAGCTCTCGTTCCTGGGAATCAAGTTGAGCAACAGTGCCCTCTATGCATACGCCGTTTCTGCTTCTTACCTGATTATTGCCTTGATTTCTCCTCTACTTTCCGGGATTGCCGATTACGGGGGCAAAAAAAAGGAATTCCTGCAGTTTTTTACGCTTTTAGGCTCTTTTAGTTGTCTTGCTTTGTTTGGTTTCCAGGGCATGGACCAGTTATACTTCGGTGTTGGTGCTTTTGTTTTAGCTATGGTGGGGTTTGCCGGGGGATTGGTATTTTATAATGCATACCTGCCAGAGATCGCCAGTCCGGCCCGGTATGACCAGGTAAGTGCGAGGGGATTTGCCATGGGCTATATCGGTAGTGTGTTGCTTCTGGTGGTGAACCTGATAATTATTCAGCAGCCACAGCTTTTTGGCCTGCCGGCAGAAGGTACGCTTCCCGTACGCATCGCTTTTGTGCTGGTAGGGCTTTGGTGGGCAGGTTTTTCCCTGATCCCATTTCGGGTATTGCCCAAAACAAACCGCATACCATTCTCGCCTGACCTGTTGGGCAAGGGTTTCGTAGAATTGAAAAAGGTTGTCCGGTCAGCATGGGGAATGGCCGATCTCAAGTCTTTCCTTTTGGCATTTTTCTTTTACAGTGCCGGGGTGCAGACGGTCATTTACCTTGCCGCCACCTTTGCTGAGAAAGAACTTCATTTTCCCACCACGGAGCTAATCCTGCTGGTGCTGATTCTGCAGTTGCTGGCAATTGTAGGGGCTTATTTTTTTGCGTGGGTATCCGGAAGGATAGGCAATAAGTATGCAATACTGGTGATGCTGTTTATCTGGGCATGTATCTGCTTCTTTGCTTATTTCGTGGATAGCCGCCTACAATTCTATCTGATAGCAGTTGCCGTAGGGGCGGTAATGGGTGGTATCCAGGCCCTTTCCCGATCTACTTACACTAAGCTTTTACCAGAAAAAACACAGGATACTGCATCTTTTTTTAGCTTTTATGATGTTTTAGAAAAGGTAGCTATTGTGCTCGGTACTTTTTCCTTTGGGTTCCTGGATCAGGTCACAGGTAGTATGCGGACCAGCGTGCTTGTTCTGGGCGGCTATTTTATCGTTGGGATTGTATTGCTGAGTAGGGTAAAAAAGATTTGAACGCGATGAAAACTGGACTAAAAGGTGCCCTGATTCTGCTGGCCATGTTCACTGCAGCGCATTGTAAGGCATTTACGTATACCGACAGTGCGCAGATTAGCCTGCTTACCTGTTCTCCGGGCAGCGAGTTGTATTCCAAGTTCGGGCATAGTGCTATTCGGGTATACGATCCGTATGCTGGTGTGGATATCGTCTATAATTACGGGCTTTTTGATTTTAACACGCCTAATTTTTACGCAAAGTTTGTCCGGGGAAAACTGCCGTATCAACTGGGCATTCAGCGCTTCTATAATTTTATGTGGGATTATCAGTCGGAAGGACGCAAAGTGGAGGAGATGCCGCTACTGCTCGACCTGGATGCCCGCAGAAAATTATTGGAATTCCTGGAAGACAATTACCGTCCGGAGAACCGCCAATATCCGTATGACTTTTTTTTCGACAACTGTGCCTCCCGGATTCGGGATGTGCTGGAGCAATCTGCCAGTGTAACGTATATCCGAAAGGTCCCGGATGGTAAGGAAAGTACCTTTCGGCAGTTGCTTGACGGATACATCAGGCAACATTATTGGATAGATTTTGGCATTGATTTGATCCTGGGTTTGCCGGCAGACCAGAAGGCAGATTTTCGTGCCGAAATGTTCCTGCCGGATTATCTTGCGAGTAACCTTCAGGCTGGACAGACAGACGATGGACCGGTTGCCGGGCCTTCGGTCCTCTTGTTAGAGCCGCTGCCGGAGCCGAAAGATATGTCGCTCGTCCCCCCGCCATTTATTTTTTTCAGCCTGTTATTGCTGGGAGCAGCCATATTGAGCTGGAAAGGTCCCCGCAGGGCACAAAAGGCATTTGATATAGTGTATTTTAGTATTCTGGGGCTCAGTGGGGCATTGTTTTCTTTCATGTGGGCATTTACCGATCATATTGCCACACATGCGAATTTGAACCTGCTCTGGGCAAATCCCCTGGCTTTGTTTGTTGCAGGGGCATTAGCTTTTGGGGGTAGAGCTTTTTGGATTCAGATAGTAGCATGCCTTACCCTGGTGGCATTGCTCGGTTTTCCGCTGCTCCCCCAGCAACTTCATTTTGCGGTGATTCCTCTCCTGTTGATTACGCTGCTCCGGTGCGGGGTTAATCTTAGAGAAAGAGCTTACAACTAAACGATTGTGTAAAATCCATCAAAAATCTATAGCTGCCTGCATAACCTTTTTCAGCAACAGGCGTTCCATCAAAAAAAATGTTTTATGTCTTCGTATGATACTGTTGTTTTTGACCTGGGAGGGGTGTTGATTGACTGGAACCCTGCCTATGTATATCGCACTATTTTTGAAGATCCGGCAGAAATGGAATATTTCCTTTCAGAGGTATGTTCTTCTGAATGGAACGAGCAGCAAGATGCAGGCAGGCTTCAGGCAGAAGGGACGGAAATCCTGGTGCGGGAATTTCCGCACTATGCATCACAAATCCGGGCATTCTATGACCGCTGGGAAGAGATGTTGGGAGGTCCAATCCACGAAACGGTAGATTTGCTGCGCGCATTGCATGCTGCCAATACTTGTCGTTTGTTTGCACTGACCAACTGGAGCCATGAGAGCTTTCCAGTAGCCTTGCAGCGCTATGATTTCCTGCAACTATTTCAGGGAATTCTCGTATCTGGTGAGGAAAAAATGAAAAAGCCGGATCCGGCAATTTTTAATCTGCTTGCAGCACGCTACAATATACACCCTCCTTCGGCAGTTTTTATTGATGATAATCTCCGCAATGTCCGCGCTGCTGCTGACCTGGGTTTCAAAAGTATCCACTTTAGCTCCGCTTCGGAACTTAGCGCTGTTTTGAAGGATTTGGGTATCGTATGGTAGATGGTGTTTAGATAAATACGCCGGGGTTGTGAAAAAAGTATTCCGCCGCCTTCGGCGGCGAAAAAATTTTAAACAGACGTCATTTTCATTGATTTTGCGAAGCAAAATCAATGAAAA
>CAZGOT010000169.1:0-5289 GCA_964527495.1 uncultured Haliscomenobacter sp.
TGTTTTTTTAAGACGCTGATTTCGTTGATTTTGCTTTGCAAAATCAACGAAATCAGCGTCTTAAAAAGCTTTATCCCCTTCCTCCCGGCAAAAGTTCTCCACATCATCATTTTTGCCAAACACTACCAGGATATCTCCGGTCTCAAAACGTGTATCTGGCTTGACCACGCCCTCGGCCACACGCAGCACACGGTTAATACCCAGCAGGTTGCGCTTCATACGCTGGCGGATCAAAGTAACGATATTCAAGTTATAGCGATTGCGCAGGGCTAACTCTTCAACAGTTTTGTCGACAAAAGCGGGCGGGAGGTTCAACTCGACAACGGAATGGTTGGGATCCAAATCAAAAGTCTCAATCGCCGTGCGCAGATTCAGTTTTTTGGCCAGCCGTTCCGCTGCATCCTGCTCGGGGTGCAGGATTTCAGTAATCCCCATCGCTTCCAGTACGGTATCATGGGTCCCCGAAATAGAGCGGCTAATAACCCTAACCATCCCCAGGGTTTTTAAGTTGGCCGTGGTCAGAATGGAAGCACCTTCGTTTTCGCCTATGCTCACAATGGCGATATCCGCATCCCGAAGGGGCAGACTGCGGAGGGCCGGCAGACTGGTCGAATCCAGACAGATAGCATGAACGACCTGGTCTTTGATCAAATCCACCTTTTCCTGGCTTTTATCTACTGCAATTACTTCATGCCCCATCTCGGTGAGCAGCAAGACAAGGGAAGCCCCAAAATTTCCAATTCCAAAAACAAGAATTTTCATATAATGCTTTTTTGCGGTAAAAAGCTGCCCTAATTCAGCAGCACCGATTCTTCCGGATAACGGTATGGCAGATGCCCCGATTGTCGCAGCATCCCAACCACTAAGTTTATCGATCCGACCCTCCCAATAAACATCAAAGCAATGAGTATCCACTTCCCGGAATCGCTAAACCTGGGCGTAACCCCCAGCGACAATCCTACCGTACTGTAGGCAGAAACTGCTTCAAACGCAATAGCGGCAAAGCCTATTTGTGCATCGGTAACCGATATACATAATATCCCAAGCCCGATTATCAGTAAGGAAAGCACAATGATTGCAAATGCCCGGTGAACGGAGTGCCAGGGCACCTCCCGCGTTCCCAGTTCGATCCGGTGCTTTGACCGCCCAATGCTAATGATATTCAATAGCGCCACCGCAAAGGTACTGGTTTTTATTCCGCCTCCTGTCGAGGCAGGGGAAGCCCCAACCCACATCAGAAAAATGGTCACCAATACCGTAGGCAGCGCAAGTTCTGCTATATTAACCGTATTGAATCCTGCAGTACGGGGCGTTACACTCCCAAAGAAAGCTACCGTGAGCTTCCCCCAAAAGCGCTCATGCTCTTTCAGCGTATTCTCGTATTCCAGAAAATAAAATGCCACCGTACCCAAAACCAACAAGATACTGGTAGTGTACAACACTATCTTGGTGTTCAGGGTAACCAGTCGCGCAGTGGTAGCATATTTTTCCGAACCAAGTACAAAGCGGCGGAAAAGGTTGCCCAACTTTTCCAGGATATAGCTGAAAATATTGAAGATAATATTAAAGCCCAAACCTCCAAAAATAATCAGCCAGGCAATAATCCAATGGAGATTATATGCAAAACGGAAATTACCCTCATAAAGGCCATTGCTGAGGGTGGAAAAACCGGCATTGCAGAATGCAGAAACGGAATGGAATAAAGAAAAGAAAGCCCTTTCCTCCAGGCTCAGGCCATGATCGTATGGCAAGGAAAAAAAAACAAGCAAGGCACCTAATAATTCAATACCCAACGTAAAAACTACAATCTTTATGGCCAGTTCCAGTAATCCGCCCAAACGATCGGAATTCAGGAAATCCTTTACATGGAGTTGCTCCTGAAACGAAGCGCCACTAGTGAAAAAGTACGCAAAAAACGTGGTCAGGGTCAATACCCCTAACCCCCCTAACTGGATCAGTGCCAGAATTATCACCTGGCCCATGCGGGTAAATTCCCGCCCAGTGTCCAGGACGGCCAAACCAGTTACACAAACCGCACTTGTTGACGTAAAAATGGCATCGGTAAAGGAAATCCCAGAAACAGTGGCGTTGGGGAGCTTGAGTAATAAAGCTCCCGCTATAATAAGCAGGAGAAAACTGCCGGCAAATACCATTGCCGGAGAAAGGGATTTTACATAAAGCCGCCGGACAAATACCGCCAGCTCGAAAAATGCCAGGAAAACGACGTTTGCCGTAAACAACCCCTCTCTGCGAACGATGGCGGTCAGAAAATTCTCCTTCCCGACTATCCAGTCGAAAGAAATAATCAACAACGTCGCAAAAGGCAAAGAAAGCCGCAGTAGGCTTATCAGGTTGCTGCGTTCCTTTGATGCAAAAAGATGATATACTTCGAAGCCACTGAAAATAGCGGTAATAAAAAAGTATCCCCGGAGCAACATACGCTGTTGGTCCGGGGTTTGGTCGAATCCGAAATCATAAAGCAGCAGCGAGACCGCAAAAAGCGTAAGCAAGGTATATAGGTGTCGCATGTAGTCAAGGTTTCAACAGACAGGGAATCTCCCCTTCCGGGATAACCCTGCCACGGATGCGCTGTATGATCAAAAGAAACTTTTCGCGGTTCAACTGTGCCCGCTGGATCAACTCTGCCAGTTCGGATTGCGGGATGGTAGCCGCATCTCTGGAAAAAACAGAGATGTAGCTATTGGAAAGCCGCAAAAGCTCTTCCCGGTCTTTTTTAAGGGATTCCAAAACCAAGGAAGAAACCGTCATAGAATCCGACTGCGCCTTAATATACTGCTCCAGTCGCTGGACCACCTCGTCATGGCACTCCAGTTGGTTGTAGTAATCAGAAGAAAGCTGGCCGAAGCGCCGAAGGTTTTGCTCATAAGTCGCATTTTCAATAGCGGCGATTTTCCCCCCTACCAGGCGGGCACAAGTCTGACAAAGCGGATAGGTACGCGCTATCCGGTTGCGCAGCCACTCCTTCTTTTCCTCAACCCCCAAATTCTCAGGTGGCTGGAAGTCAAGGGTAAAAAGGGCAGATTCGAGATCTTCCAGCTTCCGCATAGTAAGCACAAACGCCTCCAGACCTTCAATTTCTTTAGGGAGCTTGCCCTGTATCTCCGTCTGCTTTACCCTGTCCCGGAAAAAATCGAGCAGGGTGATATCATCATAGAGCTTTCTGGCATCTTCCCGGCCCTGAATGAACGAACCCGGGTTCTGGATCAGGTAAGCCGTGATATTGCGTGCCTTGGTCAGCAAGTCCCCGACAAACCAGCGGTTCACATCGTTCATCACATTGGAATAAAGCCGCACATATTTGTCGCGGGTTACCGCATCGAGCTTGGACAGCGCGGCCACTTCCTCATTTTTCAATTTCCAGATGGCATAGTACAGGTCTATTGCCCTGGAATAGGCCAGCCAGTCGGCATACCGGGTATTCAGGCTATTTTGGAAAATATCCATTTGCCTGCGGAGCTCAACCGCCTGTTTGATGGCCTCGAGGAAAACCCTTTCCACTTCGCGTTTTTCGGGATTCTGGATTTTTCTGAAGTCCTTGGCTTTCCGGTCAATATAGGACTGGTTGTACACCAACTCCGAGTGGTCGGTATTATACTCCGCCTTAGTATTGACAACGAGAAAATAGGGATAGGACGTATTGTTAACCAGCCTGCGCATATCGTCCACCTGCTTGGGCTGAGCATTCACAAAATAACGGGATTTTGGGGGCGAATCAATATCCCAGTGCATGCGGTATAAAGTAGCCGAAACTACCCGCTCCTGATACAGCGCACTGAGTTCTTTGGAAATCAGTTTGATATAAAATTCGCTGACCATTTTTTGTGGATCTTCTGCCTGCTCCAGGGAACGCAGGCCCTTGTCAATCTGCGGGATGATCTGCTCGGTCAGGGCAAGCAAAGGCCCACCAACGGAAGCTTTTAAGAGGCTGGTTGCCGTTTTGCCCAGTTCGACAGAAATTTCAGAAGTTTTTTTCCAGAACTCCACTCCGGCATTCGTCTTTATGGCCTCAAATTTGACCTTGGCAACAATATCCCCATTTTTGAGGATGTCGTCAGGAATATTCTCCAGAAAACGCCCGCCATATTCCATCACCCTGGAGCTCGTGTTAGGATTACGCATATCATTGATCATCAATGGGACCGTAAAGGCATTATTTTCCTGGCGTGGATCTTTGATGGAGACTGCCAGATACATATACTGCGGATAGTCCCCTTTGCGGAGCCCAACTTCTTTTTTCTCCCTTGGCGGCAGCCCTTCTCCTTCAAAAACCGCCTGCATAGCCTGCCCATTGAGCAGATACAGGTACACGTTATTGAGGTTAAAATCGGAGGAAGGCACCTGAGGATTTACCCAGGTCTCCACGGGCGTTGCGGCAATAGAATACTGCCCCCGCAAGCCGGAGAGGGAAAGCAGGACCATGCCCAGGGAGAGGGCCAGATGATATGTCAAAACAGAAATTTTATTTAGCCGGTGTACGGGAACAAAGGAAGAAATCATAGGCGGCAATACCGTTTTATTTGGATTTTGAGTTAAATTGACAACTTATTCAACACCTATATATATGTCTGAAAAAAAGAACCCGGACAGCCTCGTAATTGTTGCGCCTGATGGCCACACCCTCAATCCTGGGGACCTTTCCTGGGCAGGTTTCGAGTCGCTTGGCCATTTTTCGGTATTTCCCCGAAGTACGCCGTCCGAACTTATCCAACGCGTAAGCGGGGCAGATATTATATTGGTGAACAAAGTTGTACTAAGCCGTGCATTGCTCCTGCAACTTCCCCGCCTTAAATGTATATGCGTAACGGCTACCGGGTACAACAACATAGACCTGGAAACAGCTACTGAAAGGGGGATACCCGTATGCAATGCAACGGGCTATGGCGTTCCTTCGGTAGCCCAACACGTCTTTGCCCTCCTCCTGGAATGTACCAACCGGGTAGCCCTCCATCACCAAAGTGTCCTGAAAGGGGAATGGTCTGGGCAGCCAGACTTCTGCCATCCCGTCGCTCCCCTCACCGAGCTCCGGGGTAAGACGATGGGTATATTCGGCTTAGGCCGCATTGGCAGGGAGGTAGCTGGTATTGCACAGGCTTTCGGAATGCAGGTACTCGCTACCCACAGAAGGCCTTTACCCGATGCCCCACCGGGGATTACTTTTACCGACATACGCACCTTATTTGCCCAAAGCGACGTAGTCAGTCTGCACACTCCCCTTACTGCGGAGACCAGTGGTATAGTCCAGGCGAATTTGCTCCGGGAGATGCAGGA
>CAZGOT010000169.1:5299-6598 GCA_964527495.1 uncultured Haliscomenobacter sp.
CATACTCATCAATACCGGTCGTGGCGAACTGATTGTGGAAGCAGACCTATTTAAAGCTTTGCAGGCAGGAAGGCCCGGCATGGCGGCGCTCGACGTACTTGCTGCAGAGCCACCGCCATACCGGCACCCACTTTTTTCGCTGCCAAACTGTATAATTACCCCACATATTGCCTGGGCTACCCACGAAGCCCGCGCAAGGCTCCTGGACATCACCCTATCGAACGTCCGGGCATTTCTCAATCGAACACCGCAGAACCGGGTAAACCCTGTGGTTTGAATGCCACTGGAGTTGTGTAAAAAGCCTGGCAGCGGCCCTTTAGCGGCTGACGCCGCCAAATGTTATTTTAAATAAACGACGTTTTGCCTCATTTTGCAAAGCAAAATGAGGCAAAACGTCGTTTATTTAAAGTTTTCTTTCGCCGCCGAAGGCGGCGGAACAATATTTACACAACTCCCAATGGGGGGATACGCAGCATTTGACCTGGGTAAATCAAATCGGGATCTTTGAGCATAGGCTTATTGGCTTCAAAGATGACCGGGTACTTGTTGGGGTTGCCATAAAACTGCTTGGCAATTTTTGATAGGTTATCCCCTTTTTTGACCTCATAAAATACCGACTCGGGCTCCTGTACAGCCACGGTCATGCGGTCGTCCACACAATCCACATCCTCTACATTGCCGAGGACCAGAACCACCTTTTCGCGGTTTGCCTGTGTTTCCACCTCACCAAAGACTGTAACCTGCCCGCCGTCAATGTCCACATGAAAATCTTTGACAGCAATACCGAGCGCCAACACGGCATTTTTTAGCGCATCGGCATTCGCCTCCTTGATTTCCTGGGCTTCTTTTTCTGTTTTGGCTTCCGCCGCTTTCTTTTTAAACAGTTTTGCGCCCGCATTCTTTAAAAATGAAAAAAGTCCCATAGTTAGATGTTATAGGTGAATGAATAGATATCTGAAAGAAAAAGCAGGAGCTTCACAAATACTATAACATTGTATATTCCCGGCTATTAACACCAGGAAAGCCATTGTAGAAGCCCTCAATCCTGTCCAAAAGTAATCAAAAAGAACATTAATTGACTTAAAACTTCAGGTATTTTCGGGCATTAATTCCCAAAGAAAACATCACCGGATTTTCATTTTTTCAGGTGAATGCGGAAAAGGGGTGCGAAAGCACGCAAAATTCTTTAAAACGCTTATATTTGCCAAGTTTTTTAAAAAACCTGTAAAATACTTGTTCACAGTAAAGCGGAAGCTATGCAAGCAAAAGGAGTAATACGGTTCTTCCTCGTGGTGATGA
>CAZGOT010000170.1:0-6490 GCA_964527495.1 uncultured Haliscomenobacter sp.
GCTCGGAGATAGCTTCAAAAACTATAGAGACGGATTGCAAAGCTTCCAGGTCTTCAGCAAACGTAACATTTTGCAGGATCTCTAACGACCGTTCGTTCGTTAATTTTCCCTTGAGTACCATGCGCTCCAGGTCATCCCGAAGTTGTTTTTCCGAACGTTTGAGCGCTTCTGCACTTTTATCGGAAAGGATGACCTGGTTTCCGGCACTGGCCAAATATTGGGCGATCCCCGTTCCCATCGCCCCGCTTCCGATAACCCCTGTTCTCATGGATAAGTTTTTTGCAACTTTGAATAAATACCCTGGGTGTGTAAAAAAGTCTTTTCCTGCACCTGGCACAAAAAATAAAACTTTTTGCTGACGGCAAAGAAATTACTTTTCAAACAGCTCCAAGTCGGATAAAAAATCCGTAGTACTTAGCGAAATGGTGTATTTTTGCCCAAATATGAAGCCCATGCGTCAATTGATAGACTATCTGCTGAGGGGTAGTGACAACCCTGCTTACGTGGAAACAATCCGTTGGATGTGGAAGTTTTTACTCGGCGGGGTAGTTTTCACATTCCTTTTGTTTATTGGGTTGTCGTTCACCAGGCTGCCTTCTGTAAAAGAGCTGGAGAACCCCCGCAGCGAGCTGGCCTCAGAGGTTTATGCCGTTAATGGAGAAGTATTGGGCCGCTATTTTACAGAAAACCGAGTTCCAGTCACTTACGATGAATTGTCTCCTTATCTCGTGCAGGCTTTAGTCGCCACTGAAGATTCCCGCTTTTTCAACCATTCCGGCATAGATTTCCGGGCCCTCGGCAGGGTATTGGTAAAAACCGTCCTGTTGCAGCAGGAAAGTTCCGGTGGGGCCAGTACCATCACCCAGCAACTTGCAAAACTCCTGTTTACCGGAAAACGTGCCTCCAACAAACTGGTGCGGGTACTACAGAAATTCAAAGAATGGATTATCGCTGTGCGCCTGGAACGCAAGTACACCAAAAACGAGATCATCGCGCTGTACCTCAACAAATATGATTTCATTAACGGTGCACAAGGGATTAAGCTTGCTTCGGAGATTTATTTCAACAAACCCCAGGACAGCCTTGAAATACAAGAAGCTGCTACGCTGATTGGAATGCTCAAGAATGCATCCCTGTACAACCCCCTACGGCGTCCGGAACTCGTACTCAAGCGCAGGGAAGTTGTCCTGAAACAAATGGCCAAAGCCGGTATCATCTCCAGGGCAGATTATGATGAAGCCCGCATGCTGCCCCTGGGCATCCGGTTTTCTCCCAAAACGTTTATTGATGGACCTGCAACCTATTTCCGTAGCGAGCTTGCCAAGGACATAAAAGAAATCCTCAATCGTGAAGAATACCAGAAGCCCGATGGGACTTCTTATGATATTTATCGCGATGGGCTAAAGATATACACGACCATTGATATGGAGATGCAGCGCATCGCAGAAGCTGCAATGCTCCAACACATGTCCAAATTGCAGGATGCCTTTTTTGGCGAATGGAAAAACAGGGATCCCTGGACCTACCGTACAGGATCAGAAAAAGAAATCCCAATTGAAAAACGCGAACAGGAACTCCAGCGTATCATCCGGGAATCAGAACGCTACCGCATCCTGCGAGAAACCTACCTACTCCCGATTATCAGCCGCCTTGAGCAGGAATTCTCCGATATCACCTGGTCCACTAACGACCGGGAAATCCAGCTCATGATGTTCGAGCAAAAAAAACCGGGATACCTCGACAAATTGGTGGACCAGGAGGTGCTTAGCTCCCGCCAAGCCAACCGTTTCAGGCGGGTAATACAGAGTGCTACTTTTATCCCGCTTAAATCTGCCTGGGATAAGCTCCACGAAGAAAAAGACCGGATTTTCCGTACCCCGGCACCCATGCGCGTGTTTGCTTACAATGCCGAACTGGAGAAGGACACCATCATGTCACCCCTTGACTCCATCAAATATACCCGTATGTTCCTGCAGACCGGCATGCTTGCCGTAGATCCCCGGAGCGGGCATATAAAAGTTTGGGTTGGTGGCGTAAACTATAAATATTTCAAATATGATCATGTGCGTAGCAACCGGCAGGTAGGTTCCTCCTTCAAACCTTTTGTCTATGCCACCGCAATTGCTCTGCAGGGTATTTCCCCCTGCTTTAAAGTCTGGGATTCGCCCCAAACCATAGAAGTTGGCGAAGGAAATTTCGGCTTGATTGAAAAATGGTCTCCCCAAAATTTTGGCGAAGACTACTCTAATCGCCAGGTCACCCTTTTTGAAGGTCTCAAAAACTCCAAAAATACCGTGTCTGTTTTTCTCATGAAGCAACTTGGCGATACCGAGCCAGTCCGCTCCCTGATCAACGAAATGGGTATTGACAGTAGTGCGCGCTATGCCAATGGCAGGCTTCGGGTACCGCAGTCCCCCTCTATCTGTTTGGGTGCCACAGATCTTACAGTGATGGAAATGACTGGTGCCTACACTACTTTCGCCAACAATGGCATTTTCAACCGGCCTACCGCTATTCTGCGCATCGAAGATAAAAACGGACGTGTCATTTATGAAGGTATGCCGGAGGAAAAACGGGCCCTTCCACCCAACGCCAACTTTGTAATGGTTGAAATGTTGCGTTATGCTGGTGGCCTCGGCGGGTTGCGCAGCGATGCAGGGGGAAAAACCGGTACCACCAACGACAATGTGGACGGCTGGTTCATGGGGATTACGCCCGGCCTTGTCGTAGGGACCTGGGTTGGAGGGGAAGACCGCTGGGTGGCCTTCCGTTCCTCGGCAATGGGACAGGGTGCCCGTATGGCCAAGCCATTTTTTACAGAATTCATCAAACGCCTGGAAGCCTCTTCCATAGTAGATTATGACCCCAAAGTTCGGTTTTTCCGCCCGGAAGGAGATCTGAAGATAGAGCTCGACTGTAGTAAATACCGAGATATTGCACCAGCTCTGCCTGGTAGCCTGGGAGATGAAGAGTCTATGTTTGGAGATGAAATCCGCCAGTAAAACAGCTTTTTGAAAAGGCGATCCTTTCCTGGTGGGCAAAAACCTGTGATAAAGCTACCCCACTAAACAGATCAATCCATGACCGTCAAGCATGCAATTGGGAGCATTGCCCTGGCCCTGTTAGCCTTCGGATGTATCCCGCCGAAAGAAGAAAAAGTGATTACGGAGGTCCGGACTGCCGTTTTTGAAGATCCCGAATATCGCAAAATCTACGAGTTTCAGGATCGCTTTCTACTTGATAGCCTCTATCCCTTTTGTCGGCATAAAGACCCCACCTACCGCAGGCTTGCCGCGCTGGCTTTTGCTTCTATCCGGGACAGCACAGCAGTGGATTCCCTGCTTCCGCTCCTGCAGGATCCCGTCCCGGGCGTACGCGAGGCAGCAGCCTATGCTACTGGTCAACTGGGGCTTATCCGAACGGAAAACGCCCTGATTGCCGCTTTTCAACCTTTTGATTCTCTCGGCACATTTACGGCAGCTAATGCGGCTATCCTGGAAGCTATAGGCAAATGCGGAACGGCTCCCAGTCTGGAGCACCTCGCTACCATCACTTCTTATCAAAGTTCAGATACGGCATTACTGCTTGGCCAAAGCAGAGGTATTTATCGTTTTGGACTGCGGAAAATCAGCAGCGAAAAAGGTACTGCGCGAATGGCGGAGTATGTACTTAACCCTACCTTCCCAGCATCTGCAAGACTAATTGCCGCTCATTACCTGGCCAGGGTATCCGGTATCCGGATAGATACCTTTGCAAAAGACCTTGCCCGCTATGCCTTTCAGGAACCTAATACCGATATCCGGATGGCACTTGCAGCCGCAATGGGCAAAACATCCAGACCCTTTGTAGCAGATTCTTTAGTAAGCTGGTTTTTACAGGAATCTGATTACAGAGTCCGGATCAATCTTATCAAGTCCTTGTCCACGCTGGACTACCAAAAAAGTAAAACAGTATTTTTCCAGGCGCTCCATGATGCACAACCCCAGGTTGCCCTCCGTGCTGCACAGGCTTTTCTCGACGCCGGAGCTCCTGAAGATGTCAGTACTTACTGGAAGATATCCAAGGATACCCTACTCATTCCAAGGGTTAAAGCCCTACTGCTGGCTGCTGCCCAGCGACATATGCCCCAATATGCCAAAGAACGGCGCGATGCTTTAAATGCCGATATCCGCACCCGTTTCAACTATGCTCAAAAACCCTACAACAAGGCCGCTTATCTCCTGGCCCTCAGCGAATATGGGTGGAACTTCCGCTTTATCTACCGTGCATGGCAGGAGGCGACCCATCCTGCTGTACGCAGTGCTGCCGCAGAGGCTCTTGCTGCCATCAGCAGCAGGGCAGATTTCAACAAACATTTTGGTACTGCCAATAAGCAAGTAAGTAAAGAACTCGCCTCCATGTTTAAATCTATTCTCATCTCCGGTGATGCCGGGCCTATGGCCATTGCCGCCGGAGCGCTCCGACAACCCGACCGGGACTACCGGGTGCATCTGGATACCCTTTCTTTCCTGGATTCCGCGATAGCCACCCTGAAATTACCCCGGGATCAGGAAACCCTGCAGGAAATACGCCAAACAGCCGCTTTCCTGCGCACTGGAAAAACGGAAATCATCCCCAAACCCGCATTCAATCACCCTATAGACTGGAAACTACTCGACCGCCTGCCAAGGAAGCCCAAAGCTGTTATCACTACCGATCGCGGTATTATTACTTTAGAACTTCTGCCCTGGATTGCTCCCGGAACAGTAGCCAATTTTGTTGATTTGGCAAAAAGGGGCTTCTTCAACGGTAAAAACTTTCATCGCGTAGTCCCCAACTTTGTCATCCAGGGCGGATGTCCACGGGGGGATGGTTATGGAAGCCTTGATTATTCTATCCGCTCCGAACTGCCTCCCGTCTATTATGACGCCCAGGGAATGGTGGGAATGGCCTCTGCCGGCAACCATACCGAAGGGGTGCAATTTTTTATAACCCACTCTCCTACTCCCCACCTGGACGGCAACTACACTATCTTTGCACGGGTTATCAGTGAAATGGAAGCCGTACACGCAATGCAGATTGGCGACCTCATCCAAAAAGTAATTATTCAGTAAGCATATTGATAGACTTTACTATGAAAGAAACACCCTTAACTTCACGGCATCTTGCCCTTAACGCAAAAATGGCCCCTTTTGCCGGGTATAACATGCCCATTTCCTATGTCGGAATAAACGAAGAACACCAAAATGTGCGGCAAAACGCAGGCGTTTTTGACGTGTCCCACATGGGTGAATTTATCATAAAAGGCAAACAAGCCCTTGACCTGGTACAGTTAGTCACCAGCAATGATGCTTCCAAACTGGCCACTGGCCAGGTACAATATTCCTGTTTGCCCAATGCACAAGGCGGTATAATAGATGATCTTCTCGTTTACCGACTTCCTGAGGACCAATGTGCCGAGGGGGAGCAGGCCTTCATGCTGGTCGTCAATGCCTCGAATATCGAAAAAGACTGGGATTGGATCAATCGCCACAACCAGTTCGAAACGCGGGTCATTGATATTTCAGCACAAACCGGCCTTATTGCTCTCCAGGGCCCTAAAGCCGCCGAAATTCTTGCGCCCCTTACTGATATCCCTCTGGAAACGCTGAAATACTACACCTTTACTAAAGGCATCGTTGCCGGAATCGCAAATGTATTGGTTTCTGCAACCGGGTATACGGGAGCAGGCGGTTTTGAGCTTTATGTTCCTGCAGCAGATACCGGAGCATTGTGGGATGCTATTTTTGAAGCAGGTCGGACTTCGGGTATTCAGCCGGCAGGGTTGGGTGCACGTGATACCTTGCGGTTGGAGATGGGATACTGTTTGTACGGAAACGATATAAACGACGAAACCTCCCCCTTAGAGGCAGGCCTGGGCTGGATTACCAAGCTCAACAAAGGATATTTTATCGGTTCTGAAGTGCTGCAGCAGCAGAAAGCATCCGGAATTCAACGCAAATTGACCGGGTTTGCTTTACAGGAGCGGCGTGTGCCCCGGCATGGTTATGTCATTGAAGATGCATCCGGTAATGCGATTGGAGAAGTAACCTCTGGTACTATGTCCCCCACTCTCGGCCACCCTATCGGGTTGGGATATGTAGATATTGCACACAGTGCACCGGGAACGGACTTATATATCGTTGCTGGCGGGAAAAGGCTGGCAGCCCAGGTTACCAAAGTACCCTTTTTATAACTGGCAGAGAATTATTTAATCATTTTCAGGAAAGTACCCATAAACCAGTTCGAATCGGCTTTGACCAAAGAATCGAGCGTTGCATCTGCTTTATTGGAAAACAAACGAATTTCTTTTATTACCCGGGCAAATTCCTGGGCATCCTCGCCCGCGCCCTGGACATTTGCCAGCTCGTCCAGGGCGCGGATCATAGGTTCCAGCTCTTTTTTCTTGCGTTGGATGATAATATTTTTCACCACTGTCCACATATCTTTTTCTGCAACAAAGAACTCCCTG
>CAZGOT010000171.1:0-6466 GCA_964527495.1 uncultured Haliscomenobacter sp.
AAAATGGTACCCAAAGAGGAACGGAAGGATCGCGCGGATGTCTATGCACAACGCCTGCGAGACGAACTGGAACGCAGCCTCCCCGGAGTCAAGGTCAACACCAGTCAGGTGAGTTTCTTTGGCGGTGCAGATGAGGCACCAATACAGATAATCCTCAGCAGTACGGATTTGGAAAAGGCCATGAATTACGCCAGGGTAGTAAAAAAGGAAGTCCAGGCAACTCCTGGTACGGTAGCCGTTGATCTATCTGTGGAGGAAGGCAACCCAGAACTCAAGGTGAATATTGACCGCGATAAAATGGCGGAACTAGGCCTTAACCTCCAGACCGTTGGTGCTACTATGCAAACGGCGTTTACCGGCAACAGCAACGCCAAATTCCGGGATGGGGCATTTGAATATGACATCAATATCCTTTTGGACGATTTTGACCGAAAAAACCTCGATGACGTCGCCCAATTGTCCTTTACCAATATCCGGGGCGAAGAAGTCCTTTTAGAACAGTTTGCCTCTATTGTGCAGACGACAGGGCCGTCCAAGCTCGAGCGCAAAGACCGCGTTTCTTCAGTTACGGTGAATTCGCAGGTAATTGGGCGGCCTACGGGAACGATTGGCGAGGAAATCAAGGCACGGCTGGCCAAAAATCCCCCACCCCCTGGGGTCACCATTGCCTACGACGGTGAACTGAAGTTCCAGGCAGAAGGGTTTGGTGCCCTTGGGATTGCTTTTGGTGCCGCTATCCTTTTCGTTTACCTTATTATGGTGGCTTTGTACGATAACTGGGTGTACCCCTTTGTCGTATTGTTTTCTATCCCCGTTGCTATTGTTGGTGCCTTGCTAGCCATGGCCCTTGCCATGCAGATCCTCGATATTTTTTCTATCGTAGGTATCATTATGCTGGTGGGGTTAGTTGGGAAAAATGCCATATTGCTTGTGGACTTTACCAATCAGCTAAAGGAGGAAGGTAAGAGCACCTACGACGCCCTGGTGGAGTCGGGCAAAATCAGGCTCCGCCCAATTCTGATGACCACGATCGCAATGGTATTCGGTATGCTGCCGATTGCCCTGGCAAAAGGTGCAGGTGCCGAATGGAAAAACGGCCTCGCCTGGGCTCTTGTTGGCGGTCTCACGAGTTCCATGCTACTTACGCTGGTGGTAGTCCCCGTCGTTTATTACCTGGTTGATGCCGCCGGACTATTTATTGCCAAGCTACGAAAGAAGAGTGGAACCTATCCGCCGCTGCGCAGTGTACAGCACGATACTGTAAAAAATGAAAAAGATTTTATCCCTTTGAATTAGTCACTGTCCCTTTGGCAAAAGGAAATAAAAGGATTTTAGGTAGCATAGACGGAGACAAAAATTCCGCACAAACATGAGAAATGTCACAGGAAAAATTTGTGCATAGGATTAATTTTGCGGAAGTTTCTGTCACTTTAATGTTCTTTAAATACGTGGAGTATGTATTTTAAACACTTTTATGACAAAGATATCGCACAGGGTGCCTTTTTAGTTGGCTGTCAGGCGACTGGCGAAGCTGCCGTCATTGATGCCCACCGGGATATTCAGATGTTCCTGGAGGATACAGCAGCGAATAAACTCAAAATTGTCGCAGTATTTGAGACCCATATACATGCAGACTATCTCTCTGGAGTCCGTGAAATAGCCAATGCCACTGGTGCAACTATTTATCTTTCGGATGAAGGGGACGCAGACTGGAAATACCAGTATGCAGGTGTCAAAATATACGATGGCAGCGAAATCAAAATCGGCAATATTACCATAAAAGCGATTCACACGCCCGGGCACACCCCGGAGCACATGTCCTACCTCATTACAGATGGGGGCTTTACAAATTCTCCGGGTTATTTCCTTACGGGCGACTTCGTATTCGTCGGGGATATCGGACGTCCCGATCTTCTCGACGAAGCTGCAGGTGGGCACGACACCCGTTTTCTTGGCTCCAGGCTGATGTTTGAATCCCTGAAAAATCATTTTCTGAACCTCCCGGATTATATCCAGGTCTGGCCGGGGCATGGTGCAGGCAGTGCCTGCGGGAAATCGCTCGGGGCTATTGCCAGTACTACCGTTGGCTATGAGCGCAATTTCTCCTGGTGGGGGAAAATGGTTGAAAAAGGCGCCTATGCCGATTTTGAAAACTTCCTCCTTTCAGAACAACCAGATGCACCGCTGTATTTTGCCCGAATGAAGCGTATGAATAAGGAAGGTGCCCCTATTCTCGGCAACCTCGCCGCACTGAAGCATTATAGCTCTGCAGAAGTTGCCGGAAGGGTCGGTAAAGATATCCTCTTTATTGATTCCCGTCCCATGGACATTTTCCGCGAATCAGGTATAGACGGAGCCTATAATATCCCCTGGAACAGCAAATTCCTCACTTATGCCTCCTGGGTCATTGATCCGGATACCGATAAGCGGGAAATTATCCTCTTTGCCCAAAATGCACAGGAAGCTGACCAGATGCGGCGCATGCTAATCCGCGTAGGTATTGACAACACGGTGGGCTTTGTCACCGAATTAGAAAATCTGAAAAAAGCGCCGGTCAAACTTATAAAATCAGAGGCGGTGGATGCTATGCAGGATGCCTATATCCTCGACGTCCGCGCCCTTACAGAGTTTAATGAAGGCCATATCCCTGGTGCACACCAGATTCATGGCGGAAGGATAATGTGGAACCTCTCCAAGTTGCCTAAAGACAGGACAATTATTACCCATTGCAAGGCAGGGCCGCGCAATACCGTGGTGTCAAGTGCCCTGCGTGCCGCAGGTTTTCACAATATCGTTGAGCTTGATGGGGGCTATGATGCATGGGCGGAAACGCATACTGCTGTGCATGCTTGATGCGCGTGGCGTTAAGTCTAACAAACAGCACGTACTATGGAATCCGACTCCCAAGATAAAAAAAAACCAGGCCGGCACTGGACGCCCTGGTTAGACGAGGTACCCGAACCCAATCCATCGCTTCAGGTGGACGCAATTTCGCGGACTATCATCATCCTTGCGGTTGGGATTATCATTGGGGTGTCTGTCACCTCTATCGGGCTCCGCTCCCTGGCTGAAAAACTGGATGAACTCATTATTGGGTTCATATCTGTCATTATTTTAATTGGTGCAGTCACCGTATGGATTGTATTTAATAAAGATAAAATCCTGGAAAAAATTTTTGGGGTCAGGGGAACGGATTTGAGCGATTTGAAAGTACGCGGTATTACACTCCTCAGTAATCTTTCCGAAAAAAATTATGAAGAGGCTGAAAAAAACCTGAGTTACATTAGCAGCAAGACGATGGCCTGGTATGTCTGGTTCAGTTTCCGGCGGTGGATCCTGATCGTTTTTCAGGCTCTGTTCATAGGCTTTGGCGGATTGTTGGGCACTATCCTGTTGTTTAGCCAGAACCTCCTGATCGAGCAGCAGACTAACAGACTCGATAAGCAGAATGAGCTTATTGAAAAACAAAACGAACATATCGACCAGCAGACATATCTCCAGGAGGCCGATAGGCGCTCAGCACTGGTTTTCCGCATGGACAATACCTGGAACGAAGTGGACCGGGAACTCAAAACCGATGTAGGCAGGCCGAGGATACGCGATCTTTCCCCCGAACTCATTACCCGCATCGTCACCCTTTGCGAAATGCTGCGCCCCTATCGCTATCTCCAGGGTGGGGTACTTTCCTCCTCTGAGTTGAGCCCGGAAAGAGGACAGGTACTCATTACCCTGGCCAACAGCAACCTGGATACTTTTACCTTAAAGGCCATTTTTGAAAAAGGCAATTTCCGCTTTTCCGACCTTGTGGGGGTTAACTTCAGGAATGCCTTTCTCAAAGGTGCCGCGCTGGATCATGCCGCCCTTAACCAGAGCTTGTTTTCCAAAGCAAACCTCACAGACGCCAATCTGTCTAAGGCTAAGCTGCTGCAGGCAGATTTCACTGGTGCAATACTGGAGCGCGCTGATTTCAGTAACACAGAACTTAAACAGGCAACGTTTTACCGTGCACGGCTATGGAAGGCAGACTTCAGCAAAGCTAATCTTCGTCAGGCACGCTTTGCTGCTGCCGACCTGCGCGAAGCAACTTTCAGCGGAGCCAGACTGCAAGGAGCCAATTTTGAAGGGGCAAGGATGGATGGCGTAATCGTAGGTCCCGACTGGAACGAAGTGCTGGCCAGGACAGGTGCCGATTCCCTAACGGGCAGGAGTTATCTTATGGCCAAGTATCAAATGGATACTTTGCGGGTGGCAGAAAAAACGCTGTATAAGTTGCGTGCCGTACAATAGGCTAGTTGCCTACATCGGCTATTTTTCTGGAAATGCAGCTTTATTTGCGGCGGAGGGTGCCTGGCCGCGCATTTGCTCCGCGGGCATTCCGCTTAAGTATTTCCCGTTTCTGGAATTTTTTCTGATCGTCCACTAGTCGTACTACGAGGTCTTCCCTACCCATTTTTCTAAGCTTTTCGCGGATTGTCTGATGATTTTCGCGTTTGTACCAGAAGAAAAAGAGGTGCTGTCCTTTCTTTTCTATAGCCGTTTGTGCCGTGTACACGGGCTGGAGTGTATAGGGATGCAGGCCTGTGTAGTAGATTACCGTGGCGACAGTCATAGGTGTAGGCGTGAAATCCTGTACCTGTTCCAGTTTAAAACCCATATCCTTGGTTTCTGCCGCAAGGTCGGCCATATCCTCCGTACGCGAGCCTGGGTGGCTGGAGATGAAATAAGGGATAAGGGGCTGATTGAGGCCGTGTTTTTGGTTTATGGCCTCGAATTTTTTCTTAAACTCGTGGAAATGTTTGAATGAAGGTTTGCGCATGATGCGCAGTGTTGCATCAGAGGTGTGTTCAGGAGCTACTTTAAGGCGCCCGCAGACATGCTTGGTCACCAGTTGCTCCATATATTCGTTGAGGCTATCGTCAGCTTGCTTGTTATAGCTTTCCACGAGAAGGTCGTAGCGGATTCCGCTACTTACGAATGCCCGTTTGACTTTGGGATGTGCATCCACTTTTTTATAGAGTTCTGTAAGTGGTTTGTGGCTGGTATCCAGGTTACTGCACACGACAGGATGGATACAGGAGGGGCTCACACAGCGATCGCAGATTTCCTGGACTTTTCCTTTCATCCGGTACATATTAGCCGAAGGGCCTCCAAGGTCGCTGATATACCCTTTGAAATCCTGCATCTGGGTTACGGCCTCCACTTCGCGCAAGATAGAAGCTTCAGATCGGCTGGCGATAAACTTGCCCTGGTGGGCTGAAATTGTACAAAAACTGCATCCCCCAAAGCAACCTCTATGCATATTGATAGAAAAGCGGATCATTTCGTAAGCCGGAATGGTTCCGCGTTTTTTATATTTAGGATGGGGTTCACGCGTATAGGGTAGGTCGAAAGAAGTATCAATTTGGTCTTCCGTCATAGGCGGATAAGGCGGATTGACGAGCAGCACCTTATCTTTGACGGCCTGGGCCAGTCTTCGGGCGTTCACTTTGTTGGACTCCTGTTCGATGTGCTTAAAATTTTCGGCGTAGGAGCGTTTATCCTTCAGGCAGCGTTCATGTGCATTCAACCAAAGCGTTTCCCAGTTTTTGTTGACAGGAAGCGGATCGTTAGCTGCACGGAGGACTGCGGTCTGGGGGATAGTAGTCAGGGAGGAAAAAGGCACCCCCTTTTTGAGGAGCCGGATAATTTCCCGCAAGGGCATTTCCCCCATACCATACACCAGCAGATCGGCACCACTAGATTCCAGGATATTGGGGAAAAGCCGGTCTGCCCAATAGTCATAATGCGTAACCCGGCGCAGGGAGGCTTCGATTCCACCTATCAGGACAGGAATATCGGGATATAGGGATTTCAGGATTTTAGTATAGACATTTACTGCATAATCGGGGCGGAAACCGGATTCGCCACCAGGTGTATAGGCGTCGGTGGAGCGTTTGCGCCGCCCTGCGGTATAATGGTTGACCATGGAGTCCATACAGCCGGAAGTGACTCCAAAAAACAACCTGGGTGCCCCCAGCTTTTTGAAATCGCGCCAATCGTCCTGCCAGTTGGGTTGGGAGATAATCCCGATACGCAGGCCTTCGCTTTCCATTATCCTGCCGATAACGGCCGTACCGAAAGCAGGGTGGGCTACATAGGCATCGCCGGAGACGAGGACGACATCGAGTTCGTCCCATCCGCGCATTTCAACCTCTTTGCGGGTAATTGGAAGCCAGTCTGTAAGGGGGCGTTCGGATTGCATTTTAAAAAATTATGCGTTTAGGGCACAAAAATACGCATAAATTTGGGGCGGTTTGAAAAAAGTCGCATCAAGTCCTATAAATGCCAAAATACAAAGTATGCCCGCTAACCATTTTTCCCAGCTATTATCAGGGGTCCTACTGCCCACTATTGGCGGCTTATTCAATATTGTAGCCCTCTTTGCCCCAACCCAGGCAGGAGCAATGGCCCTTCAGCTCTTTTCACG
>CAZGOT010000172.1:0-6448 GCA_964527495.1 uncultured Haliscomenobacter sp.
TCCTGGAGTTATTGGGAAAAACAGTGTTTTTTAGATCAATTCCCCGTCGCAATAATCGGTAGTGGGATCGTAGGTCTAAGCGCTGCCATACAGCTCAAAACCCTGGACCCCAAACTTCCGGTCCTGGTACTCGAGCGTGGGCCCCTGCCCGCAGGTGCCAGCACTAAAAATGCAGGGTTCGCCTGCTTTGGAAGCATGACAGAACTCCTCGACGACCTCGCCACTACAGGGGCATCTGCCGTTTGGGGCCTGATGGAAAAGCGGTATCTGGGATTGCAAAAGCTGCGCCAAAAGCTCGGGGATAAACGAATAGGGTACGAACCACTCGGCGGTTATGAACTCTTTCGACCTCAGGACCAAATTGCTTTTGACCAGTGTATCCAAGCCATGCCCGATTTCAATCAAATCCTCCTGGATATTACCGGCAATCCCCAAACCTTTCAGGTCGTTGATGAAAAACTACCCCAAATGGGGTTTGCCAACGTCCAACATCTGCTCCTGAATAAAGCCGAAGGACAACTCCATACCGGTAAAATGATGGCTGCCCTTACAGCCCTCGCCCGCGAAAAAGGAGTCGAAATCCTCCATGGCGTCAATATTACCGAAATACACCCCGAAGCAAATGGTGCAAGCCTGGTGTGCCATCCCGGTGGCACCCTGTTTTTTAAACAAATCCTCCTGGCAACCAATGGCCTTACCCGCCGCCTGTTCCCCCAACTCGATATACGCCCCGCACGCAACCAGGTGCTGATTACTGCACCAGTTCCAGGCCTCCCTTTTGAAGGTGCTTTCCATTATGACAAAGGCTATTATTATTTTCGCAATATTGACCAGCGCATTCTCCTCGGTGGTGGACGCAACCTCGATCCTGTAGGAGAAGCTACCGATGCTTTCGGGACTACTCCTGCCATTCAGGAAGCCCTCATCCGCATCCTGCGCGAAGTAATCCTGCCCGGTAACGAAGTGCCCGTAGAGGGCTGGTGGAGCGGCATTCTGGGTCTTGGCCCTGAAAAAAAACCCATTGTCGAAGAAATTTCCCCGGGAATTGCAGTTGCCGCAAGACTTGGGGGTATGGGGGTAGCTATTGGCACGCTGGTAGGCGAAGAAGCCGCAGCACTCCTTTTCAAGCACCTTCCAGGATAAGCGGAATTTTTAGTACCTTTGCATCCCTATCAAGGTAGTACCATGACTGGCATCCGATGGTTAAGTTTTTTGGTGGCATTATCTATCGCCCTGGTGGCCCATGGCCAGCAGACCGGCCAGGGAGCCGTCAAAAAAGGTCAGCGCATACGGGTAATACACTCCTTGGAACTGCGACTCATCCAGGAGAACGAAAATACCATTCAACAACTCAGTGGTAAGGTCGAATTGCGCCAGGACAGCATTTTTATGTATTGTGATTCTGCGAGAATCGAGAACGAAACCTTGCTTAGCGCTTTCCACAATGTGGTCATACAGCAAGGGGATTCCCTCCAGATTTTTGCCGATCAGCTTGTTTATGATGGTACCACCCGTTTAGCGATCCTCGAAGGCAATGTAGTTATGGTCAATGCCGGACAAAAATTATTTACCGATGCCTTGGAATATGATCTGAATACCCGCATTGCCCGCTACTTTACCGGCGCAACCCTCATCAGTGATTCCCTGCAACTCAGTAGTAAAAGAGGGTTTTACCTTGCAAAAGAGCAGGAAGTATTTTTCAGGGACAGTGTGCGCGTCGTTGATCCCCGATTCTCCCTGCGCTCCGATTCCCTCAAATACTTCATCCCTACTAAAACCGTTGGACTATTGGGGCCAACCCTCTTAGCCACGGATAGCAGTAAAATTTATTGCGAGGGTGGCTTTTATGAAACCCTCACCGAAAAAGCCCTTTTCACCAGGAACGCCCAGTACCAGAAAGACGGTCAAACTGCCACAGCCGATAGTATTGCCTTCGATAACCTGCAAAAGACCTATTCCCTCAGTGGCAATGCCCAGATTGTAGATAGCCTGCGCCAGGTAGAAGCTGATTTTATCCGCTTTGATGAGGCTACTGATAAGCTGTTCCTCAAGGGTAACGCACATTACCGCTCAGAAGACCAGGATATCCGCGGAGACGAAATCAACTACGACAACAAATCCAAAACGTATTCTACTCGAGGAAGGGCCCTAATTATTGAACCACCGCAGTTTCTCGAGGCAGATACTGTGGACTTTTCTGAGGAAGCTGCCCTTGGACGTGCGGCGGGCAATGTCATCTGGCGAGATACCAGCGACCAGTACACTATCCTGTGTGCAGAGGCAGACTATGACAAGTCGAGAGATTACCTCAAAGCTTATGGAGGGCTTCCCGGGCGCCCGGAATTAATCAGTATGCTCGATAGCGATTCCCTTTTCCTTTCTGCAGATACCCTTATCGCACAACGTCAGGACTCAACCGGCGTAGATTCTGCACGAACCGTACTGGCATTTGGTCAGGTACGCATGTTCAAAAGCAACTTCCAGGCCATTTGTGATTCCATGGCCTTTAATCAACGGGACTCGGTATTTACCCTTTTTGGCAAACCCGTTATCTGGTCGGATACCAGCCAGTTCACTGCCGACACCATATTATTGTATTCCAACGGTGGGAAAATTGACCGGATTGCCTTACGGGGAAATGGGTTTATCCTCATCGTGGAAAATGGGACCTACTTCAACCAAATTAAAGGAAGGGAGATATTGGCATATTTTTCTGACAGCAAACTCCAGCGGCTCGATGCATCCGGGAATGCAGAAGTCGTATATTATGCCCGCGACGAGAACGATGCGTATATTGGCGTCAACCAAACCTCCTGCAGCGAGATGATCCTTAGGGTTGAAGACAATCAGATACAGCGCATAACCTTCCTCGCCCAGCCTACTGCGAAATTGCTGCCGATGGGCCAAACCGACCACGAAGCATTAAAATTAAAGGGTTTCCAGTATATCCAGGAGCGTAGGCCGCTGCGGCGGGAGGATATCTTTGTCTTAAGCAGATAAAATTAACCCTATGCGCCCATATTAAAAAAGATAGCCCATGGTCACAAAATGGCGATTTGCCCAATACTTCTCCTGTTTGATACTCCTCTTGCCGGTCAAAGCACATACTGCCCTGCCGGCGTCCTGGTCAGAAGCCGCTAAAGCATATCTGGAAGGCGATTACCGTTCTGCGTCGCGCTTGTACGAAGTGCTGGTTCAGGAAGGATATTGCGACCCAGCCCTGTATTATAACCTGGGAAAATCTTATGCAAGACAGGGTGAAAAGGGGCGTGCTATTTTAGCTTTGGAGCGTGCCCTCCTGCTGGATCCTGGTTCTGATGCCATCCGGACTAGCCTCGATAAAGTACGTGAAACCCTTAGGGATCAGATTCCGTCGGAAAAAAGACCGGTAATAGATATTTGGATCCTGCGCACGGGCTCTGGCATCTGGGCAGGTTTAGCCCTTCTTTCATTCTGGTTGGGAGGAATCATCTGGTTCTGGGGGCGGCAAAAAACGGGCTTATTCAAAGGAAAGGGATACCACCTGACCTTTTCGGCAATGATAATAGGCATGCTATTCCTCTGTATCGCTTTTTATGCAGATTTCAAGCGAAATGATTGGCGGCAGGTCATCCTCCTTGCTCGCGAGCGTGCTGTCCAACAGGCGCCGGATGAGCAGAGCCCTGAACTTCGGCGCGTACATGAGGGAACCAAGTTGTACATCCTGGAATACCTCGGCGACTGGGCAAAAGTAAGGTTGGAAAATGGCGATGCGGGTTGGATCCCCCAAAAGGGCCTTGTGCAAATTGCCCCAATCGGAAAAAGGGAAGGATAGATACATTTGGCGGCTTGGCCGCCAAATATTACTTTGAATGGAGTTGGTTAGAAAGTCTTTCGCCGCCGACAGCGGCGAAAGAAATTTTTGAACGAACCCTGGGGCTGTCCAAAAAGTATTATACCGCCTTCGGCGGCCAAATAAAATTTTGAATAGACATTGTTTTACCTCATTTTGCGAAGCAAAATGAGGTAAAACAATGTCTATTCAAAATAATTATTGGCGGCGTAAGCCGCCAAATGAATAGCTAGGGCTTTTTACACGACCCCAGAGTTTGCTCAAAAATATTATTTGGCGGCGTAAGCCGTCAAAAGCCTTTTGAGACACGCTCTTCAAAACTTTCTTTTGCCGTCTTCAGCGGCAAAAGAAAGTTTTGAAGAGACTTATTATTCCTTACCGCCTTTCAGGTGATCTTGATAAGCTTCCAATTCTTCCCACTGTGCATCAGCAGCAAGTTGGGCTTGTTTGGGCCAGGTAGCAGGATTGTGCATGCTGAATTGGTTTCCTGCTTCCTCCAGGATAGCACTGATGGCAGAAACCTCGGTAGCGGCGAGCTGTGCCCAGGTAGTGATTCCTGCACTATGGAGCAGTTCCTCGATCTTTGGACCGATGCCTTCAACCAGTTTCAGGTCATTCTCTTTCACTTTTTTTCCGGAGGGCAGGGTGATAGATTTTGCTTTAGCCTTTGCCGGAGCGGGCGTTTCCACTTCTGGAGCGGGAGTTTCCACCACTGGAGCAGCAGCTGGAACTGCCTTTACAGGAGCAGTTGGCTGAACAGGAGCGCCATTAGCAGGAACAATGTGCACGAAGGTACGGTCGTGCTTCCATCTTTTGAACTGGACGCGCCCTTCCACTGCAGCGTGGAGGGTAAAATCCCTGCCCATATAGACATTCTCTCCTGCATGAAACTTTGTTCCGCGCTGCCGAACGAGGATATTACCAGCTTTAGCGAGTTGGCCACCAAAGAGTTTTACCCCGAGCCGTTTGCTTTTGCTATCTCTGCCGTTATCTGAACTACCTACACCTTTTTTATGTGCCATGACACTTAGATTTTGGATTTGTACGCCTGTTGTCTATTAGTGGGGCGTATTACTTGATAGAATCAATTTTTATTTTGGTGAACTGTTGGCGGTGGCCATTTTTGACGCGGTAACCTTTGCGTCTTTTCTTTTTAAACACGACGACTTTATCGCCTTTCTGATGGCCTAATACAGTGGCTTTTACCTGGAGGGGGAGAACAGGCTTGCCCACTTCTACGGCACCGCTGCGGTCAACCAGGAGGACCTGATCGAAAGCTACGGAATCCCCTTCTGCAGCGGCTAGACGGTGGACGAAGAGCTCCTGCCCTTCCTCGACTTTGAACTGTTGACCGGCTATCGTTACGATTGCAAACATGGTGAACCTTTTTGTGGTGAATAAAATTGGCTGCAAAGATAGCTATATTTTTGGGAAATGCCAATTAAACCCAGGAAAATCAAATCAACTGCTCCAGCCTAAAGGATTTTTTCAGGCGCACATTGCTGCGCACCACCACGAGATGTATTTTTCTTCCTGCCTTTTTGCGAAATTTTGCCGAAAGATCCTGAAGGGTAAAGAAAGCAGTGGGGATTCCGTTCACTGATTTAATTTCGTCTCCCCGCCGGATACCCACGCGTGCTGCGGGGCTATTGGGCACAATATCAAAGACGATATATTTGTTTAACTGAGCTCCGGCAACGATAATAATCAGGCCGCTGCGGTCGTAGGAATATTTATTTTTAAATCCTGGTAAGGCAGTAAAATAGAGTTGTTCCCGGACGTAATCAATAGTCACGACGAACCGCCGGAGCAGTTGGTTGCCGATGATACCGTGGCGACCAGAAGTATTAAGGCTGTCCAGGTCCGGAGGTAATTCCTGGAAATTGGTAATAACTTCATCAAAAGTAATATTTTGAAGGGTTAGTTGGCGGATCCGTCCGAGATATCCTTCCAAAAACCCGCCCAGACCTATACCAATATTACTGGGAATAGTTTTTTCCGGCATGCATAGGTTGGGGTGGGTATTGGTGTAGAGCAACAAAGAAAGGCTGGCCCCAGTATCCAGGAGTAACTTTGTACGGACAACGGTATCCGAGGCAAGACGGGTTTGCACGGTAATATAAGGTTTGCTCCGCTGCATTTCCATGGGATAGGCAAAACTGCGGGAGCCCTTTGGCGGTACAAAATCTTCCGGGGAAAGCAAAGAGATAATCTGTTTCTGGTAGTTAATTTTAACAACAAATCGCCTGAACATATCAGCTCCCAGAATTCCATGAATCTGTATACCAGAAAACTCTTCAAAGCGGAAATAATCCTCCTCGAGGACCAGAATATTCCGGTTGGCATTGCGCAGGTTGCCCATCGTGATACTGATTCCTCTGACCAGGTAGGCGTACAACTCCGTCGTCATATCCGCCCCTTGCAGTACAAAGCGCTTTTTGTAATCCACATTGAGCAAATCGGTAATTTCTCTTTTTGAGAGGATAGTGTACTCCGCTCCTGTATCGAAAATAAACCGCAAGGGGAACACATCATTAAACAGGACCTTGACTACAATGAAGTTGTTTTCGTAGTCAAATGGAATATCAATCTGTCTGGAATTTACCGGTCCCACCG
>CAZGOT010000173.1:0-6348 GCA_964527495.1 uncultured Haliscomenobacter sp.
GCAATCAGCGCAGGCTCCGCTATGGTAGTCGAAAAGCCCAGGGCAAACGCGAAAGCGATGAGCCAGCATAAACTACCCTTGCGCGCAAGGGCATACGCCAGTGCTTCCCCAATCGGGAACAATCCCATTTCCAATCCCTCAATGAACAGCATCAGGCCGACTACGACCATCAGGCCCCCTGCCACAACTTCCCCGACCGCAGGAAAGGGCTGACGGAGTACCACTGCCTGAAAGAAGACGACGACCGCAATAATCGGCAGCAGGTTCATTAGCGCATTCCCCAGCTTTTTTGATAACGCTACGCCTCGATGCCAAAAGTTTTTGCTCATTTAGCCCTGTTTACATGGCTGACCAATTTACGGTTTTTTCTCCTTTTGTCAAAACTCTTTTGTATCTTTGCGCACTTTAAAAGAGGGGTGTTTAATTTTTTCGCATATAAGAAAAAATAAAAACAGCGGACATGAAGAAGATTGAACTGGAAATCGTCGCACTTTCCCATAGTGTCGCACAATCTCATAATTACGCAGTTGTCCTGGGGGAGAAAACGGGCTCGCGCCGTCTGCCTATCGTCATTGGCAGTTTTGAAGCCCAGGCAATCGCAGTGGCCCTCGAACGCATGAGCCCTAACCGTCCCCTAACCCACGATTTATTCAAAAATGCGCTCGATACTTTTCAGATTCGCCTATCGGAAGTGGTAATCAATAACCTTCTGGACGGTATTTTTTATGCAAGGCTGGTATGTGAAAAAGATGGGGAAATCATGGAGATTGATTCCCGTACCTCCGATGCCCTCGCCCTAGCCGCCCGCTTTCGCTGCCCTGTCTATACCTATGATTTCATTTTGGATACTGCAGGTATTGTATTCGAAGATGCAGGTGCGGAAACAGAAGTGCCGGAAGAAAACCCCGATATGCCCGCTTCATCAAACCTGCTGGCTTCCCATTCTCTGGAAGCCCTGATGCGTATGCTCGACGAGGTGCTGGAAGAGGAAAACTATGAGCGTGCCGCCCAGATTCGCGATGAAATCGAACGCAGGAAAAAAGAAGATTAGTACACACTGCCATAGAACCTGTTCAGAATTTTCCCGGCAAAGGTACCGCGTTTTATCTGCTGTTTCGACAGCGTGCTACAAGCCAGCTTTACCTGGATAGTCCCTTCAATACCTCCAGCGTATAATCAATCATGTCAGCTTTGACGTTGAGGTGCGTCACCAGGCGGATGGTCCTGGGGCCAAAAGCAGAAGCCCTGATTCCCTTTTCGGCAAGTCTGCCCAGAAATCCGGTAGCCGTTTCAGGTGCTTTTAGATCAAAAATGACGATGTTGGTCTGTACAGGACGGACATTTTCTACGTTCGGGAGCTGCTCCAGCAAGTCGCCCAATGCACGTGCATGCGCATTGTCTACACGCAGCCTGTCAATATGATGGTCCAAGGCATAAATCCCCGCAGCAGCAAGATAGCCAGCCTGTCGCATTCCACCACCCATAGCCTTGCGCACGCGGCGCGCCCGATGGATGAAATCCGTATCGCCCAGCAAGAGGGAACCCACCGGAGCCCCAAGCCCTTTGGATAAACAAACCGAAATGCTGTCGAATTGTGTGCCGACGTCGTGGGGACGTTCTCCTGTCTCAACAAGCGCATTGAATATACGTGCTCCATCCAGATGCAAGGCAAGACCCCTGGATTGGCATAACCGACGGATTGGACGAATTTCTTCCAGGGTGTAATAGCTGCCGCCCCCCTTATTGGCCGTCTTTTCCAGTACTACCAACCTGCTCAGCGGCAGCCAGTCGGCAATTGGCTTTATTGCCGCTTCTACCTGCTCGGCAGTCATTTTTCCATAAGTGCCCCGGACAAGGTTCACCCCAATACCGGAATGAAAAGCATATCCACCTACTTCATATTGAAAAATATGGGAGCTTTCCTCGCAGATGACTTCATCCAAAGGCTGGGTGTGCACTTTGAGGGCAATCTGGTTGGTCATAGTGCCCGAGGGACAAAATAACCCCGCCGCTTTTCCGAACATAGCCGCCGCTTTAGCCTCCAGGGCATTTATGGTCGGGTCTTCCCCAAATACATCATCTCCTACCTGTGCACAGAGCATGGCCTCTAACATACCTTCCGTGGGTAAGGTCACCGTATCGCTGATAAAGTTGACTTGCATATCGGACGCTTTATATGTTTTAATTTACCTTGCGGGAGCCTATTGCAAACTGCCTCTTTCCATCCCGGTCCCGCCAAAATTACTTTTTCCCGTAAAGGAATAAAAGCACGTTAAAATTTTTCCTTAAAAAGGTTTTTAGAAAAAAAACAATCCTTTACCTATAATTGCTGTTATATCCGTATACTACTTTGACTGGTCGCACATGTGGAAATATCATTTATACAAATATCTGCCTTTTTTTCTGAGCGCATTTGGTGGGGCATTCCTTGCGGTTGCGATTTACCGCTGGACGGAGCCGCCCAGAAGTGTAATACTGCAAAATCCAGTTGCCGAAACAGGTAGCTTTTTTCGTGAAATAGCGTGGAACCAGTCCTCAGGTGCTTCCGGGGCCGGCGTAGTTGATTTCATCTCAGCAGCAAAGGGGGTAACTTCAGCAGTGGTGAACATCAAGACAATGCAGGAACGCAGTGGTTTTCGTTTTTTCCGGGGAAGCCAGCAGGGAACCTCAAATGGTTCGGGCGTGGTTATTGCTGCCGATGGGCTTATTGTTACGAATTATCATGTGATCGAAGGGGCAAACCAAATCCTTGTTACCTTGCAGGATAAGCGGGAAATGTCTGCTGCTTTGGTAGGGACAGACCCCTCTACCGACCTTGCCCTCCTTCGGGTAGATGCTTCGAATCTTCAACCCGTAGCGTTTGGCAATTCCGATTCCCTGCAAGTCGGGGAATGGGTGCTGGCCGTGGGTAACCCCTTCAACCTGGAATCAACTGTTACAGCGGGCATCGTTAGTGCAAAAGGACGGAGCCTCGATATTCTGGAAGGGATGGACCGCATTGAATCTTTCATCCAAACGGATGCAGCGGTTAACCCCGGTAACAGCGGTGGGGCACTGGTAAATACCCGCGGCGAACTTGTTGGGATTAACACGGCTATTATCACCCGCAGTGGCCGGTATGAGGGTTATTCTTTTGCAGTACCTTCCAATCTGGTGCGAAAAGTGATTGATGACCTGCGAGATTTTGGGGTGGTCCAGCGCGGCTTGCTTGGGGTTTTTATTGAAGACCTAAGCCCGGAATCCGCACGCCGCCTTGGAATGCCTGCCCCGGAAGGTGTGCTGATTACCCGCATTTCACCGGGTAGCGGTGCCGAAGATGCTGGTCTTCGCCCCAGGGATGTCATTCTCCGGATCAATGGGGTGTGGACGCCCTCCGTTCCGCGAATGCAGGAGCAGGTTGGCCGCTATCGCCCCGGAAACGTACTCCGCATTGAATTTTGGAGGGATGGCAAAACCCGAAAAGCAAAAGTTATCTTAAAAAATAAAAATAACTCTACCGAACTGGTTCTGGCCAGTGACGCAGCATTGCTCGAAATACTGGGGCTGGAGATTCGAAACCTTTCTTCAAAAGAGTATAACCGTTTGAAAATAAAAGGGGTAAGGGTCGTCAGCGTCCGAAAGGGGAGTACGGTGGATACGACTAATATGCGTCCGGATTTTATTATCACCCGGATCAACAATCAAAAAGTGGTTTCAACAGGACAACTGGTGGCCGCGCTGCGCCGCGCTACTGGTTCCCGTGTAACGTTGAGGGGCTTTTACGAAGGCGATAAAGACCCGTATATCTATGTATTTGATCTCCAATGAATAATTCCTCAAGATGTCAAGTGTTAAAATAGACCTGGAACGCTCTCGGAATGAAGACCACATGAAATTGCTTGTCGGCCAGATGCGGCATCGGCTAAGCAAAATTATGCAGGGGGGAGGCGAAAAGAAAATTGCCCAACAGCACGAACAGGGAAAAATGACAGCGCGGGAAAGGGTGGAGCGCCTGATAGACCCCGATTCCTATTTTATGGAAATTGGTGCTTTTGCTGGCTATGGGATGTACCCCGAACATGGTGGTTGCCCGGCGGGCGGGGTTATTGTGGGAATTGGCCGCGTGCATGGCCGGCCTTGCGTGATTGTGGCCAACGATGCTACCGTTAAGGCTGGGGCATGGTTTCCTATTACCGGAAAGAAGAACCTGCGGGCACAGGAAATCGCTATGGAAAACCGCCTTCCTATTATCTATCTGGTGGACAGTGCAGGGGTTTACCTGCCTATGCAGGAGGAGATTTTTGCCGATAAGGAGCATTTTGGCCGTATTTTTCGCAATAATGCCAAAATGTCGGCCATGGGCATACCCCAGATTGCTGCAATTATGGGGAGCTGCGTTGCAGGGGGTGCCTACCTGCCGATTATGTCGGATGAATCGCTGATTGTCGAAGGAGCAGGTTCGATTTTCCTTGCCGGGCCCTATCTGGTCAAAGCCGCAATTGGGGAAGAGGTAGACAAAGAAACCCTGGGCGGGGCAGTCACACACGCTGAAATTTCCGGGGTGGTTGATTATAAAGTTCCCAATGATGCAACCTGTCTGGCGACGATCCGGGATTTGGTTGATAAAATCGGAATGGCCCCTCGTGCCGGATTTGACCGGACCGAACCTAAACCACCTGCATTACCGGAGGAAGAGATCGTGTCTATTTTTTCAAGTGATTCAAGCAGGCCTTATCCTACAATCGAACTCATCAAGCGACTGGTGGATGGCTCAGAACTTACTCTCTACAAAGCAGGATATGGCAAAACTATCCTCTGTGCCTATGCGCGTATTGATGGGTGGGCCGTAGGGATAGTTGCCAACAACCGGGAGGTAGTGCGCAATGCCAAAGGGGAAATGCAGTTTGGGGGCGTAATTTATTCTGATTCTGCGGATAAGGCGGCACGCTTTATTCTGAATTGTAACCAGAAAAAGATTCCCTTGTTGTTTCTGCATGACGTAACGGGTTTTATGGTCGGATCGCGTTCTGAACATGGTGGGATTATCAAAGATGGGGCAAAAATGGTAAATGCCGTAGCTAACAGTACCGTTCCCAAGATCAGTATTGTTATCGGAAATTCCTTTGGAGCAGGCAATTATGCCATGTGCGGACGGGCTTACGACCCGCGTCTTATCGTCGCCTGGCCTACTGCCCGGATTGCGGTCATGGGGGGAGCACAGGCAGCAAAAACCCTTCTGCAGATTCAGGTTGCAGCAAGAAAATCCAAAGGAGAGACTCTGTCCAGGGAAGACGAGGCAGCAATGCTGGAGGATATTCAGTCGAAATATGACGAGCAAACCAGCCCCTATTATGCAGCTGCCAGATTATGGGTAGATGAAATTATTGACCCGCTCCAAACGCGGAAGGTAGTTTCGACCGCTATAGAGGCAGCGAACTATGCAGAAGTGGAAAAATTCAACGTTGGAGTTATTCAAACCTGATACTCCAGGGGAATTATAAGGTTTTTAAATACGCTATAACCGCTTTTCTTTCGGAATCGTCGAGTTTATCCCCGAAAGTATGTCCGCTGTTGGAATAACCTGGCAGGGTGGTATCATAGGTCCATTTTCCGCTTCCATTCTTACGACGTTGGTAATTCCATCCATTTTTTTCATAGTCATAGTCGCGGCTATCCCCGCTCCTGCTCCAGTATTTTGGACGTTTTTTGCTATCCAGGAGATCTTCGAGGGTAGGTACGGAGCCATTGTGGAGGTAGGGGGCCGTAGCCCAGATGCCGTCCAGCGGAGGTGCAATATAGCCGGCTTCAGGTTCAAAAGCAGAGGCCGGGGCAGAGCGGGCAAACCAGCTTTCGTTATACCATTTGACAATGGGTGCTTGTACCGCATATGTGGCATAATAGGGATCGGTTTTGATCACATCCAGCGCAACTACCTTGTTGGGGTAAGTTTCGGGATTGCCGTAGGTGCCGTGGCAGCCGCTGCAGTGTTCCAGGAACAGGGTTTCCCCACGTGCTGCTAAGGCCTGGTTGATTTCCCGGGGATATTTTGGAGGCTCGAGGGAACGGAGCCAGGCAACTACATCCTTGAAATGGGTAACAGCTTTTCGGGCCGCTGCACTGTCCGGAATACCAAGTACAGATGCCTGAAAGAGGAGCTTGGAAAAGTCCCCTCTGCCAACGGCGGTATAGTAAAGGGCATTTTTCTTGGCCACATTCCAAAGCGGCGGCACATCGGTGGCGATCGTATAATTCGGCAGCGGGTATAGTGGCGCCCCAGTGAAAGTCAGTAGCAGTGGGTCGCGGTAGGCTGTACACGCCTCAGCTAAATGGGCGGCTGGGTTTACCCCCGGTTGATTGGTGACAATAGAG
>CAZGOT010000174.1:0-1681 GCA_964527495.1 uncultured Haliscomenobacter sp.
GAAGACATTGTTCGCAGGCCCCCGCCCGAACCGGATGACCTGGGGGTTGGCTTGTGCCCCGCCATATCCCGCACCGGTTGTCGTCTGGGAAATACGCGTAATAGCCATGATTTCCCGGCCAAATAAGCTATCCGGGATTTCAAAATAGTATTTGTCATCTACTTTATGGGCCGAGAGCATTCCATTTGTCGAAACGGCTTTTTCAGTAATGATGTCGCGGAATGTTTTAGGACCAGAAGGTTTTTTTTCTGTAGCCGTTGAATCGGCTTTTGCACCTGGTACTGCTGCCGCATCTCCACGGCGCCCCGGCTGGGCATACATTTCTCCGCTAAGGGGCATCCATAATACGGCGATTGCCATCAAAAAAGGCAAGAGTGTTTTTTTGTTCATACAGTTGTTGTTTTCCACAATGAAAATATAAATAATAAGCTTGATTTTATTCGTTTCCGGCACCTATGGCTATTATTTTCAGCTCTACCCGCTGGTTTTTAGTCCGGCCTTCGGCGGTGTCGTTAGTGGCAATAGGAAATTTTTTCCCATAGCCTTTTGAACTGACACGAGCCGGATCCATTCCCTTGCGTACCAGATAATCCGCTACAGATTTGGCCCTGGCAGAAGAGAGCTGTTCACAGAATGCATCCGAACACAAGTTACTGGTATGACCGCCAATTTCAATGCTTACCAAGGGGTTTTCGACTAAAAATTCAAATAGTTCGTTGATCATTGGCAGAGAACGCTCGTTGAAGTTAATGCTGTCCACTTCAAAACGCACTTGCTCAAGGGGGATCGTCTGGCCTGGATTCACTTTGCCTGCTACCAGTGCCTCAATTAACCTTCGGGGGATTTCCTGTTCTGCTGTTGCACTGCATCCGTTTGCATCACTGACGGTTACCTGCCTTTTTCCTGCAGCAAGGGCTATCGCGTTAGGGCTTGTTTCTCCACTGTCCCAGCGGTAGCTTAGGGTGCCGCTGCCCCCACTCGCCTTAATGCTCGCCTGACCATCGGCCTGCACACCTGCTCCGGCAGTCGAAAGCCAGGTTATCGCAATCGGACCAGGTGCTGCCAGGGTATAGGAAGCTGTCGATGAATTTCCGACTACATCCGTAACGGTCACTTGAAATACTCCCGGCCCAAGGGATTTTACCTGCTCCCCATCTCCACCTTGAGACCATTTTATCTGAAAGGGATTTTTCCCGCCTTCTATTGTTGCTGAAAGCGCCCCGTCAGAAATTCCTGCACAAGAAATTTTCTGCGTTTCGCGGATGCTGACGCGCAGCGGGAGGATATTTTCTGTGATGGTCAAAGAGGTGTTCGTACTACAGTTTTGTGCATCTGTGACAGTGACATAGCGTTGTCCGGGCGCTAGCTGGCTGGCATCTTTACTGGTTTCGCCATTATCCCAGCGGAAAGTATAAGGCGCACTTCCGCCGGAAGCAGTGGCACTTGCTTTGCCATCTTTGCCGTTGGTGGAAGCGGGAGCGGTAATACTGGCCTGAAGGCTAAGGGGCGCTGGTTCTTTGATGGTAAAGGTCGCGGAGGTGGACTTTCCTGAAGCATCGCGCACCTGAAGCTGATAGACGCCAGCTTTTAAGCCTTTGGGGGTATTTCCTTGAGCAGCAGGGTTATCCCAGACATAGGTAAAAGGCCCTTTTCCGCCGCTTACGGTGGTTTCGAGTGCGGC
>CAZGOT010000174.1:1781-6322 GCA_964527495.1 uncultured Haliscomenobacter sp.
CCCAGACATAGGTAAAAGGCCCTTTTCCGCCGCTTACGGTGGTTTCGAGTGCGGCAGTAGCGCTGCCAGCACAGCGGATTTCCTCGATCTGGTTGATTTTGACAGAAAGGGGAAGGATATTTTCGGTGATTTCCACCGTTGCGGTTGCACTGCAATTATTGGCATCGGTGACGGTCACGGAGTGCTGTCCGGGTGCGAGCTGCAGGGCATCTTTGGCCGTTTCGCTATTATCCCAGCGGAAAGTATAAGGCGCACTTCCGCCGGAAGCAGTGGCACTTGCTTTGCCATCTTTGCCGTTGGTGGAAGCGGGAGCGGTAATACTGGCCTGAAGGCTAAGGGGCGCTGGTTCTTTGATGGTAAAGGTCGCGGAGGTGGACTTTCCTGAAGCATCGCGCACCTGAAGCTGATAGACGCCAGCTTTTAAGCCTTTGGGGGTATTTCCTTGAGCAGCAGGGTTATCCCAGACATAGGTAAAAGGCCCTTTTCCGCCGCTTACGGTGGTTTCGAGTGCGGCCGTAGCGCTACCAGTACAGCGGATTTCTTCGATCTGGTTGATTTTGACAGAAAGGGGGAGGATGTTTTCGGTGATATCGGCAACAGCATTTCCACTACAGCCTCGAGCATCCGTCACTTGCACAGTATATTTTCCGGCAGGCAGGCCGGGGAGACGAAGGTCGGTACCACCATTCTGCCATTTAATCGTGTATGGAGGCGTACCTCCTTCAATTTTTACCACCGCGATGCCGTCTTTGGCATTAGTACTCGCAGGAGATTCGGCAGCAGCGGAGACGGATAAGGCAGGAGGGTTTTCCACGACAAAAGTACCCGTTGATTTGTTATTTTGGGTATCCGTGAGGGTCACCATATAAGAACCTCCGGCCAGATTAGCAGCAGAAGGTCCGCTGAGGGAGGGAACGCTCCAGGAAAAAGTGTAAGGGCCCACGCCACCGCTGGCTTCGAGTTGTATGGCACCATCTTTAGCTCCCTGGCAGGAAATATCTTTTTTGGAAACCAGGACGAGTTTGAGTTCAGCAGGTTTTTGGGAGATTTCAACTTTAGCCTGAGCCTTACAACCTTTAGAGTCCGTAACATCCACAAAATGCTCCCCTTTTGCCAGTCGTAGTGCCTTGGGGGTATTTTCGCCGTTGTCCCAGCGGATGGAATAGGGTGGAGTGCCCCCTGAGATACGCACTTCGGCTGCACCATCGGACACATTATCAGCGGATTGTGGGTTAAGTAGGGAAGCATCAGCCCGCACCCGTCGGTCGGCAATCGAGACCGAGCCAGACCGCGATTTCCCTTTGTTGTCGGAAACCGTAACCTCATAAGTGCCAGGCCCCATATTTTGCAGCGTAGATCCGGTTTGTCCATTTTTCCAGGCATAAGAAAACGGCGGAGTGCCACCGGATACTTTAGCCTCGATTACGGCAACGGGGAGGTCATTATTGCAATCCAGATCTTTTTGTACGATTACGCTTAGGCTCCACGAGGAAGCCTTTTCTATAACATAAGCCCCTTTGTCGGAGGTACCTACCCATACTGCGCCGTCGAGATCAACGGTGATACAGGAGGGGAATTGGCTGGTGTAATATTCAGCAGGACCAAAAGTTTTAAGGTCGTCCTGTTCGGGGGTAAAAACGGCGATACGCTCAGAGGCGACCCAGATTTTCCCATCTGTACCCGATGCAAGCAGGAAGGCCTGACCTTCTATAGCCCCATCCGGAATATCAGCAGGAACCCATTTATTATCGGGGCCAACTTGCCAGAGGAGATTATCGGCGAGTACCCAGATATCGCTGCCCTGTTGGATGATACTCTGAATACTGAAGAGCTTTTGTTCTACGCTCCAACGCCCATCAGCTCCATAGAGGACACCGCCATCGGTGCCGATCCAGATTTGTCCACGGGCATCTAGAAACAGACAATTAACTTTATCGCTGCCGAGTTTGGTGGAAGTAGAATTGAATTTAGAGAGCAGTTGCAGGGAAGGCTTGGTTTTAAGAGAAAAGGCCCCCGATTCGGCAGTACCGATCCAGAGAATGTCCCTTCGGGAGTCATAAGTAGCTGCGGTAATGGTATTGGTGGCACTTAGTACTCCGCCGAGTTGTTTTTGAAGGCTTTCCAGATCCCAGCGCAGTTCGGCATTCCCGCCGGGAAAGGCAAAAAGTGCCTGTTGCCCGGCGGGAATCTGAACGGCTGTTCCGATATCGTTCGCTTTAACTTCATACAGCCCTTTTTCTGTGCTGATCCATTTGACATTATTGGCATCAACAGCTATCTGCAGTACCTTGCTGCGAAAATCAATTGCCCTGGCACGAACAACCTGCATGGTTTCCTGTGCCATTAACGGGGCAGTCAAAAAGGTGCTGAGGGTTAGGCATCCGAGGAATACCTGGAATCTGAAAATTTTCTTCATAGTAAAGCAATCAAAATTCCTGAACAGGCCGTGGCCGTAAATTATCAGGAAGACTTTTTCTCTTGTTTAAGTTGTACTGCATCAATTCCTTTATCCTTGACCATTTGATTGAGTTCAATCAGGTCTTTGGAGAGGATTTGTTTGAATTGCTGGAGTTGGGCATCAATTTTCCCGCTCAGTTCTTCTTTTACCTGGATAGCCTGACGGGTAGGGCCATTATTACCCTGGCTGACTCCGGATGCTACTCCTGCGAGTTTGTTATTGAGCTTGATGGGGAAATTGAGCGGGTCTTGCCCGCTGCGGTTTTTCGTCTGATAGAGTTCGTTTTCGATGATGCCGATTTTTTTATCAATATCGTTTACCTTATCGAGTAACGGCTTCATTTCGGGATTATTTTGCCAGAAGGACCGGAAATGGTTCATTTGCTGGCGCATACTCCGGATATCTAAAATAGTCTGGTGCGTTTCATTGATTTTCTCATGGATCTCGCGAACGAAGCTGAATTGCTGTCGCATTTCCTCCAGCGATGCTTCGGAGCGGGGGTCAGCGAGGATTTCGAAGGTTTGTTCCTGACTTTGGTTGCCAATGCTCATCTTTACTTTGTAGGTGCCGGGCACTGCTCTTGGGCCAGTAAGGCTTGCCGCCCAGAGTATCATCCCTTCGAAGCTTTTGGCATCCGGGTAGCGCATATTCCAGACGAAGAGGTTGCCGCCGTTTTTAAGTTCGGGCAGTTTGTTGGAATTTTCCTTAGCCTTGGAAGAAAAACTCCGTATGAGTGTTCCGTTGGCCTCCAGGAAATCCAGTTTTACCTCGATGGAATCAGCAGGTTTTTCTTTCAGGAAAAAGTGGACCATAACCCCGCCCGGGTGGTTTTGGCCTTCGGTTTTTGAGGGTCTGCCATATCCATAGCCTGCACCCATGCGGTAGCTGGGCATGGGCTTATAGAGGTAGGCATTGCTATTTGCTACTTGATCACTGATTTGATGGAGTACGGTGAGGTCGTCAATAATCCAGAAGCTGCGACCTTGGGTAGCGGCAATCAAATTATCGTTTTTGATGGCAAGGTCCGTAATAGGAACAATGGGAAGGTTGAGTTGGAAGGGCTGCCAGTTGGCTCCGTTGTCGAAAGACAGGTACATGCCTTTTTCCGTACCGGCATACAGCAGTCCTTTGCGTTTTGGATCGGCGCGGAGTACCCGGGTGAACTCGTTTTCCGGGATGCCTTTGGTAATAAGGCTCCAGCTCTTGCCATAATCGGCAGTATAATAGAGGTAGGGGCGATAATCGCCGAGTTTATACCGCGTCCCGGCCACATAAGCTCCGCCTTTCACAAAGGGGTCGGGCTCAATAGAGTTGAACATAACCCATTCCGGCATACCCGAAGGGGTTACATTGGTCCAGGATTTGCCGCCATCACGACTTACATGGAGTAATCCATCATCAGAGCCTACCCAGAGCACGTCTTTTTCGTAAGGGGATTCACATGCAGCGAAGATAGTGCAGTAATACTCCACAGAAGTATTGTCCTTCGTAATGGGCCCGCCGGAAGGTCCGAGTTTGGCAGAATCATTGCGTGTCAAATCCGGGCTGATGAGTTCCCAGGACTTGCCGCCATCATACGTGACATGGAGGTGGTTAGATGCTGCGTATAATTTTTTAGGGTTGTGGGGGGAGAAAAAGATAGGAAAATTCCACTGGAAGCGGTATTTCATGCCTTCAGCACCATAGCCCATCGGATTATCTGGCCATACGTTGATATTTTGACTTTGTTTGGTCGCGTGGTTAACGCGTTCGAGATAGCCGCCATAGCTGCCACCATATACGATATCGTTATCGGTAGGGTCCACTGCGAGGTGTGCGCTTTCCCCGCCGGCAGTTTCTTCCCAGTCCCTTTCGCCAATGGATCCACCATCCGTCCGGTGGGCGATACGCAGCGTAGAATTGTCCTGTTGGGCCCCATAAATGCGGTAGGGAAAATGGTTATCGGTGACTACGCGATAAAACTGTGAGGTGGGTTGGTTGTGGTAGGTGGACCAGTTTTCGCCCCCATCAAAGGAAACTTGTGCACCGCCATCGTCGGCGATGACAATACGCTGGTTGTCTTCGGGTGCAATCCAAAGGTCGT
>CAZGOT010000175.1:0-6302 GCA_964527495.1 uncultured Haliscomenobacter sp.
CCCTTGAAGGCAATTTTTGCAGGTGCACTGGATACCATAATATCGTACGTTCGACACAATAGGCTGCGGAAAAGATGAAATAACACGCAACAACCAATGCCGCATGACTTTTATAGGAAAATCTGTAAAGCGCCTTGAGGACAAGCGCTTCATCACCGGTAAAGGGAATTATACCGATGATATTGTTCTCCCGGGTATGACGCATGGGTATATCCTGCGTAGCCCCTACGCGCACGCACGCATCGTACGGATTGATACATCTGCTGCAGAGGCTACCCCGGGTGTGGTTGCCGTTTTTACGGGAAAGGATATTGCTACTACGGGTATCGTTGGGGTACCTACTGGTGGGCAGGTGAATTTCCGCAACGGGGATACGATGAAAGAACCTCCGCATCCCCTCCTGGTTACGGACAAGGCTCTCCACGTAGGGGATGGTATTGCCATTGTCCTGGCAGAAAGTCGGGAACTGGCCAAGGATGCCGCAGATATGATTGAGGTGGAATATGATGTTCTTCCTGCAGTGGCAAATCCGGCTAAAGCTGCTCAGCCAGGGGCTCCGCTGGTACACGACATGGCTCCAGGCAATTTGGCTTTCGACTGGGAGCTGGGTAATCCAAGGGAGGAGGTGGATGCGGCACTGGCTGCTTCCCACCATATTACGAGCATGAATATCGTGAACCAGCGCCTGGTGCCAAATGCGATAGAACCCCGTGCGGCTATTGGGCACTATGAAGAAGCTTATGACAAATATACACTCTATACGACTTCCCAAAATCCTCACCTGACCCGTCTGCTTATGTGCGCTTTTGTGCTGGGGATTCCGGAGCATAAAGTGCGTGTAGTAGCACCAGATGTTGGGGGCGGTTTTGGCAGTAAAATTTTTCACTATGCCGAAGAAGCCCTGGTGACATGGTGCTCCCGCCGTATTAAACGCCCGGTCAAATGGGTTGCAGACCGCAGCGAGAGCTTCATTACAGATGCACATGGCCGCGACCATGTGACTAAGGCGCAGATGGGGTTTGACAAACATGGGCGTATCATGGCACTTAAGGTCAGTACTTATGCTAACCTGGGGGCATATCTGTCCACTTTTGCCCCGGCTGTCCCTACCTACCTGCACGGTACCCTGATGCAGGGCTTGTATACCACGCCCAAGATTAATGTGGAAGTTTTTGGCATGTTTACCCATACCGTAGCGGTAGATGCCTACCGTGGGGCTGGTCGTCCTGAAGCGACTTATGTCCTGGAGCGCTTGATTGACACAGCTGCTCTGGAGATGCATATGGATCCGGTGGAACTGCGGCGCATCAATTTCATTCCGGCTTTTGATGGGGTGAACCAGCCCGGATACCAGACCCAGGTGGCCCTGCAGTATGATAGCGGCGATTACCATGCGGTACTGGACCGTGCATTGGAAATGGTCGGGTATCAGAATTTTCGCCAGGAACAAGCTGCGGCACGCAAAGAAGGCCGTCTGCTGGGTATTGGTTTTTCTACGTACATTGAAGCTTGTGGTATTGCGCCTTCTGCTGTAGTCGGCGCGCTGGGTGCGAGAGCCGGTCTTTATGAATCTGCCCAGGTACGCGTACAGCCTACCGGTAAAGTGAGCGTATATTCGGGGTCACATTCTCATGGACAAGGGCATGAAACTACTTTTGCCCAGGTTGTAGCCGATCGTTTGGGTATTGCGTTGGAAGATGTCGAAATTGTCCATGGGGATTCAGAAGCCGTAGCATTTGGTATGGGTACCTATGGTTCGAGATCGCTGGCAGTAGGAGGAAGCGCAATTGTGCGCAGCCTGGACAAAGTTCTGGAGAAAGGAGCTAAAATTGCTGCCCACAAACTGGAGGCAGCGGTGGAAGACCTGGAATATGCCAATGGTCGCTGGACGGTGAAAGGGTCGGATAAAAGTATTGGTTTTGGTGACGTTGCGCTTACGGCGTATGTACCCCATGATTATCCGCAAGGAGTAGAGCCTGGGCTTGATTTCAGTAGCTTTTATGATCCGGCAAACTTTACCTATCCTTTTGGTACCCATATTGCTATTGTGGAGGTGGATGCCGAAACAGGTAAAGTATCGCTGAAGCGGTTTATTGCAGTGGATGACGTGGGTAATGTCATCAACCCGATGATTGTGGAAGGGCAGATCCACGGTGGCCTTGCGCAGGGAATTGGTCAGGCTTTGCTGGAAGGGGCCATCTATGATGATGAAGGGCAGTTGCTCAATGGATCTTACATGGACTATGCCATGCCCCGGGCTGATGACCTGCCCTCTTTCGAAGTTGACCGCAAGGTGACGCCCTGCCCGCATAACCCGCTTGGAGTCAAAGGAGCTGGAGAGGCAGGATGTATTGGATCTACTCCAGCTGTGGTCAACGCAGTTATGGACGCACTTCATCCGTTTGGTATTAAAAAAGACCTGGAGATGCCGCTTACGCCGGAACGCGTCTGGCGGGCTATGCACGGGTAATATTTGTTCATTTTCAGCAACAATACCAGGCCTGAAAAATTATCCGGGCTTTCTTGCGGTACAGTTGCTTAAAACCATAGTATTATGATTCCAGCATCATGCGCTTATAAGCGGGCTGCTTCGGTCGAAGAGGCACTCGCTCTGCTCGCCGAACACGGAGGGGAGGCCAAAATCCTCGCTGGTGGCCACAGCCTGTTACCTGCGATGAAATTGAGACTCAATCAGCCGGGTATCCTTATTGACATTGCCCGGATTAATTCCCTTCGCTATATCCGCGAGGAGGGGGGCCATATCGCAATTGGTGCCGCAACTACGCACAATGATATCGCAACTTCGGATTTACTGGCCCGGAATGTTCCTGTATTTCCCCACGCTGCCGACTTGATTGGGGATGTACAGGTGCGTAACCGGGGTACGCTGGGGGGCAGTATTGCCCATGCAGATCCTGCAGCCGACTGGCCCGCAGTACTTCTGGCAACAGATGCGGTAATTGTGGTGAAAGGTAGTTCTGGCGAAAGGCATATTCCAGCTGTAGAGTTTTTCACTGGTTTTTACAGTACCGCACTGGAAGAGGGAGAGCTCATTACCGAAGTCAGGGTTCCATTGCCTCCTGCAGGTACGCGTTCGGCGTATCACAAATTTATGCAGCCAGCTTCCCGCTTTGCAATTGTAGGTTGTGCGGTATCGATGACGGTTAGCGGGGGTATTTGTAGCCAGGTGCGGGTGGCATTGACCGGGGTGGCCGAAGCGGCTTTCCGCGATCCTGCTGTGGAAACATCCCTTGAAGGTAAAGCCCCTTCAGCAGAAGGGATTGCAGCGGCGGCGCAGCACGCAGCACAGGGGGTTACTATACTGGCCGACCACTATGCCAGTGAAAAATATCGGGGGCACCTGGCCCGGGTATTTGTGAAAAGAGCCCTCCAGGAAGTTTTGGGGTAAATATTTTAAGTATTAACGGTGGCCAGGGACGGAAGGTGAAAATTCTGTCCCTGGCATTTGCCATAAAGAAACCATGCAATTTGACCACCCTTCCCTGACCCACATCAGGGCTTTACTCGAAAGCCAGGGGTATATCTCTGAGCCAGAGATTGTCCTATCGGTTTTTCTTGCAATAGAATTACAAAAGCCATTGCTCATTGAAGGACCTGCCGGGGTTGGAAAAACGGAAATTGCCAAGGTTATGGCAAGGGCCCTGGATACTGAGCTTATCCGGCTGCAGTGCTACGAGGGGCTGGATGCCGCCCATGCTTTGTACGAATGGAATTATCAGCAGCAACTCCTGCATCTCAAATTAGAAGAAGGCTCCTCCAAATCGCTGGAACAGCGGGAACAGGAAATTTTTAGCGAACGTTTTTTACTTAAGCGACCGCTTTTGCAGGCGATTACACAACCTAAAGCGCCTGTTCTCCTAATAGATGAGGTGGATCGGTCCGACGAGGAGTTTGAGAGTTTTTTGTTGGAAGTACTCTCAGACTGGCAGATTACCATTCCGGAGATTGGTACGATCCGGGCGCTACAGATACCCAGGGTCATCATAACAGGAAACCGCGTGCGGGAACTGAGCGAAGCGCTGCGCCGGCGTTGCTTGTATCTATGGATTGACTACCCGTCATTTGAAAAGGAATTACAAATTGTCCGGAAGCGACTTCCGGGTATTGATGAGCGCCTCGGCAAACAAATTTGTAGGTTTATGCAGGAGCTTCGCCAAATGCGCCTGGAGAAAATCCCTGGTATTGCCGAAACCCTCGATTGGGCAACAGCACTGGTTAATCTGCATTTTGACCATCTTGAGCCTACCATAGTCGAAGCTACGCTCGGGGTAATCTTAAAGGATTGGCAGGATATCCGTCAGGTGCAAACTACATTGTCGGATTTGCTGGAGCGCACTGGCGTACACTCCAAATGGGAGGAATTATAGGATTGACCCACCAGGCTTAACACATTCCTATGGTACAGCGGCATACCAGTCTGAGTGCGCATATAGTCGCTTTCTGCAGGTTTTTGCGGGCAGAAGGGTTTGCCTTAGGCGCTGAAGAGGAGGCCCTTGCTCTACAGGCATTGGCCCAACTGGATTTTTCCCTTGACCAGGAGGCTTTCCGGCTTTGTCTGAAGGCTACCCTTGCCCGTAGTAAATCCCAACAGGAGCGGTTCGACGCTCTTTTCCCAAAATACTTTAAAGAACTGGAGCAGGCAGTGGATTCCGGGATTAAAAAGGATAGCCGCCAGGGAAAGAATAGGCCTAAGCCACAACAAGCTCCGGGGTTGGAGGCGTTGAAGAGCTGGCTTTATGGAAAAGCTACAGATGAAACGATAGAAATTGCTGCAGCAAGTACAGCAGAAGCCATTTTTGAAAAAGATTTTTCCCAGTTTAATGCTGACGAATTAGCCGAAATCCAGCAATCCATACGCCGGTTGGCTCGTACTCTGGCTTTTCGATGGAGCAGGCGGCAAATCCGGACGCACAGGCATAAAAGACCGGACCTTAGACTAACGCTGCGGCAAAATTTGCGACGGGGGGGAGAGCTAATGGAACTGCGTTTTGTACGCAGAAAAATTCAGCGCCGCCGACTGCTTTTGGTGTGCGATGTGAGCAAATCCATGGAGCTGTACAGCAATTTTTTGATCCAGTTTAGCTATGCCTTTCAACAGTCTTTCCGCCAAATCGAAACGTTTGTTTTTGGTACTGCCCTTCAGCGCATCACTCCTCTCTTGCGGGGTGCCGAATATGCCGATGCCTTGGAACGTTTGCAAAGTTATGCTGCGTCCTGGTCGGGGGGGACCCGGATAGGAGCGTCCCTTCAGCAACTCAACAGGGATTATCGCCACCTGTTGAAGGCTCAGACTGTTGTCATTATATTGAGCGATGGAATGGATACTGGTGCTCCCAACCTCCTTGCCGATGAAATGCGGTTGCTGCACCAGCGTTGTGCCAGGCTGATCTGGCTTAACCCGCTTGCTGGCCATCCAGGGTATTCTCCCCGTACGAGAGGCATGGAAGCCGCATTGCCTTTTGTTGATGTTTTTGCGCCGGCACATAATCTGGAAAGCCTTCAGGCTCTGGCACGGCTTCTGGGTTAAAGGAATGTTAAAGGCTAAAAGATTTCTCCGGGGCTGCAACCTTTCTCTTAAACACCTGTCCCTTTTTAAACTTCTTGCCCAGCTCGCATCTGGGTTGTAAGTTTTAGATATATATATTATTTATCAAATGTAGGGTTATGCATAAATTTTTGCTTTTCGCTTGCCTGGTATTTTGTTCTGCTGTGGTATCTGCCCAGCAACAGGAGACGCTGTTTGGAAGAAACGGACTGGACATGTCTGGGGTGTGGTATTCCAATACGAACAACTTTTCCCTTTATGAGGATAACACGGAGTATTTTTCTGGTGGCTCCCTCTTGTTTGAGTTCAACAAAGATTTTTTCATGGGGTGGAGTTGGCAGCGTATGCAGGGCGACGCCCCCATGCCCCGTGGTGATGAGCGCTTTGATCTAAAGTATAGTGGTTTTCAGATTGGTTTTGCTCCGTTTTCCCATCGGGTATTACATCCTACGGTCAGTATCCTCGGTGGATCGGGTAGGCTGGACGTCACCGACAATTACCGCGAGCGGATTTTTGTACTGCAACCTGCCGCAGGACTGGAACTGAATGTTTTTAAATGGTTCAGGCTGGGTGCAGAAGCGGGCTACCGCTTCGTTGCGGATGTGGATCATCCCGAACTCGGAAGTGGGGATATTTCCTCTCCCTTTGCACAGTTGCAGTTTAGGTTCGGTTTTTCCTGGTAAGGATGCGAAAGTTTAGAGTCTTAGGCTGTCTCACAAGTCCTTTGGCGGCTTGC
>CAZGOT010000176.1:0-6302 GCA_964527495.1 uncultured Haliscomenobacter sp.
TGGCACAGGTATAATGCCATACTCCTGCCGCATTTTGTGCCGGTTCGGGTGCAGGTTGTGGCAAGGTTGTAGTAGGAGTCGGAGTTGGTGCAGATTGGGGCTGCTGGGCATGGTATGCCTGGTTATGCACATAATCCGTACCGCAAACCGGACATTTGGCTTGATCGGAGCCCCCGCTACCGGCGCAGTTATTGGGGCAAATATAGTGTGGGACATTGCTGGCGGCTGCAGGCGCAGCAGGCATGGCGCCATTTGAACCTGTAGGATTTGCAGCCGAGCTGCCGCCTTGCAGCGATTGAGCAGCTTCATCTCTTATGGCGCGATCCCTTTTACAGGAAAAAGTGGTTACAAACAAAACGAGCAGAGCATACAAGAAAAGTTTCTTCATTTTTGAAAAAATAAAAAGGTGAGATAAATTAAGGCGTTATAGCCTCTTTTCGGAATAAAAGTAACAATCCTTTCGCCTCTTTTCCCTTTTAGGACAAAATAAATTACTTTCGCCCCGGGAAATTTTCTTTATGCTGCAATACCAGACACTGCTGAACCATATCCTCGTCCAGGGCACGCCGAAAAGTGATCGCACCGGAACGGGTACGCTGAGCGTTTTTGGTTACCAGATGCGCTTTGATCTGGAGGCTGGCTTTCCCTTGGTCACGACCAAAAAATTGCATTTCAAATCTATCGTCCATGAGCTACTTTGGTTCCTTTCCGGCGATACCAATATAGCTGCACTGGTGCGCAATGGCGTACATATTTGGAACGAATGGCCCTTCCAGCATTGGCTTGAAGCAACTGGTTCCGCTGCTGCAATCCCCAAGTATGGAGCCGAGTGGAAAAACCGCCTCCAGGAGTTTGTGGAACGTATCCGTCTCGATGATTCCTTCGCCGCAGAATGGGGCAATCTCGGGCCCGTGTATGGCAAACAGTGGCGCAATTTCAACGGTATTGACCAAATGGAGGGACTCATACGTGATATCCGCAATAACCCAGACTCCAGAAGGCTCGTCGTCACCGCCTGGAACCCTTCTGATATCCCTGAAATGGTCAAAGCAGGACTACCTCCCTGCCATGCCCTGTTTCAGTTTTATGTGGCAGAAGGCAAATTGTCCTGCCAGCTTTACCAACGGTCGGCAGATGTATTCCTCGGCGTACCCTTCAATATCGCCTCCTATGCCTTGTTGACGATGATGATCGCCCAGGCTTGCCAGCTAAGGCCAGGGGAGTTTATCCATACCTTCGGCGATGCCCACCTGTACCTGAACCACCTCGATCAGGCCCGGACGCAAATCGCACGTAGCCCACGCCCACTCCCCATCGTACAACTTAACCCCGCAGTAAAAGACCTTTTCTCGTTCACTTTTGAAGATATTCAACTTATCGGGTATGATCCCTGGCCACATATTCCAGCCCAGGTCTCTGTTTAGAATTTATCTAAATAACCTTTCTTGTTGGATATTTAGGGTAAAAATTTCAAGGGGGTTATATATTTGCGCTGACAAAAAAATGACACGGTTTAGTTCGTCCTTTCTGTATGGAATTTAACAAAACGTTTCGTAAAATGAGATACTATTCTCTGAAAAGTCTCCTCTTTATCTTGTGCTGTTTGTTGTGGAGCAGTCCACAGCTACATGCCCAGGACGGAGCAGCAGCTCCGGACATTGAGGCGGGGAAAACGCTGTTTAAAAATAATTGCGCTTCCTGCCACAACAAAAATATGAAGGATAAACTTACCGGGCCTGCACTCGGTGGTACCCAGGAACGTTGGGCAGCTTATCCTAAAGAGGATCTCTACTCCTGGATTCGCAACTCCCAGGCGCTCATTGCCGCAGGTCATCCGCGGGCCGCTGAGCTGTGGAGCGAGTGGAAGCCCACCATCATGACCAACTTTGTCCTTAGCGATAAAGAAATCGAGGATGTCCTGGCATATATACAGTGTACCTATGACGGAAGCTGTGGCCCGGTCGCCCTGGCACCTACTGCGGCTACTGGGGCTACCGTGGAGAAAAAGGATAATACCTTGCTCTATGGGATCATTGCTTTCACCCTTGCTTTGCTCGCCATTATCCTGGCACGTATCCTTTCCAACCTGAACTTCATGCTGTTGGTAAAAGAGGGTAATGCGCCGGAACGCCGCAAAACTCTTGTGGAAATTCTTACCAGCAAAGGGGTAATCGCCTTCGTGATCTTCTCCCTCGTTGTTCTCGGCGGATACACCACCGTCAACAATGCAATATCTATGGGCAGGCAGCAGGATTACGCGCCTGAACAGCCTATCAAGTTTTCCCACGCTACCCATGCTGGTCTGCATAAAATTGATTGCCAGTATTGCCACGATAGTGCCCGGCGCTCCAAACATTCCTCCATCCCGGGGGCAAATACCTGTATGAACTGCCACCGCGCTATCAAGGTGGGTTCAACCTATGGTACTGCGGAGCTGACCAAGATATTCGCTTCGATTGGGTATGACCCTACTACGGATAAATATATCCCGGATTATGCACAATTGAGCGAGAAGGAAATCGAGAGGATTTATAAGAAATGGATTTCTGATGTCTATATCACCGAAAAAGGTGGCCTGGATAACAGGGGTGAGCAGGAAATCAATAAGCAATGGGATGGGATAGTCGCTGCCCTGACGGATAAAAAAGGCCGCGATTTCAAAATCCAGGGCCCGATTGAGTGGGTACGCATCCACAACCTCCCAGATCATGCCTACTTTAACCATGCCCAGCACGTTGCAGTTGGTAAACTCGAGTGCCAAACCTGCCACGGGCCAGTGGAGCAAATGGAATTGGTGCACCAGTATTCCCCGCTTTCAATGGGCTGGTGTATTAACTGCCACCGCCAAACCGCTGTGAAGTTTACCGAAAATGCATACTATCAGTCTTACGAAAAGCTCCATAAGGAAATTGCGAGCGGAAAACGGGAAAAAGTGACCGTGGAAGAAATAGGTGGTCTCGAATGCCAGAAATGCCATTACTAACGCATGCTGCTGTAAAGATCCATTTTTCAAACATTCGTCCCTAATACTGAAATTCTAACAATGAAAAATCAAAATAAACAGTTCTGGACGGGCGTAGAAACGCTGACCAACGACCCGGTACTCCTGGAACTTGCCCAACAGGAATTCTCTGGCAACATCGCTGATACCTTAAGCAAGGAATCAGCAGTGAACCTGAATGCCAACCGCCGGGATTTCCTCAAATATCTTGGCTTTGGTCTCGGTGCAGCTACCGTAGCAGCAGGCTGCGAAATCCCCGTGCGCAAGGCTATCCCTTTTGTAGTCAAACCGGATGAGATCGTTCCCGGTGTGGCTACCTATTACGCTTCCTCCTTCGTGGCCGGTGGTGATTACTGCCCGGTCCTGGTCAAAACCCGCGAAGGGAGACCGATCAAAATCGAGGGCAATGCCCTATCTTCCCTCACCAAAGGGGGTACGAGCGCCCGTGCACAAGCCTCTGTGTTGAGCTTGTACGATAATAGCCGCATCAACGGTCCTTATCGCGCCGCCGATGGAAAGATAGATATGCCCAAGCGTCGTGGGGCAAAAGGCCCAGGTTGGGATGTTATAGACAAAGAAATTATGTCGAAGCTCACACCGGAAAGCCGTGTGCGCATCGTTGCAAATACCCTGATAAGCCCAACGGCTAAAAAGGCTATCGCCGATTTCAAGGTTGCTTTCCCTAATACGGACCTGGTCATGTACGACCCCGTGTCCAGTTCGGCTATTGTCGAAGCTAACGAACGCTGCTTCGGCGATCCCGTTGTTCCTGCCTATGCCTTCGATAAGGCAATGGTTATCGTGAGCTTTGATGCCGATTTCCTCGGAACATGGATATCCCCGATCGAATATGCGGCGCAATATGTCAAAAACCGCACCATCAAAGAGGTGGGTAAGGCGAAAATGTCCCACCACGTCCAGGTAGAAAGCCACATGAGCCTTACGGGTTCCAATGCGGATAACCGTATCCTGGTCAAGCCTTCCGAAATGGGTGCTGCAATCGTGGCACTGTACAACGAACTTGCTGCAAAAACCGGGGCGACTAAAGTATCTGGTCCGGCTTTGCCTTCCGAAAAAGCGGGTAAAATTAAAAAGCTTGCTGCCAAACTGCTCCAGCACCAAGGCCAGGCCCTTGTGGTCTCCGGCTCCAATAATACTGGCGAGCAGGTGCTTATCAACGCGATCAATGCCATGCTGGACAGCTATGGCAATACGATTGACCTGGCAAATGGCTCCCTGCAGCGCCAGGGTCGTGACAGTCAAATCCGTGGACTGGTCGCCGATATGAAAAAGGGTAGCGTAGATGCCCTCTTTGTGTGGGACGGGGCAAATCCCTCCTGGGACCTTCCCAATGCCAAAGATTTCAACGAAGCACTGAAGCGTGTTAAGTTAAAGGTATCCTTTTCTGGAGTACCTAACGAAACCGCCCTCCTCTGCGATTATCTTACTCCAACCCACCACTGGCTCGAAAGCTGGGGGGACGCAGAACCAAAACGTGCACACTACAGCCTCATACAACCTACCATTGCGCCACTTTTCGATACGCGGCAGGCAGAAATTTCTCTGCTGACCTGGTCGGCCAGCGATAAGCTGGACAAAACTTCCGACCAGCCGATGTACGCCTACCTACAGGCACATTGGAAAGAGGCTATTTTCCCCCAACAGACCCAATTTGCAACTTTTGAAGCTTTCTGGGGCAGTGCCCTGCACGATGGGGTCGTTGAGTTCCCCGCAGTACCAAGGCCTGCATTCGAATTTGTTGGGGATATCGCACAGGCTGCTAGTCAGGTGCGTAAGCCTTCCGGGAGCGACCTGGAAATCAGTTTCTTCGAGACTGTCAATATGGGTTCGGGGCAATATGCCAACAACCCCTGGCTTCAGGAAATGCCAGACCCCATTGCCCGCACGGTTTGGGGTAACTACCTGGCTATCCCGGTGAGCTGGGATGGGGGCAACTCCTTCCAGGCTTTCAAAAATCTGAATGGGCGTGAAGCCTACGGGCATGCCGACCTGGTAGAGGTTGCAGTCAACGGAACAAAGCAAACCGTTACGGTTGTACGCCAGTTTGGACAGCCTCAGGGTACTGTTGCCCTGGCTCTTGGCTATGGACGAGAGGTAGCTGGTGTAAGCGGCAAAGCCCTTGGCTCTGCAGTGGGGGTAAATGTCTATCCCTGGTGCTTCATTGACCAATATGGCAACACCCAATACTACGCGACTAAAGTAGATGTATCTGATCGCGTGGCGGAAGAAGATTGGTTTGCTTGTGTTCAGTACCACCATTCCATGGGGGTAACGGGTACAGATCCCAAGTCTGGCGAAACTATCAATGTAGATGAGAAGACCGCAATGACTCTCGGTGCGGGCTATCAGGGAGGTATCGTCAACCGCTCGATTATTTACCAGGGTAGGGCAGAAGAACTTCCGGAACTGGTCGAACATATCCAGGAGCGCCGCAAAGAAGCGGAGAAGCTGAACTCGAATACGCTTTATCCATTCGATGAGTATGAGAAAAACCTCTACAGCCAGGGTCACTGGTGGGCGATGCATGTGGACTTGAATGCCTGCATCGGCTGCGGTGCCTGTCAGGTCGCATGTATGGCGGAGAATAACGTACCTGTCGTCGGAAAACACGAGGTTGCCCGGCATCATGAAATGACCTGGCTCCGCATAGACCGCTACTTCTACGGCGATTATGAAAACCCCAATGTGGTTTATCAGCCGATGATGTGCCAGCATTGCGATAATGCCCCCTGCGAAAACGTTTGTCCGGTGGCTGCTACGCCGCACAGCTCAGAAGGTCTCAATCAAATGACCTATAACCGCTGTATTGGCACCCGCTACTGCGCCAACAACTGCCCGTACAAGGTGCGCCGCTTCAACTGGCTGGACTATACCACTGCCGACCTTTTTGCCGTAAACGAAAACGAGGTAAATGGTGAAGACCTGCCGTACATGGCCGATAACCTGGTTCGTATGGTACTCAATCCGGATGTTACGGTCCGCTCAAGAGGGGTTATTGAAAAATGTAGTTTCTGTGTGCAGCGCATCCAGGAAGGTAAGTTGACCGCCCGTCGCGAAAATCGCAAACTCGTGGAAACGGATGTACGTACGGCCTGCCAGACGGCTTGCCCTACTGGTGCTATCGTTTTCGGTGACCGCAACGACAAGACCAATACGCTGTCACAGCGACTGGAGAACCCGCTGAATTATATTGTTCTGGAGGAAATAAACGTTCGTTCTTCCGTCAACTATCAGGCAAGAGTAAATAACCGCGACGAGGCCCTCGACGCTTAATTTTGAA
>CAZGOT010000177.1:0-6279 GCA_964527495.1 uncultured Haliscomenobacter sp.
TATCATGGCCAATCTGTGCCTAACTGTTAGTACTAATTACTACAACTGTCATGCACACCCATCAGTACATATTCATGACAATACACATGACACATATACAATGAAACTTTTAATGACTTCTCAATCATGCAAAGGTTTTGTATGATTCAGCATTACAGTAGCCCCCGACCTACGTCTCGGTGTATGCCAGGATGTGGAGTGGGGTGGTCAGTCGGATGCGGATGCCGGGGCAGAATTCCTGCCCGACCCTACCCTTGTATTAGGAGGTGGCGATGATCCGATTGCGTTGAAACCAGGTGGGGCTTATAGTTTTGCCAATTATCCGACTTTCCCCTATGATCTTTCCGAGAGCCGTCGCTGGCCTTATCACTTGGAGGGCTGTGGAGACGACGAAGACGGTGTCCGTTTTCTCACTCCGATGGTGGCAGGTTCTAATGCGAAAATCTCATTGCGCTACCTTGCAAAGGCAAACTTCAACGGGCCGGATGCTTATTTGCATGTCTGGATGGACTGGAACGGGGACGGGGATTTTGAAGATGGGTCTGGCAACGAAGATGCCGACGAGCACATCATCTTTACGGAGTTGGACGGCAATCCAGCGCTGGCAGTACACGAGCCTGTGACAAAGGCACTGCAACTGGAGATGTTCTACCTCACAAGCACTGCCGACTCGATTATCCTGACTTTAAAGGTGCCGAGCCATACTATTTATAACAACGGGGGTATTTTGTCCCGCTTCCGAATCAGCTATGACCCCAGGCTGCGGTCCTACGGTGTAATTGATCGCACCCTGGGTGCCACAGGTGCACTTAACCCTATGCCGGTGAACTTCCCGGATACCATCCCCGGGGCAGCTTCAACGCAAATTCCAGGCGGGATTATTCCTTATGGGGAGGTGGAAGATTATTTTATTGCGCTAAATAAAGTCGGGAATGTAGTCTGGGAAGATCGTAACTATAACGGTATCCAGGATACTTTCCCAGGGACCAATAACCCGATAGAGCCCGGGATAGCAGGTGTGCCAGTCCAAGTCCAGTATGCAGGTTTAGATGGCATCCTGAACAATGGCGATCCTTTCGAAGCTATTTATTTCGATACGACGGATGCACTAGGGAGGTGGTCTATGGCCGGATTGCTCGCTATCACTGAACCCTTAGGTAGTTATAGCCATGTTTACCGGATCGTCGTTTCTGACCCGGCGAGTATGACGGCAACCTACAATAATCCTGACCCTTCCGACGACAATTGTAACAACCACAACAGCAACGGCGATGACCTGCTCATTGACGACCGGATTACGGCTGATACCTTAATTATTACCAATCCGATTATGTTATGCGTTGATGAGTCCGGCTTTTACGATTTGGGCGACCGGGTCCCGGGCGGGAATAACCTTCCGCCTTCTCTTGATGCAGATGACCGCTTCCCCGACCGCCAGTATGATGAAACGCGTGACTTTGGTTTCCTTGGCTTTGACTACGGCGACCTGCCAGTAGCTTCCGTGAAAATCGGTTCTGCCTATCCGACCTTGCGCGATTCCATGGACGGAGCGTTCACTGGTAAATTTGGCGCACGTCACGCAATACAGCCCCGTCTGTTCCTGGGCAGCGGCGTAGATGCCGAACTGAATGGACAGCCGGATGACGATGCAGGGAACACGACAGGTGGAGACGATGATGGTGGGAGCAGTTTTGTAAAAGGCACGAACACCGATGATGAGAATGGGGTGACTTTATTGTCTCCACTGCTTCCGGGAGAGCGGGCGTATATCAAGGTGAAGTTCACTTCCCGCGATACGACAAACTCGCCCTCTTCCGGCTATGTGAACAAGCAGGCCTTCCTGGATGTGTTCATGGACTGGAACGGCGACGGGGTTTTCAATCACGCAAATGAAGAGAAAATAGCGTTTACGCACCAGTTGAACGGAAGTGCTTCTCCCTTCTCAACCAATGCGACGCTCCCTACGAATGCAAAGCTTCCAAACAAGACGGTCACACTACCCAATACCTCGATAACGGGCGTGGACAGCGTAATCCTTGCCTTCGACGTGCCAAACACGGCGACGTTCGACAGCGGCATCGTGTATATGCGCTTCCGACTTGGCTGGACGGATTATGCTGCGGACTATGCTGCGGACTTTGCGAACGGTCTGACGTCGGACAATAATATCTTTCATAGCGCCACGACACCTTTCGTGAACGCGCACCCACCGTTTGGCGTGGTGGAAAACCGCTATCCTTATCCTCAGGGTGAGGTGGAAGATTACGGGGTACAGGTAGCGAAGATTAGTAACCTGGCCTGGTACGACCATGATGTATTCGGCGACCAGGATGCGGGCGAAGATTTTGTGGATTCCCTGCAGCTTGTACTGGTGTGGGGTGGCGTTAATGCTGCTACTGGCTTACCGGATACAGTAGGCTACCAGTCTCCATTTATGCCCCTGCATGCCTCGCAGGGCGCGGTGACGGATTTGCTGTACAACAGGACAGTATTGCCTCCACAGACGTTCACAGCGAATGGCTCTGGCAATACGACAGGCTATCCGCTTGGCGGGGTGAAGCTAACAGGCACTTCGCCTGCGGCGGACAGTGGCAGGTACTCCTTCCGGGGTTTGATCCCTGGGTTCTACTATGTCATCCCGGAGAAATACCTGAAGCAGGATAGTGCGTCCTTTGTAGCTTTCTGGCCACGTCACCGGGTGATGACCCTTCAGGATAACCCTGGGGTATCGGATGTAGAGGATAGCGACGGTATCGTGAACAGCGATGCAGCCGGGCAGTCGAGCCGTGGCCCCGGTGCATTTCTTCGGATCAACGATGCGAACGGTAAGATGCCGGAGGTGACGGTGAACAACCACCCGCTGAACGAGAACAGTACCTTGGTTGACGGTAGCGATGCCAATCCCAATACACCCGTCTTCTTCCCTGATGAGCAGTGGGATAAGACGGTGGACTTTGGCTGGATTGACGAGCCGAATATCGAAGCGAACCTGGATATCGTGGGCGTAAACTATCCGACGAGCCAGACGTGCTATCAGAACAATGTAATCATGCACCTATGTGTAAAAAACCCGACAGAGGTTCCGCTGGATAGCTTCATGATGTCGCTGAATCTGAAGCAAGCTTATGGCGATGCTTTCATTGGCAATGTAAAAATAAGCCTCGTGGACAGTGCATACGCGGTTTATTCTGGCACTACCAAGGTCAGAAAGTCGTCTGAAGGCGTTATTGCTGCGCTTACGCCGTTCCTGAATTCCGCATATAACGGCGATTCTAATATACAGTTGTTCAACAGTACGGGCACGGGGGGACAAACATGGAACGATATATCTGGACCAGGTGCATTTTTCCTGCCAGGAGATGGGACGATATGTGTACGGATCGAATTTGAGATAGACGAGCGGAAAAAAAGTACGTTCCTTGGAAATACCCCTGATGGGTGGCATTCCCAGGCACTGGTGTATGCCCGCGCAGTCGGATTGCGCAAGGATAACAACCAGAAGCGGCCCGTGCGTGACTTCCGGTTCTTCAATCCTGAAAACCCAACGCAGCCGAACCCACGTTTTGGATTTCCTATCCAGGTGCGGGATTGGTCGGACGAGTTTGATGATTCAGCTTCGGGCGACTCGATCCTCTTCGAAGGGTTTGTTGCAGACAGAGGTATCAACGGGGATTATCAGACGTTTATGCCCTATAGCCGCTTCCCGGTGGTTTCAACAGGGCGGGATAAATATGCAGATGAAAATGATTTTACGATCCATAATGATTCCTGCTGGATCAATACCCGTTGGAATGGCGGTGTAAAGCATGTGAATATTACGCTGGATGCCAATTGCAGCGCACTGGTGGATGCAAGTGTCCTGCTGCCAGGCTTTATCCTCCAGTGTGGTTTTGACAAATATCCGGAAGGAAGCTATTATCGGGTGATTATTGTGGATAAGCACACGAACAGGACTATCTGGTCTTCTGCATGGCGAACGCCATTTGATATCAAACCTTATCTTGGCAAACAATTGACCTACGAAATAAAGAGCGTCGCCAATTTTTGTCACCCAATTTCTGGCAATCTGAACTTTGAGGATAAGACACCACCCATTATCACCTGCCCTCCAACTACGGATAAAAAGCTTGGTGGGGTCTATACCTTTACCTGCACCGATGTGGATAGTGTATTAAACGTGTCGCGATCTTATACCGATCCGGGTTATGCCTATTATACGGGAATTGCAACGGGTATGGATAATTGTACCAGTGCTTTCTTTGAAAGTGCAACCGATCGCCTGACCATTTTCCCAGCCTGTTCAAAAGGAGATACAGCAGCTGTAATTGAGCGGACTTTCTTACTGTATGATGTTGCAGGAAATGAATCCCGGTGTACCCAATTGATATACTTCAGGCGGCCACGCATTATCCTTCCGGACTGTAAAATTGAAGTTCCTGCCCACCTGGCCCGGACCGATTCTGTGCTGACACCACGGGATATGGTGAGTAAGTATGGGTTCGTGGAATCCGTACCCTATTACCTCAATGGTGCCGGTGTGAAAGTGCACCTCACCGAGCGCGAGTACTGTAGTTTTGGCGTATTTTACGAGGATAAGTATGAATACCAGACAGGGTTGTGTGGCCGCAAAATTATCCGTACGTGGTCAATAATGGACTGGTGCTATAGTAGTGCGATCCCATATCCGGATTATCTGCTGCCTTCTGCAACTGCCGATTCCTCCTGCCATGCGGCTCCGCGGAACTGGCTCAACAAAGAATATAAGTGGGAGCAGTTACTGGTTGTCGGTGATGAGACAGCACCTATTGTGAAAGTTTTTGATGTAGAAAAAGACGGGGTGTCAGGTACGGGTTATCCTGGAATTGGGTTTAATCCTTTTGCAGACAATCTTCCTGCAGGATATGATGCCGGGGACTATTTCGAGTTTTCTACAGGCTCCATAGATTGCAGTGCTTCTATCAAGATTGATAAGTCCTTCTTTACGGTTCAGGATGAAAGTCCCTGGTGTTATGAAGTGGAAATCTGGGAACGCAAACCGGTCCTCGATCTGGATAAACTTCCTACCGGGGCATATACTTTCGCTCAATATCCATCCTTGAAAGTCAGTGGCGACTGTAACTCGGGCTATACTTTCAGCGGTCTGCAGATGCCAAAAGATACATCGGTCACGTACTTCGCCAAAATCCGTGTGACTAATATCTGCTATCGCGAGACCAATATTTTTGTCCCAATTCGTATTGTAGATAAAGTTGCCCCGGTCATGAAGTGCACAGACCAGGTTAATGTCTCGTTCGACAATGTTGGGGTAGGTGGTGTATCGGTAAATATCCTGGATGCAGGGAGCGTGGACGCTTGTAGCAAGCTGGCCTGGCGCAAGCTGCGCCGTCTGGTATCCAACGGTGACTGTAGATCGAAGTGGCTGACGGTGAAGGATTTTGTGGATGTGAACAAGAATGGCCAGGTGGATAAAGACGACTATATTGACGAAAACAGGAACAAGGCTAAAGATACCCTGGAAGCCTTTTCCATCCATCCAACGAGCGGAGCTTTGATGTCGCCTTACCTGAATACCGTGCCGATGTTCTGCTGTGATGGGGATTCGGTAATGGTAGAATTGTGGGGTGAAGATAAAGTGGGTAACCGGAATTTTTGCTGGAATTGGATAAAACTGGAAGATAAGACACCACTGGATTTCTTATTGCCTTTCGACCAGACGTATACGTGTACGCAGGAGCGCCCGCTGTTTAATTTACTGTCCAAAGCTGGCACATACGCGGAGGGCACCCCGGAATATTCAGCATCGGTGACCTTGTTCAAGGAGGATATATCGCTATTGCGGGGGCACTTATGTTCAACGATAAAGAAAGAAATTGTGGTTCAGCCTGTGCTGAAGTGCAATGGGCCAAGTACGATTACCATAAGATGGCGGCTGACGAAGCTGTCTGCGAAAGGGGCAGTGACCTATGATACCCCTACGCGTACGCTTACAGTGCTTCCGGTGAATGAGTACAATATTATGTTTCCTGCGGATGTGACGGGCAACTGTACAGATCTTCGGGATACGGCGAATGTAATTGATGGCGGAGAGCTTGGATGCGACGTGCTGGCAGTGCTGGTTCAGGACAAGCGCTACAACGGGGCTATGAAAGATGGGGTGCCGGTTGCAGAATGCTATAAGATATTCCGGACGTTTACGGTTATCAACTGGTGCCAGTACACGGAGACCTGTCTGGAGCCCATGAAGTGGGCAGTAGTGGTGCCGCGGGATATCGCAGGGCG
>CAZGOT010000178.1:0-4746 GCA_964527495.1 uncultured Haliscomenobacter sp.
AACAAGCTCCGCTTCTCCATACCAGCATCCAACCGCTGACCATAGGCCAGGGCGATGGATACCCCCACGATAAATAGAAAAAAAGGGAAAACATAGTCTGTCGGTGTCAGACCGTTCCATTCTGCATGCAATAAGGGTGGATAGACATGCGACCAGGACCCTGGGTCGTTGACAATTATCATGGCAATAATCGTTAAACCCCTCAGGACATCTAAGGCAAGCAATCGGGTAGGTGCGGTTGTTTGGTTCATTGTGCTGTGTAAATTTGGCTTTCCAGGCCACTGCGACCTGTAGCATTAAAAATTTTTGCGCGGACATGCGGGAATCTGCCCCGTATAGGTCCGGTATAGATCGGTGAGTCCCATCGTGGTGGTGTACCGTCGAGGGTATATTTAATCGCCAGTCCAGGATAGATGCTGTTCATCAGCAGGGAATCGCCGCGTTGTGTTATACCTGGTGGTGGGATGCGGTAGTGAAAGGATGGACTGGCTGCATCCATCCGCAAAAATTCCCGGCCTGTCACCCGATAGAGGAAAGCACTATAATCCTTCCGCCTTTCCATTTCGCGTTCTTTGGGATCGGCGATGGCAGCCCAGGCAGGCATCCCCTGCCAGGCGCGTTGGGCGAGGCCAAGCATTTTAGGCAGGTAATAATACTCCAGCATTTCCCTTCCCTTAATGGTTTCTCCCCAGAGCTGCCCCTGCAGTCCCAGGATATTTGACCTGCCTTTTTCATTAAGCCGCTCCATGCCTTTGAAATCCCGCTCCGGCACAAATGGCACACCCATATCACTGACCCTGGTGGATAAAAACAAATCTTCTGGCACGAGGGAAAAGGCGGCTTGCTCATCCACAAACCCTGCCCAGTAGAGCCCGGGTTCCCGGGGGTCGTTAGAGTAAGCCAGATCGAAATACAGGTTGGTTACCGGGCACAGGACGATGGGGTATCCGCGGTTTGCCATCCGGTAGCCCAGGTCTTGCTGGCCCCATAGATTGTTCCATATATATGGTATAAGCCTTTTTTCTGCAAAATCTGCATGTACAGACGCCTTGCCTTCGGAATCGTATTCAAGAGCAACCTCCTCCCAGCCACCGGCAGCGATTCCGCGTGCCTCCAGCAATCCCAATATGCGCCTGAGCAAGTCCTTGTGCAGGTTGCGGACATGCCCAATGTGGGGATTGGCCTCCAGATAGGCTTTGCAAATTGGCGACGCCGACCAGGCTTTATTGGGCACCTCATCACCGCCAGTGTGAAAAGTCTTGAGCTCCAGGCCAGCTTCCTGATACATTCCCACAAATGCATCGAGTACCTCCGCATAAAAATCCAGCACAGAGGGCCGGCAGGCACAGACGACGTTATCGGTATAAGACTGTGCCGAGAGGTACTCCGAACGGTCGTCGGGGTCAATCAGCCGAAAGCGCTCTGCTTCTTTGGGATTTCCCTCTGCCATCAGGCGGCGGTAACGGTTTTCCATTGCCACAATCGCCGCGCGGGCGTGCGCGGGAAAATTCACCTCCGGGATCACCTCGATATGCCGTGCGGCAGCATAACGCAGAATACCGATAAAATCTTCCCGGGAATAAAATCCATTTCCTGGCGAGTTGGGATTCTCCGGATCGAAGCCCGAGCCGTAAGCGGGCTGTAAAAAGTTTTCTTCTTCCAGGGTATGGCCGCGACGTGCGCCCACGCGGGTCAACTCCGGAAACTGAGGGATTTCGATACGCCAGGCCTCATCCTCGGTGAGGTACAGCAGCAATTTGTTGAGCTTGAAAGCTGCCATCTGATCTATGAGGCGATACATGGCTGCCACAGACTGGAAATTTCTCGCTACGTCCACATGCATGCCACGGTACGGATAAGCAGGGGCATCGGCGATTCGGTAAGCAGGGACTACGGCTTTTTCTGTCAGCGCAAGCAGGGTAATGACTGCATAAAACATCCCCGCCTGAGTGGATGCGCGGAGTTCGATACCCGACGAGCTCACCACGATGGTATAGGCTTCTGCACCGGGAACCCCGGGATCCTTCACCATGCGGACTTTTGCCGCTTTTGCGTCAGCATGAAGTCGCCCCGGCCATCCTGCCTGCAAATGCTGAAATGCCTTTTCGAAAGAGGGGTCAAAATCAATAGTCGTCGCCCTGCCTATTTTGAAGAAGCCCTCCCCGCGCTCAACGTTCCGGGGTACGGGTAATAGCGGATAAGCAGTCTCTGCTGTCGGAAGCGATAATTTTTCGCCCTCGCGGTACAAAAATTCCGGATCTGGGTTGGGTTCCTGATCGAGCGGTCCGCGCCGCAACTGCTCCCGGCGCTGAAAAGGTGCGATCTCCACAAGGTCCATTTTATGAGGCATCCCCATACTATCTACCCAATAGACCCCTAGAGGCCCGTCGGTTTCTTTGATCGTAAAACCAGAGAAAACGATTTCATGGACTACGGTATCCCCAGATAAGAAGGAAAAACCAGGCGTGGGCCGCATCACATAAAAATCCCCGTTGATCCACTGCGCCTCAAGCCCTGAATCCGTATCCTGTGCGATTATTCCGTGGGGGGCCTGGTTCCAGTAAAGTGCCCATTCCCCTTGCCCCAATACCCGGCTGCCAGAGTTAACCAGGGTAAACCGGGCTCTATGAACCTCTTTAAATCCATGTAATTCATTGGCAATCAACTCCCAATGCAGAGAAAGACCTTGGGCGAACGATGCGGTGCCAAGACCTGGGACCAAAACAAACCACAACAATATGCGATACATCACGTGATGGTTTAATCACTTATATATTAGACTTTTGAGCGCAATTTCTCCGTGTTCAACGGATTTTCAAATATAAAATTTTAAACCGGTCCGTCTATGCCCAGCCACCTAAATTGTTCCAGGTTTATTCTTTTCAAAAAAAACTGAAAGTTTACCTTTGTTGTTAAAGAGGTAAATAGCATACCTAACGTCTTAAACCGTTAAAAATGGAAATCGCTAAAGCGTTTGATGCCTTGCTGGACGACCCGAATCTACTTCCAGAATTGAAAGCCATCGCAAAAAAAGTATGGCGCGATGAGCGGATCACGGAAGCTGAAGGGCTCATGCTGTTTGAGCAGGCACCCCTTGGATATCTAGGCACTTTGGCCAATTACCGCCGGGAAAAACTGCACGGGCATACTACTTATTTCAATCGAAATTTTCATATCGAACCAACGAACGTTTGCATTTACACTTGTACCTTCTGCTCCTACTCCAGGCTCATTAAGCAGCGGCAGGACGGATGGGAGTACTCGATGGAAGAAATGCTCGACATCGTGCGCAAGTACGACGGGCAGCCGGTAACAGAAGTACACATTGTTGGCGGGGTATTGCCGCAATATGACCTTGCATTTTATACCGAGTTATTCCGAAAGATAAAAGCCCATCGGCCTGAACTACACGTCAAGGCGCTTACCCCTGTGGAGTACCACTATATTTTCAAAAAAGCCAAGGTGAGTTATGAGGACGGCATGCGCATGATCAAGGAATCAGGTGTTGATTCTCTTCCAGGTGGAGGAGCTGAAATTTTTCATCCGGAGATACGGGATCAAATTGCCGGCGGCAAATGCAGCGGAGAACAGTGGCTCCGCATCCACGAAATATGGCATGAACTTGGCATGCGCTCCAACGCCACCATGCTCTATGGGCATATCGAAAGCTATTTCCACCGGGTGGACCATCTGGAGCAGTTGCGCCGCCTACAGGATAAAACCGGAGGATTCCAGACCTTTATCCCGTTGAAATTCCGCAATAAAGACAACCAAATGTCCGACGTCCCGGAAGTAAGCGTAATCGAAGACCTGCGCAACTACGCTATCAGCCGAATATACCTCGACAACTTCGACCATGTCAAGGCCTACTGGCCGATGATTGGCCGCAGTACTGCCCAGATTGCCCTTTCTTTTGGTGTGGACGACATAGACGGCACTATTGACGATACAACCAGGATATATGCAATGGCTGGTTCGGAAGAACAAAATCCGGCATTAAGCACCCGGGATTTGGTAAATATGATCCGCCAGGTGGGGCGACGTCCGGTAGAGCGGGATACCCTTTACCACACCATTGCCGATTACAGCGACTATGTTTTTGAAGAAGACGAGGCTTTTAAAGGTTATTTTAGTCTGCCGGTGGTCAATAATTAACCTCCGGACATCCTTATATGTATCCAAAGAAAATCTATTTTATCCGCCACGGCGAAACCGAGTACAACCGCTTGAATATTGTTCAGGGCAGGGGTGTTGACGCAGAGTTGAATGCAGTAGGTCACTGGCAGGCAGCGGCATTTCATAATGCTTACCGGGATGTTCCCTTTGAGGCGGTTATCGCCTCTACCTTGCAGCGCACGCACCAAACCGTTGCGGGATTCCTCGATTCGCCGGATATTCCTTTCACCACACTCGCTGACCTGGACGAAATGCACTGGGGGCGTTTTGAAGGACAACCCTCCTCACCAGAGCTTCGGGAAATCTACCGGCAAGTGACTCAGGAATGGTCTTCCGGGAATTACAGCTTTGCCTTTGCAGACGGGGAGAACGCATTGCAGCTGGCAGAGCGCATTTCCCGTGCCCTGACCCACCTTTTCAACCGGCCAGAGCAGACCCTCCTCGTTTGTAGCCATGGCCGCGCTTTACGCTGCCTGCTCTGCCTGGCGCAGGGCGACCTCGGGCATCCCGAGCCGAGCGAGCCCGCGGGACACGAGCGCGTGCACATCGGCGCGCGGGTGCGCGGCGCGC
>CAZGOT010000178.1:4756-6273 GCA_964527495.1 uncultured Haliscomenobacter sp.
GATGGGAAATATCCATCCCAAAAATACAGGCCTTTTCCTGGCGCATTTCGATGGCAGCAAATGCACCTTTGAACTCGAGAACGATACACAGCATTTCGCCCTATATCCAGAACCGAAACCGAAATTGTCCTAATCCAACACCGCCGATGGAAAAGCTAAAAATCACTGCGGTAAGCTATCTCAACACCAAGCCGCTGCTCTATGGTCTGTTCAAAAGCGGGCTCTCCGAGTATATTGACCTGCAGCTCAATATCCCTTCCATGTGCGCAAAAAAACTCAAGGAGGGCGAAGTGGACCTTGGTCTTGTTCCTGTTGCTATCATTCCGGAGTTGCCCCAGGCCCGCATTGTTTCGGATTATTGTATCGGTGCGATAGGTGCGGTCAAAACCGTTGGGATTTTTTCCCAGCGCCCCCTGGAAGAACTCGAAACGATATACCTCGATTTTCACTCCCGTACATCGGTGGAGCTGGTACGTATCCTGCTGCGCGAATACTGGCACCTCTCTCCTACCCTGCTCCCGGCCAGACCCGGCTTCGAAGATCGCACTGGCGGCACTGCGGGCGCGCTCATCATCGGAGACCGTGCTATAGAAGCGGAAGGGCACTATGCTTATTTTTATGACCTCGGAGAGGCATGGCTGCAGCATACAGGACTACCTTTCGTATTCGCTGCCTGGGTTGCGACAAAGCCCCTGTCAGAGGAATTTCTGGAAGCCTTTAACGAAGCCCAGGCCCTGGGCCTGCGCCACCTGCCACAATTGATGTTCCTGCTACCCAACCCCACCCCCGCCTTTGACCTCAAGAAATATTTTACCCAAAATATCAGTTATGCGTTCGATACGGCAAAACGCAAGGCCCTGGAACGCTTCCTGTCGGCAATCGCACCCACTGCGTTAATCTATCAATAAATATGTACCTTATGGCAAACAAGACCGTTTTTCTCCTCCTTTTTGGCCTCATTGGACAGGCCTGCGGGAATGCACAGCAAAAAACCACCATCAATACCGAAAAAAGCATGAAAAAAATGGAAAATCTGCAGGCCATTCCTGCTGACGAACTGGAAACCGCCACTTTAGGCGGGGGTTGTTTCTGGTGTGTAGAAGCCGTTTACCAGGAAGTTGAGGGCGTTTATGGCGTTGTTTCCGGATATTCCGGAGGGACTGCTCAAACTGCCAACTATGAGGATGTCAGTTCGGCTACTACCGCCCATGCAGAAGTGGTACAGGTACATTTCAACCCCAAGGTCGTTACTTTCGCCCAAATCCTGGAAATATTCTGGGCTACCCACAACCCGACTACCCGCAACCGACAAGGAAATGATGTAGGGCCACAGTACCGGTCCGTAATTTTCTATCATAGCGAAGACCAGCGTAAAACAGCCGAAAAATCTAAATCGGAAGTTGCCCCCCAGCTTTGGGACGATCCAATCGTAACGGAAATCAAACCGATGAAAGGATTTTGGGAGTTTTTTAATGATACGGCGACCACCGAGATCTACACTCTTTCCCTACACGACG